>JAJBUT010000125.1 GCA_020860185.1 Lachnospiraceae bacterium | reverse complement strand
ATCCAGGCCATGGTCGAATCATAGTAAAAAATCACACAGAATGTCGCGATAAAATTATAAACGGCGACGATGATATTCGGAAGCCAGATGACCGCATTCGACGAAACCGTGCTGATATCGTTGTTAAACCGGTTCAGCAGGTCGCCGTTTGCGTATTTACTCAGCTCCAGCCAGTCCGCGTCAACAATCTGATCAAACACAGAGGCCTGGATATCATTGTTTACATGAATGCTGATCCTGGTAGAGATACGGCTGATATTTTTCCTCAGAGTTCACATTTCAAACACAAAATAACACGGATTTCACACTGTTCACTGTGCGATTGCATCGAATGCCGCCTCCTCTTCTGAGGCGATGACCTCCACGACCACTTTGTTCGGCAGGCAGACGATCGTCTCGCTTTCCACAGAGACTGCGTTCATATTGACACAGAGCTGATCGGGGCAGTCCGCCTCGATCATATCTGCTTCTCCGTCCCGGATCACGAGGGTATTCGTGACCTCGCCGTCGATCTCAATCGGGATCTCCTGATCGGTATCCAGATCATAGGTGCCGTATTCTTCTCCGTCGACCGTGATCCTGACGAGATTCCCGGCATCCGTTTTCATCATGCGAAAACCGAGCCAGACGGCAAGTATGGCTATAAATATGACAATTAACAGAATAATTTCTTTTTTTCCGATCTTTTGATTCATTCGCTTCCCTTACTCAATATACCCGGCTTCCGTAATAATAAAAGCCTTTGCATGTATCCAGATGTACTTTCACAATCCTTCCGATCAGACTTTCATCTCCGGGCAGGTGAACGACACTGTTGTTGCTGAGGCGGCCGGTCACCAGACCGCCATCCTGCCGGTTGATGCTTTCCACCAGCACATCCATCGTCCGCCCGGTTAAAGCTTCTGCTTTTTCCGCAGCGATCGTCTGAACCTCGCGAAGCAGTCTGTCAAAGCGTTTTTTTATGACATCCTCCGGCACCTGATTTTCCATGGAGGCGGCCGGTGTACCGGTCCGTCTGGAGTAAATAAACGTAAACGCGCTGTCAAAGCGGACGCTGCGGATGACATCCATGGTATCTTCAAAGTCCTCCTCCGTCTCTCCGGGGAATCCGACAATGATATCGGTGGTGAGCGCGATATCCGGTACGGCGGCGCGGATTTTATCGACAAGCCCGAGATAATGTTCCTTTGTATAATGCCGGTTCATGATTTTTAACAGCCGGCTGCTTCCGGACTGCAGCGGCAGATGGAGATGCCGGCATATCTTCCGGGATCTGCCCATGACTTTGATCAGATCATCGGAAAGATCCTTCGGGTGCGAAGTCATAAAACGAATGCGCTCTAAACCGTCGATCTGATCGATCTGCGAGAGCAGCTGCGCGAAGGTCATCGGCTCTTCCAGACTCTTCCCATAGGAGTTGACATTCTGGCCGAGAAGCATGACCTCGATGACGCCGTCCGCCACAAAATCTTTGATCTCACGGATGATCTCATCCGGTTTCCGGCTGCGCTCGCGACCGCGCACATAGGGAACGATGCAGTAGCTGCAGAAATTATTGCAGCCGAACATGATATTGACGCCGCTTTTAAACGGATATTGCCGTTCATTGGGCAGCTGCTCGACGATCTGCTGTGCATCCTCCCAGATATCCACGATCATCCGGCGCTCTTTCAGCGTCTGTGCGATCAGCTCGGCGAATTTGAAAATGTTATGCGTGCCGAAAATCAGATCTACAAAACGGTAGCTCTGACGGATTTTTGAGACTGTCTTTTCCTCCTGCATCATGCAGCCGCAGAGGACGATCACCATGTGAGGATTTTTTTTCTTATAGCCCTGCAGATACCCCAGCCTGCCGTAGACCTTGTTGTTTGCATTCTCCCGGACCGTGCAGGTGTTGTAGAGCACAAAATCCGCATGCTCCTCCGAGTCCTGTTCCTCATACCCGATGGATTTTAAAATGCCGCGCAGCTTCTCAGAGTCGCGGGCGTTCATCTGGCATCCCATATTGACCACGCAGGCTTTCGGCGGGCGGCCATTTTCCCGCTCAAACTGTTTCACCCACTTACGGCAGACAGCTATAAAATAATACTGCCGGTACGGTTCTTCCTCCGGCGGGGGAAACGTAAAGTCAATGTCATCAAAATCTATATTCTTTAAGTCTTTCTCTTTAAAAAAGTCGTTCCAGTAATCCTGTATCTGGTTCTGATCCTGACAATCCATTCAGTTTATTCCTCCGAAAATCACATTATTTAGGACCTGCGATTTGCGTTTTAGGCGGTGCAAGATGCATAGGTTATGGATCGACAGTTCCTTAAGGCGGATCAGAACGATTCCCGCTCTAAAACTGCCCTGCACTGCTTTTTATAGCAGGCGATTCCATATTTGAGAATTTTGTGCATATCATCTTCTCTCAATTCAGCCGTATAATGATTCTTATTGATCTGATCCAGAGCGTCCTTACAGGCTGCGTCAAGATCTCCGCCCTCTGCATATTTTATTTCGATGATAATGCCGGTTTCTTCCTCTTCAATCTCTATCTGAAGATCATAATATCCATCACCGGATTCCCGGTTTGAAGTGACTCCCCAATCGCTTTTAAAGAGGATGATTCCGAGAATCAGACCGTGATAAAAGCTTTCCTTGAACTCTTTTCTGACAGCTGTATCACGGATGCTGATGGTCTTTCCCATAGCCTTCATAAGCACGCGCTCGACATCAGCCGTATCGCCATTTTTCAATGCTGCGCAGAACTCTGTCACCAGAGTTCCGTCCTCCGCCACTTTTTCCTCAAACAATTCCAGGATAAAATCACTGAAAATATCGCGGACTTCGTTATTCGGAATTTTCAGGCGTGCCAGATTGCCGTAAGGCATCTCGGCCGGAGTCAGGTAGCCGGTCGCAAACAGAAGGCTCCACATGTTTTCAACGCTGTCATACATGGTATTATAAGTCAGCTGTTCTTCGAGTGATTTCTGGACAGTTTCTCCGGAAATCAGCCGTTCAACCTGAGCTTTCGTCACACCGTCACCCATCCGGCGGATGAATTTTCTGACTTCTTCATTACTGCTGGAGTTTTTCCAATAGCTCTTTGGCCTTTTGTCCGGATTTTTCAGTAATTGGTTGCACCAATTGATGACATCCCAGGGATTATAGACATATGCATCTGAAATCCTGTATCCATCATACCATTCTTTCGTGGTATCGTAGTATTCGGAAAGCCCGTAATAATCCAGAATCTGTCGAACCTCGGCATCAGTAAATCCAAAACATTCATTACATTCCGCGTCTAAAAGCGAATATATTTTCAGGTTATTCAGACCGGTAAAAATGCTTTCTTTTGAAATCCTCAGGCATCCGGTCATCGCCGCAAAAAAAAGACTTTCGTTCGTTTTTAACGCAGCATCCAGCATGTTTCGAATCAGAACAATCATTTTATCATAGTATCCGAATACATTTGCTTTCGCCAGCGGCACATCGTATTCATCAATCAGAATGATCACTTTCCGCCCATAATGCTTCTCCAAAAGCTGGGACAGTGTTTTTAAACTGCTGGTGATCGTAGCCTCAGACATGGCGAAGGCACTTTGCAGAGTTTCATCTACCTTTGTGAGCTGATCATATCTTTTCTTTTCGGTTTCCGTAAGCTTTTCACTCGTAGCAAGAAACGGAAACCTCAGTGCTTCATTTGCAATAACAGTACAGAGTTCATTCTTTGCGAACTCATAACTGTCGCCATGGGCTGTTTTTAAGCTGATTGAAATCACAGGGAACTGTCCCATATATGTTTCACACAGCTTTGTCTCATTAGAAATAGCCAGACCATCAAACAATTTTCCGTCTTCGCCTATCTCAAAAAAACGCCTTAACATACTCATATTCACGCTTTTGCCAAAGCGGCGCGGACGCGTAAACAGGTTTACTTCTCCTCTGTTTAGTAACAAATCCCTGATAAAACTGGTTTTATCTGCGTAATAATAATCTTCTGTCCGGATTTTTCGAAAGTCATCGACTCCTATTGGAAGCATCTTCGCATTCAAACTGTCACCTCTCAATGTAAACCTGTAATTTACGTCAGCATACGTCCTTCGAAGCAGGTGCAAAGGATTCGCCTGAACAGTCACCGAAAACCTCAGTAAATAAGTACGGCTGTCCCGGCCTCAATCAGATCATACAGCTGTTTTGCCGCCCACGTCGGCAGATTCAGACATCCGTGAGAACCGTTCTTCAGATAGATGCTGCCGCCGAACTCTGACCTCCAGGAAGCGTCATGGAATCCGCATCCGTCGACAAACGGCATCCAGTAGCTGACCGGAGACGAATATCCCTGGCCCTCCAGCACCTGATCTCTGGCTTTATAGGCAATGCGGTAAGCCCCCTTCGGCGTATCGTGTCCCTTCGCGACGTCGCCGGAGACAAAATCGGACTCCAGCACCACAACGCCGTCCACATAGTACCAGAAATGCTGATCGGAAATGCTCACTTCGATATACGTCGACCCATAATCATTTTCTCCGTACTGCGCAGCTGTCTGATAATATACCACCTCGCCGGTATAGTCCTCTCCTGCTTCCAGATATCCCTGCAGTGCGCTCAATGTCTCATCCTGATTCACCCGCCAGCCGTAATTCCCGCCGGAAGGAACTGTCACGGTCGTCCCTGAATGTGAGACAAGCGTACGGGATTTCCATTTCGTATCGTAGGTACTCGCGAGATCGGAGATAAAAGCAGCCTCCTGCTCCTCATCCAGCGTCACGCTCAGATCGTCGGATATCTGTATCCACTGGCTGATGACGGAGCCGTCGATCACCTCCGTATTATCACCGAATACATAGGTAATCGTCGTATTGACATATTGGTTCGCGACAGACAGCATGGTCTGCGCCGCCTCCGAATCCGCTGTGTAAACAGGTTCCGCATAACAGCCCGCTGCCTCAAGATCCAGTTCCCCGGATAAGGAAAGGATCGCTTCATCCAGCTTTTCCATCAGTACGGATTCCTGAATCCGCGTTCCGTAAACCTCTGCGACCAGCTCATAGCCGCTGCCCGCCGTATATGCAGAAAGACAGGCGTCCTCAGAATCATACATCTGTGTCTCATCCATGCAGGTCAGGCCGGATACGACCTGCGTCAGTGCTGCTTCGTCATAGCTTATATCAGCCGTGATTTCGCTCTCCTCATTGTTAAAAAGCGAGAACACCCATGCAAACCCGTTCTGCTCCTGTAAAAGGTCTTCCAGACTGGTTCCGAGACTGACCTCCAGACTGATCGCGGATCCGGAGATCTCCTCCTGTCCGCCATCGCGTTCCTTCAGTGTCAGTGTATAATCAGAAGCCATCTGTACGAACAGTTCTCTGCTCTGCTCTGCCGTTTTTCCGGAACAGGATATGCCGTTTACAACTGTATGCGGCAGAAAATGACGCATGAAAAACACGGAGACCGCCAGATAAATCACGGCGATCAGTATGACGATCACTGCCGCTATAAAAATCTTCTGCCGTCGTTTCTGTCGCAAATGCTGCTGTCTCCTTCGCGCTTTTAATGTACTGTTTTCTCTCGTCTGTGTCTTCAAACCCATTTTATCACCTGAATTTCAGTTCGTCTAAATCCGGAACCCGCTGCGCTGCTTTTGTATGGCTTGTGCTTCACGCAGGATGCGGCACACTCTGCACAGGTTATTTCCCGACAGTTCCTAATAATAATAAACCTCTACTTTTTTGTTCATCTTCTCCAGAACACTGATCAGACTCTGTGTCAGACTCTGCCGTGCGGAGATGTCAAACGGCAGTGTCTTGTCGTTATAGTCTGCATTGACCGCTTTTCCGACAAAAAGCTTCACTGTAGAACAGTCTTCCATCAGATAGCAGGCCAGACGCGTCGCTCCATTGTCTTTGCTTAATTCCAGAAAAAAATCATCCGACACGTCATTATCGACATAGCGTTCCAGCAGCTCTACCGTCTTGTGAATGGTCAGCACGCCCTCCGTCACCAGATCCACACCGTTGATCCTGGACATCGGCGGAACCTCCGCATCCATCTCCCCGTCAACGTGAATCAGTTTTTCATTCAGAACGCGCGCAACCATCTGGCTGGTGCTTCCGCCGGAAACGATCTTAATCCCTCCTGTCTCCATGAACGCTTCCACCATCCGGTAGTCGTCCGCCTTATCCGCCGGCGGGCCGGTGAGAATGCTCAGGATATGCTCTTCCTGAATCCGCAGGACTGCCACGGTTGTATCATCCGTCGGTTTGTTCCCATACAGCTCTTTACAGGCATTGTTCATATAATCCGCCATCTGCTGGGCATTCCGGGAACGGCCGGCCGCTTTAGCCGCACATCCGGAAAGAGCTTTCCAGTCCCAGGAATAGTTCATGATATCCCCCGTACCGCAGTACAGGCATCCGTCGCTCATAATCGCGAAGGAATCTCCGATCTCGGACCATATCTCACACTCCCGGATCTCCTTTCCTTCGATATTACGGTAGCGAAACGGCAGCTTTTCCACCTTCCCGTGCCGGATCAGAATGCACTCCGGATTATCATACTCCACGACATAAACCCGACCGTTCTCAAATGCCTGAATCACACTGAAGGTGGAGTAGGCCGCGCCATTGACCGAGGAGATCGGCAACGTCTTCGCAATCGTGGAAACCACCTCGTCCACGGACATCTTATGTCGCATCATCGTGGCGATGATCCGGGACGTCAGTGTCGCCAAAATATTGGCCCGGACGCCGCTTCCCATCCCGTCCGTCAGGATCAGAATCCGGCTGTCATCATTGTTTACGATCTCTACATTATCGCCGCACAGCTCCTCGCCCACGTGGTTGACACTCTTATAAGCCAGATCAATCGAAATATTCCTGTTCATATTGCGTCATCCTCCAGCATATATTCGCGCAGCTGCGTCAGGGTAGCCTTTGTCTCCGCCGTCGTCTCACCGAGAAGACCGGCAATCTTCTGTGCCGTCAGCATCTGCTTGTCAATGACGTCCTGCGCCATCCGAATCGAATTCAGCTTGCGGAGCATCAGCTTCTCCTCCTGCTCTTCCTCCGCAGTGATATCCTCAATGATCGCGAGCAGGTGGTCGGAATCCTCCAGATAAACGATCGTCTCCAGGACTGTCATGTTGTAGAAGTTCCATTTCTTTTTATAATGGATCTTCGTCTCATGTGTCCGCATCACCTCTTCGAATTCGGCGGTTTCTATGTAATCGAACAGATAAGTCTTTACCGCCTCCCGTTTTGTCGCGCCAAACACCTTCTCCGCCATCCGGTTATATTCCAGAATCCTGAAATCCTGATCCGTGATCAGGACGATGCTCGGCATATTATTGATCACGACATTCGCCATGGAACGGGTATTCTCATAGGTGCGGATCAGGCACATATCCGCCTCCGCTTTTCCCTGATAAATAGCGACGGCCTTCTCACGGCAGGTCGCATAGCCGCAGGCGCCGCAGTTGAACTCCGTATCGCTGTTGCTCCGGCCGATGGTCTTTAAGATCTCTTTGATCTGCTTCTCGCCGGGAAGACGGTCGATCACCTGCATCGGCGTGAAGCCCCTCCGCATCCGATCCTCCGAAAGCAGACGGGGAAGCCCGGGGTTTTGCAGACAGGCATTATTCTCAATACTGATCGCGGACTTAAAACGGAAGCCACGGCTCTTGTTCACACCGGGACCGTTCACACATCCTCCCGCACAGAGACTGACCTCCGCGAACACACCGCTTAAGTATCCCTGCTTCATGATATGGAACAGCTCGCGGCAGCTCTTGATGGAGCTGACCGACATATTGATGTATTTGCTATCCGCGCCGTATGTATTGACAGCCCGGACGATGCCGGTCGGAACCGGATACAGCTCGTTCACCATGGGGTTCTTATTGTCAAACTCCAGCTCCTCGCATGCTTCCAGATCGATTCCCTCGTCCTCCAGCCACTGTTCCAGCTCATTGAACTCAAGCACGGCGTCCACCGCTCCCACCGTCGCGCGGTCGTCCTCGGCTTCCATCTTCTTCGCCACGCAGGGGCCGATAAACACGACCTTCACATGCGCGCCCATCTGCTCCTTGATCATGCGGCCGTGCGCGACCATCGGAGAGACCACCGGCGCCAGATAGGGGATCAGCAGCGGATAATGCTTTTCAATCAGATAAACAATAGCCGGGCAATGCGAAATGATGATATTCTCCATCTTTCCCTCATTGATCAGGCGGACATATTCCCGTGTCACCAGGTCGGCGCCTTCCGCCGTCTCCCGTACATCGGTGAATCCGAGCTTCAACAGCGCGTCGATGATCTTCTTCGGCCTGTTGCTGCTGATCAGACCGCAGTAGGACGGGTCTAGGGAGACGACCACTTTCTCTTTACGCATTAACATCTGTTTCACATAGTCCAGATCGCTCTCCAGCGTCTTCGCCTTCTGCGGACAGATCTCCATACAGTGGCCGCAGAAAATACACATCTCCCGGACAATCTGCGCCTGACCGTCCTTAATCCGTATCGCCTTCACATCACAGTTCCTGAGACACTTATAGCAGTGCGCGCAATTCGCGTCCTGAAATTTGATAACCTCCATGTAAAACCCTCCTTAAGGGGTCAGACCCCGGAAAGAAATGATAAACTTTCTAAAATTTTTCTAAAATTCTTTACCGTTATTAAGTTATGCCATGCTTCTATTATAAGGAAATTATTGCGGCCTGTAAAGTTGTTTTTGTCTCATACTCTTCGCGCAGTAACAAGCTGTTACTGGTCACTCCCTAACCACGCACTTGCTGCGTGGTCAGGCCGAAAACGTTGTGGTTTCGAGCATCCGTCCCATCGCGTAGCGATTTTGCATGGACGGATGCTGTTGCAAGTCACATCCTGTAAGGATTAAAAAGCGTAAATTTGGTGAGGATGTGACTTGTAACAACAAACTGCCACAGTCCCTTACACGCCCCTGTGCATATGACAAGAAGAAAGCCATGCCGGAAAATTTCTGACATGACTTTCATTTCATACATTAAACCCTCTTATAATTCTTTATTTACCACTCGTTTTACATAAGTCGTATGGAGCAGCTCATGCGCTCTGTGGCTGCCCGGCTCTCCGAGATATGTATCGTAGAGCTCAATGATCGCCGGATTCTCATGTGATTTCCGGATCGGATTATTTTTATCGATATTGTAGAGGACCTCTGCGCGTTTTGCACGTATATCCACGGTATTGCGGATATATCCCGGCTGCTGGGGCTGACCGCCGCCGTTGACACAGCCGCCCGGGCATCCCATGATCTCGATAAAGTGATAATCCGCCTCGCCGGACTGTACCTTCTTTAACAGGTCTCTCGCGTTCGAAAGACCGGACGCTACGGCAACCTTCACATCCATGCCGGCGACGTTGTATGTAGCTTCCTTGACACCCTGTGTGCCTCTGACATCCGTGAAGTCAAGGTTCGCAAGCTCCTCACCGGTCAGCTTCTCCACCGCGGTACGAAGCGCCGCCTCCATCACGCCGCCGGTCGCGCCGAAGATCACGGCTGCGCCGGTGCCGAGTCCGAGCGGCTCATCAAACTTCTCATCCGGAAGGGAATCGAAGATCAGGCCTGCGCGCTCGATCATCCGGGCGAGCTCCCGTGTCGTGATGGCGATATCCACATCCGGCACGCCGTTCGCGGCCTGGTCGTCTCTGCCGATCTCGAACTTCTTCGCAGTACACGGCATCACGCTGACGACGATCATCTTCTCTTTGTCGATCCCCATCTTCTCCGCGTAGTAGGACTTTGCGATGGCGCCGAACATCTGCTGCGGGGATTTGCAGCTGGAGAGATTCTCCGTCATGTCCGGGAAATAATGCTCACAGTATTTGATCCAGCCCGGTGAACAGGAGGTAATCAGCGGCAGCTTCCCGCCGTTCTGTACACGGTCAAGGAACTCATTGGCCTCCTCCATAATCGTCAGGTCGGCACTGAAATTCGTATCAAATACTTTATCAAAACCGAGCCTGCGCAGAGCTGCGGCAAGCTTGCCCTCCGCATCCGTCCCGATCGGGTAACCAAACGCCTCAGCCAGACCGGCACGAACGGCCGGTGCGGTCTGAACGACCACATACTTATCCGGATCAGCCAGAGCCGCGAAAACATCCGCCGTATTATCCTTCTCATAGATCGCGCCGACCGGACATGCGGCAATACACTGTCCGCAGGAGACACAGCTCGTCTCGGCCAGATCCATATTGAAAGCAGAACCGATAAAGGTCTTAAATCCTCGCTCGTTCGCGCCGATTACACCGATCCCCTGCGTCTTCGCGCAGACTGCGGTACAGCGGCGGCAGAGGATACATTTGTTGTTGTCGCGCACCATGTGGGCTGCGGATGTATCCAGCTCGAAATGGTTCCTCTCACCGTCATACAGTCCCTCATCGTCCACGTTGTAGTCATGGCAGAGCTTCTGCAGTTCACAGCGCCCGCTGCGGACACAGGAGAGGCACTTTCTGTCGTGGTTCGAAAGAAGAAGCTGCAGCGTCTTTCTCCGGGAGGAAATGATCTTCGGGGTGTTGGTCCACACCTCCATGCCCTCGTTGATCGGGTATACACAGGCGGTCACCAGACTCCTCGCCCCTTTTACTTCTACAACACACATCCTGCAGGCGCCGATCTCATTGATCTCTTTTAAATAGCATAAGGTCGGTATCTCAATGTTCGCAAGGCGCGCTGCCTCCAAAATGGTAGAGCCTGCCGGGGCAGATATCTCCACACCATTAATCTTAATATTCACATATTCCATTACTGATACCTCCATCACTCTTTGTAAATAGCGCCAAAACGACACTTGTCAATACAGGTTCCACACTTCACACACTTGCTCGGATCAATGCTGTGAGCGGTCTTTACCGATCCCTCAATAGCGTCAACCGGGCAGTTGCGCGCGCAGAGCGTACATCCTTTACACTTGATCGGGTCGATCTTGTAGGTAATCAGCTTCTTGCATACGCCGGCCGGACAATGCCTGTTCACGACATGCTCCATATACTCGTCACGGAAATAGCGCAGGGTAGACAGCACCGGGTTGGGCGCCGTCTGGCCCAGACCGCACTGTGCGTTCTCTTTGATATAGTAGCAGAGCTCCTCCATCTTATCAATGTCCTCGACGGTACCCCGGCCGCTCGTGATCTTTTCGAGGATCTCCAGCAGGCGCTTCGTACCCACACGGCAGGGCGTGCACTTTCCGCAGGACTCGTCCACGGTAAACTGCAGGAAGAACTTCGCGATATCTACCATACAGGTATCTTCATCCATAACGATCAGTCCGCCGGATCCCATCATGGAACCGATGCTGATCAGGTTATCATAATCAATCGGAATATCAAAATGCTCCGCCGGGATACATCCGCCGGACGGGCCGCCGGTCTGAGCCGCCTTGAACTTCTTGCCGTTCGGGATGCCGCCGCCGATCTCCTCGATGACGGTGCGGAGCGTCGTACCCATCGGGATCTCCACCAGTCCGGTGTTGTTGATCTTGCCGCCGAGAGCGAATACCTTCGTTCCCTTGGACTTCTCCGTACCCATGGAGGAGAACCATTCCGGCCCGTTGATGATGATCTGCGGAATGTTCGCCCAGGTCTCAACGTTATTCAGGATCGTAGGGCTCTCAAACAGACCCTTCACCGCCGGGAACGGGGGTCTCGGACGCGGCTCACCGCGGTTGCCCTCGATGGAAGTCATCAGAGCTGTCTCCTCACCGCAGACGAAAGCGCCGGCGCCGAGACGGAGCTCAATATCAAAATCAAATCCGGTATCAAAAATATTCTTGCCGATCAGGCCGTATTCTTTCGCCTGGCCGATCGCGATATTCAGACGCTCGACCGCGATGGGATATTCTGCACGGACATAGATGTAACCCTGGCTGGCGCCGATCGCGTAGCCGGCAATGGCCATGGCCTCCAGAACCACATGGGGATCGCCCTCGAGTACGGAACGGTCCATGAACGCTCCCGGGTCACCCTCATCCGCGTTGCAACAGACATACTTCTGGACATTGCCGCGGTTTCCGGAAGCAAACTTCCATTTCAAACCGGTCGGGAAACCCGCGCCGCCGCGTCCGCGAAGCCCGCTGTCCAGAATCGTCTGAATCACCTCGTCCGGCGTCATCTCAGTCAGAACCCTGCCGAGTGCCTCATATCCGCCGGTACCGATATACTCGTCAATGCTCTCCGGATTGATCACACCGCAGTTCCGGAGTGCGATCCGGTGCTGTTTTTTATAAAATACGGTCTCGTTCAGAGAGGCGAATCCGTCATACTTCTTTGCGTCGTGGTAGACCAGACGCTCTACGACCCTGCCCTTCAGCAGATGCTCCGCAACGATCTCCTCCACATCGTCCAGCTGAACTCTGGCGTAAAAAATGCCTTCCGGCTGAATGATCACAACCGGACCCTCTGCGCAGAGTCCGTGACAGCCTGTCTGAACAACGGAGATCTCCTCCTCAAGACCGTTATTTTTGATTTCCCGTTTAAACATCTCGATGATCTGTGCGCTTCCGGAGGAAGTGCAGCCTGTACCACCGCAAACCAATACATGTGCTCGATACATATCAGTCTCTCCCTCCTTAATTTTTCTCATCCATACGGAGCAGGTACTTCTCGACAACCTTGCCGCCGATCAGATGCTCTTCGAGAATATTTTTTGCCTTTTCTTCGTTTACTTTTACATATGTAATTTTTTCTTTGCCGGGCTCGAACACCTCTACGATCGGCTCATACTGGCAAAGGCCGATACATCCGGTCTGTGTGACTACAATGCCTTCCAGCTGTCTGGACTGCACTTCATTTGAAAGCAGATTCAAAACAGGGCGGGCGCCGCTCGCGATCCCGCAGGTAGCCATACCGACCACTACGCGGGTGCTGTCGGCGTCGCTGGAGCGAAGGCCGACCTGCCCCTGCATCCTCTCGCGGATTGCTTTTAATTCTTCCAGTGATTTCATCGTTATCCTCCAAAAAATAATCAGTAAACCTTCGTATGTGAAAGTCGGATACCCTGCCTCTGAGTCATGCAGGTATAACACGGGTCAGTCTGTTGACGACACTTTCACATCTGCTTCGTTTTCTTCCAGATAATCTCTCAGAAACAGACCGACATCCGGCTGATCGAACGGTATGTCCCCCAGGATCTCCCTCATCTCGCGCGTATCAAGCGTAAATGACCGGCCGTCCACCATCCTTGTATACAAAAAGTCCGGCTGCGCATGCATCGTCACAAGAGACAGAATCGTAGCGTTCACATCCCCCAGAGGCATACAGTCGATGTGATCCGTACAGAATACGGCCGTCACCGTCGTCCCTCTGCCTGGCTCTGAACAAATAGAAAATGATCCGCCCGTGCACTCGGCTTCCTGCTTTAAAAAAGGAATACCGAGACCGACACTGCGCGTCGTCCTCGTCGTATAAAAAGGATCAGTCACTGCTGCAACGGCTTCTTCTGACATACCTTTCCCATCGTCCTCAATAATCACGCGGAGCCGATGACCGACGGTATCGGTATCCACCGTAATCTGAACCAGGGAAGCCTCAGCAGAGATGGAATTCTGAGCAATATCCAGAATGTTAAGTGAGATCTCGGGCAGCATCAGTTATACTTCGCCAGGATACCGTCGATCTCGTCCGGCGTCAGACGGCCATAGACGTCATCATTGATCATCATGACCGGAGCCAGACCGCAGGCGCCGATACAGCGACAGGCATCCAGCGAAAACCGGCCGTCCGCCGTACACTGTCCGCCCTCGATCCCGAGCTTCTCCATGAGCTCGCTGTAGATACCGCCGGAACCCTTGACATAGCACGCTGTCCCAAGGCAGACGGATATCTTGTACTGACCTTTCGGATAAAGATTGAACATGGAGTAGAATGTCGCAACTCCGTAGATTTTCTCCAACGGAACTTCCATCTCGTCGGAGATCAGTTTCTGAACCTCATATGGCAGATAGCCATAAATGTCCTGCGCTTTCTGCATGATCGGCATCAGACACCCCTTCGTGCCACGCAATTCCGCGATCACGTCAAGAAGCTGCGCTTCCTGTTCTTTGGTTCCTCGAAAAGGAACACGATTTGCGTTTTCCAAAATTGTACCTCCTATATACGTGTGTATTGCCTATACAACAGTTATAATATCATTAAAACATATACATTTCAACAAAAACGTTATATTTTTATTGTTATTTTTTTATCAATATTTCCAAATTCTTGCAGTTAGTTTTGTTTAATTTCACGAACATGATTCTGTTTGCTCCGGAAAAAGCTGACACTTATTGTTGAATATATCTAAACGATATGATATGATGATGGCACCGGGATTAACAGGTCGTGAACGGAGCGCACACGGTGTGATTCATGACTTCGGGATCCGTGACTATCATACCTCATCAGGAGATTCAGCCGCCGGTTTCCGGCGGCCTGCACTATACATACATTATTTTCAGGAGGCCATGCTGCTATGACAATCGGAAAAGTTGCTGAGTTATTAGACGCCGACGTATTGACCGAATCCGCGGATCTGGGCAGGGAGATCGAGACCATCTGCGGTTCGGATATGATGAGTGATGTACTCGCTTTTATCAAGAGGAACGCCCTGCTTCTGACAGGACTGACCAATCCGCAGGTGATCCGCACCGCCGAGATGCTGGACATCATCTGTATCGCATTTATCCGCGGCAAAAAGCCGACGGCGGAGATGATCGAGATGGCGCAGGACTGCGGCATCGTGGTCCTTCAGTCGACGTCGCCCATGTATGAGGCCTGCGGCAAGCTCTATCACGAAAGGGGATATTAGATATGAACAGCATCCATTATCAGTATCAGGTGGACGGTACTGATTTCACACGCGCCGGGGAGGCGAGCAGCCAGTTAAAGCAGAATCTGAAACGCATGAATTTTCCCCCGGATGTCATCCGGCGCTGCTCCATCGCCATCTATGAAGGTGAGATCAACATGGTCATTCACGCGAACGGAGGCGTCATCGACGTGGATATTTTCCCCGATCGGATCATCATGGTGCTGAAGGATGTCGGACCGGGCATCCCGGATATCGAACAGGCCATGCAGGAGGGATTCTCCACCGCGAACGACGAGATCAATTCTCTCGGCTTCGGCGCGGGGATGGGACTTCCGAACATGAAACGTTCCTCCGATGACATGCAGATTGATACCGAGATCGGCGTCGGCACCACCGTCACCATGACGATCAACATCGTCTGACGGACTTTCACAGGTAATGATGACTGCGCAGTAGCCACAACATTTTCGACCTGACCCCGCAATAAATGCGTGGTCAGGGAGTGACATGTAACGCGCAGTATTCATCTCCGTCTATTAAAGCAGTGACCGTATTTACCGGCCAAAGGGGATTTTTTACATGAACAAATTTTATCATTCCGTTTATCTGAATGAAGAAAAATGTGTCGGTTGTTTTTCCTGTCTCAAGCGCTGTCCGACGCAGGCCATCCGTATCCGGGACAGAAAAGCATTTATCATTCCGGAGTTCTGCATCGACTGCGGCGAATGCTGCCGTCACTGTCCGCACCATGCGAAACAGTGCAGACGCGACACCTTCGAGGCCGCACGGAAGGATTTCCCATACCTGGTTGCGCTGCCGGCGCCGGCACTGTACAGCCAGTTCAATCACATGGATGATGTCAACATCATTCTGTCCGCGATCCTGCTCACCGGGTTTGACGATGTGTTTGAGGTCAGCGCAGGCGCAGAGATCGTCTCCGAGGCATCCCACAAATACATACAAAGCCATCCCGGACAGTGGCCGCTGATCAGCACGGCATGCCCGACGATCGAGCGCCTGATCCGGGTGCGGTTTCCGAATCTGATCTCTCATCTGCTCCCGATCCTTCCGCCCATGGAGGTCGCGGCGCGGATTGCCAGAGACCGGGCAATGAAAAAGACCGGGCTTTTGTCCGGACAGATCGGCATCGTTTTTATTGCACCCTGTCCGTCGAAGGTCGCGTTTACATCCGCGCCGATGGGGCTTGCCGAAAGCAATGTCGACCGGGTTATCGCCATCAAGGACTATTACCCTCTTCTTCTCTCCCGGATGAAGGATGCCGAAAAAGATACCAGACCTCTCTCCGCTTCCGGCAGTCTGGGCAAGGGATGGGCTGTCAGCGGAGGTGAAGCCGCCGGGATCCATTCCACCGAATATCTGGCGGCGGACGGCATTGAGAATGTCATCCGTGTTCTGGAAGATATTGAGGACGAGAAGTTTGAACCGGGTCTTCAGTTTGTCGAGCTGAATTCCTGCAGCGCCGGCTGCGTCGGAGGCGTACTCACAGTCGAGAATGCCTACCTGTCCAAGACAAAGATGCTGCGCATCAACCGGAATGAACCTTTCCTGAGAACAGACAGCTCTCATCTGAAGCATCACACACTGGATGATTTTACCTGGTCGGAACAGCTGAACTATGAGCCGGTATACAGTCTCGGCGAGACCATCTTCGAGAGCATGGAAAACATGGAAAAGGTCGGGAAGATCACCGACGCTCTGCCCGGTCTCGACTGCGGCTGCTGCGGTGCTCCGACCTGCAAGGCTCTGGCAAACGATATCGTCATGGCCAACCGGAAGGCAAGTATCGAGGACTGTATCTTCCTCGAAAAACAGTAAAAATGAACGGAGGCTTTTATGATTGTAAAAGAACTGATCGAAACATGTAACCTGGAAGTCATCCACCCCGGCGACACGAGCGCCGTCATCACAGAGCCCTACTGCTGCGATCTCCTGAGCGTCGCGATGGGGAACGCGCCCGCGGGCTGCGCCTGGTGTACTGTGATGTCCAACATGAACACGCTCGCCGTGGCATCCCTGGCGGACTGCGCCTGCATCATCCTCTGCTGCAGTTCGTCCGTGGATGATAATATGAAATTAAAGGCTGTCTCCCAGGACATCTGCCTGCTGCGCACAGACCGCGCGATTTTTGACATGGCTCTGGATGTCTATCGCCGGATCCATGCGTAGACTCGCTTACGACCTGCACATTCATTCCTGTCTGTCCCCCTGCGGGGACGACGATATGACGCCTGCGAATATCGTCGGCATGGCGAAGATCATCGGTCTGGATCTGATCGCCCTGACCGACCACAGCACCTGTAAGAACTGCCCCGCGTTTGCAGCCGCGGCGCGGGAATACGGGATGAGTGTGCTCTTCGGCATGGAGCTGACCACCGCGGAGGAGGTTCATGTACTCTGCTACTTCCCCACGCTGGAGGATGCCATGTCCTTTGACGCCTATGTCTATGAACAGCTCCCGGACATTCCGAACACACCCGCCTTCTTCGGCAACCAGATCCTGTATGACGAAAATGACCGGATCTGCGGGACAGAGGAGAAGCTGCTGATTTCCGCCACTTCCATACCCTTTTCTTCCGTTTATGACCTGACACGGCGCTATCACGGCGTCATGGTTCCGGCTCATATCAATAAGTCTACAACCAGCCTGCTCGGGAACCTCGGATTCATCCCTCCGGACAGCCGTTTCACCTGCGCGGAGGTCAGAAATCCGGCGGACTGGCCCGTTCTGCAGAAACAGTATCCCTATCTGAAGCAATGCCGGATGCTCTCCAGCTCCGACGCACACGACCTGAACTCCCTGCAGGAGCCGGTGCACTTTCTTGAGGTGGAGGAGGCATCTGCGGCATGTATCCTGCAATATATACAGGAAACGGCTTAAGTCGATTCCTGTTGCGACGATTGCGGGCTGTGTAAGCAGCCATTCTGTCTGATAAACCGCGTCATAAAATGATTCAGTTACAAAAACTCCGCTTATGTCTGTTCTGTTTATTCTGTTTCCGAAAAAACATCGATCGAATCCAGGCAAGCCTGCAGGATTAGCAAACTGTCCCCATGGAAACAAACCGCAAGGACTTCGTATATGTAAGAGTGCAATCCCTTTCTGTAGAACAGGACAGATTTTTCCATGACGGATTTTCTGTCCTGTTTTGTCATTCTGCATGAGATATTCTAAAAAACTGTCGCAATAATACGATAAACCAGTCATCCTGCCTGATACTGAGTTTCTCTTTCTTGCTTAGTTCCGTCTAACTTCGCAGTTACTTGTTGGTTTTGTACAAAATTTTTCGTTAAATATTTAATTAACATTACATTGTTTCTGATTTTGTACAATCAGCTGAAAAAAGTAACTGTATTTCGCACAAATTTCAGTGAATCTGTTTGTGTATTTTCACCAAAAATCCATTGACTTTTGCAAAATTCACTTCTATACTTATAACTGTTCTTTCGAAATGTTGTATTGCCTGATTTTGAAAGAACACCGTAGCGTTTCTGTGTCTGCAGAAACAGGTTTTCTACTCAAAACTGTACGCTCGGAATCTGCCGTACCTCCTATATGCGAGATTCCGGGCGCACACACAAAAAGAAAGGAGAAACAATGGGAACAGAAAATTATGTGTTGAAAACACCCACATCCAAACTGGTTCAGGTTGCCGCCATCGCCGCGGAATACCGGGACCAGCCGGAGATGCTGATGGATGTTCTGCTCCGGGTTCAGAAGGTCACATCCGTAATTTCCCGTGAGGTGACGGGGGTGATTTCCCGCGAGATGAACATACCGCTGCCGAAAGTGTACAGCTTTGTCACATTCTACGCGATGCTGTCCGTGAAACCGCAGGGGAAATATATCATCCGCATGTGCAAGAGTGCGCCCTGCCATGTCCGCGGCGCACAGGAGATTGTGGACGCGATTGAGGGCTTCCTCGGAATCAAAATGGGCGAGACGACAGAGGACGGACGTTTTACACTGGAGTACTGCTCCTGCCTGGGACAGTGCGACCTCTCCCCCGCGATCATGATCAACGAGACTGTTTATGGAAATCTGACACCGGAGTCCGTCAAGGACATCATCAAACAATATATCAGAGAGGATGTGAACTAAGTGCAGGAATTACATATTCTTTTAAGAAATAAGGATAAGATCGATCCGAAAAGCGCGAAGGACTATGCAGACAACGGCGGATTCTCCGCTCTTAAAAAAGCACTGTCCATGACCTCAGAGGAGATCATCCGCGAAGTAAAGGAAGCGGGCTTAAGAGGCCGCGGCGGCGCGGGCTTCCCCACCTACCGCAAGATGGAGTTCACCGCCGGCGCTTCGGGCGATGTCCGCTACATTGTCTGTAACGCGGACGAGGGAGAGCCCGGCACCAACAAAGACAGAACGCTGCTCTCCTCCGATCCATGCTCTATCTTTGAAGGCATGGCCATCGCCGGAAAGGCGGTCGGCGCACATATCGGATATATATATATGAGGGCGGAGTACACCTATCTCTTCTCCATCATGAAAGCAGCTCTGGCCGACGCGGAGTCGCTCGGCTATCTCGGCAGGAATATCATGGACAGCGGCTATGACTTTGAGATCCGCTTCCGCTCCGGCGCAGGCGCATATGTCTGCGGCGAGGAGACAGCCCTCTTCGAGTCCATCGAAGGAAAACGCGGCGAGCCGAGATTCCGCCCGCCTTTCCCCAGCATTGCCGGACTTTTTGGAAAACCGACCATGCTGAATAATGTCGAGACGCTCGCAAATCTCGTCCCGATCATCGAAAAGGGTGCGGAATGGTACCGCAGCATCGGCACACCGGGCAGCCCGGGAACAAAGCTCTTCTGTGTCTGCGGCAATGTCGAGCGCAGGGGCGTATTCGAGTTCCCCATGGGCATCAACTTAAAAGAGCTGATCTATGATGTGTGCGGCGGCGTCTCCGAGGGACATCAGCTCCTGGCGGTTCAGACCGGCGGCACCTCCGGCGCCATCATCAATCCGGATCAGATCGACATGAATCTGGACATAGATACGGTATCTTCCTCCGGCGGACGGCTCGGCTGCGGCACGATTCTCGTCATCGACGACCGCAACTGTATCGTCGACATCGTCCTGAATAACCTCGATTTCTTCCGCCATGAGTCCTGCGGGAAGTGTACGCCCTGCCGGGAAGGTGGCCAGCAGCTGTACAATCTGGTCAAACGGATTGCGGACAACAAGGGATCCGTACTGGATCTGAAGAGCATCGAGGAGCTGACGGATACCATGCGGCTCACCGCCCTCTGCGGACTGGGCGCTTCCACCACTGTTCCGGTGACGACCAGCATTCAGAATTTCCGCGGCGAATATCTGAAACACATCGATAAGGATTTCTGCCCTGTATGCGCGAAAGGAGGAGAATAATCATGATCCATTTGATAATTGACGGTCAGAATGTAGAAGTGCCGGAAGGCACCACGATCCTGGAAGCGGCAAAGCAGGCGGACATCCATATCCCGACGCTGTGCTACCATGAGGATCAGAATGTCAAGGCAGTCTGTCGTATCTGTGTCGTAGAGGTCGAGGGCATGAAGAACCTCACGGCTTCCTGCAGCACCCCCGCAGCCGAGGGAATGGTCGTGCAGACCGCGTCCCCGAAGGTATTAAACGCGCGTAAGCATCTGCTGGAGCTGATCTTTGCGAGACACCCGCAGAACTGCCTGGTCTGCGCAAAAAGCGGTAAATGCGAGCTCCAGAAGGTCGCACAGGATCTGAACATGCATGAGGAGATCCGCTATGACACGACGCTTCGCAGCCAGAAAAAAGACGACTCCTCTCCTTCCATCATCCGCGACCCGCAGAAATGTATCGTCTGCTGCCGCTGTCTGGAGACCTGCAATGAGATTCAGGCCATCAACACACTGTCGAAGGAGAACCGCGGATTCCATACGCTGGTTGCCCCGGCCTATGGCCAGAAGCTGGCGGATACCTGCTGCGTGAACTGCGGCCAGTGTTATCAGGTATGTCCGACCGGCGCGATCACCATCCACGACGACACCGACAAGGTGCGCGAGCAGAAGATGAAGGGCAAGATCCTGGCGATTCAGGTCGCTCCTTCCGTCCGTATCAACCTGGCGGAAGCCATCGGCGAAGAACCGGGTACTGTCAGCACGGGACGGCTTGTGACCGCCTTAAAGCGGCTGGGCTTTGACTGGGTATTCGACTCTGACTTCTCCGCAGATCTGACGATCATGGAGGAGGGCACCGAGCTGCTGCACCGGATTCAAAACGGCGGCACGCTCCCGATGTTTACCTCCTGCTGTCCGGCCTGGGTGAAATACTGCGAGACCTGCCTGCCGGATTACACCGACCATCTGTCCACAGCAAAATCTCCGCAGCAGATGTTCGGACCGGTCATCAAAACCTATTTCGCGAAAAAGCAGGGAATCGATCCCGCCGATATCTGCAGTATGTCCGTGATGCCGTGTACCGCGAAGAAATTCGAGTGCCAGAGGCCGGAGTTCAACTCCAGCGGTTATCAGGACGTCGATATATCCATCACCGTTCAGGAGCTGGCGAATATGATCCGCGCGGGCGGCATAGATTTCTCAAAGCTTCCGGAGACACCGTTTGACCAGCCGTTCGGCCTCGGCAGCGGCGCCGGCCTGATCTTCGGCGCAACCGGCGGTGTGATGGAGGCGGCCCTGCGTACCGTCTACGCGGTGGTCATGGGCAAGGAGATGGACGACATCGAGTACACGCCGGTCCGCGGGTTCGAGGCGATCAAAGAGGCAGAAGTTGACTTAAACGGTCTCAAGGTAAAGATCGCTGTCGCCCACGGCATAAAGAACGCCAGAAAGCTGATCGACGAGATCCGCGCAGGAGAAAGAGATTACCACTTTGTGGAAATCATGGCCTGCCCCGGCGGCTGTATCGGCGGCGGCGGAAGCGCTCTGCGCACCTGGAACAAGATGGAGAAGAGAAAAGCTGCGGTTTACGAAGAGGAAAGGAAGCTTCCGATCCGGCTCTCTCACAAGAATCCGGCAATCACTCAGATCTACGAAGAGTTCCTCGGGGAGCCCTGCGGCGAGATGTCGCATAAGCTTCTCCATACCAGATATTTCAACAGGGAAGATCTGCTGAAATAAAGCCATTTACGCTCCCTCACGTTATACTATAACTATAAAAGCAGAAACAGGTTCTCCGGAATGGAGAACCCGTTTCTGCTTTTTACTGATTCATCTCAGATTTCATCTTCTCGTGCTTCTCGCCCAGATTTTCAATCGTCCCGTCCGGATTCTGCACATCAATGTTGTCCAGCTGGGTCCGCAGATTTTTTTTGAAAGAGGCGATAAACTCCGCACGAAGCACAGACTGCTCCTGCCGTTCCTCGAAAGTCAGCCCTTCCGTCTTCGCCTTGTGATACAGTTCGTTGATTCTCGTAATCTTTTCGTCTGTCATAAACCTTCTCCTCAGTGTTCCTCAAGAAACTTCTGGATATCAAACGCCGCATTTTTCTGCGCCCGGAACAAGGTTCCACGAAACTCCCCGTCCATAATCTCATGGAGGATCCCGACATCACTGCCGTTCGCGATGATCATATCCACGCCGGATGCCGTCGCGATCCGCGCAGCTGTCAGCTTTGTCGCCATGCCGCCGGTTCCGACGTCGCTGCCGGTGGTATCCTTCGCCATCCGGTCAAAATGCTCGTCCAGCTTCTCCACGACCTCCACCAGCTTCGCGTCCGGGTTCTCGCGCGGATTGTCAGTATAGAGCCCGTCAATGTCCGAGAGCATGATCAGCAGATCCGCCTGAAAAAGCGAAGCCACCAGAGCAGAAAGAGTATCATTATCGCCGAACTGCATCTCATAAATAGATACCGTATCATTCTCATTCACGACCGGAATCGTACCCAGGCGGAACAGCTGGTCAAAGGTATTGTGCGCGTTCTGGCGGGAAACCGGGTTAAACATGGTGTTCTTGGTCATCAGCACCTGCGCCGCCGTCTGATTGTACTCCGCGAACAGCTTCTGGTAGGTCATCATCAGCCGCGCCTGTCCCACGGCCGCGCAGGCCTGCTTCACAGCGGGATCTGTCGGACGCTCCATAAGCCCCAGCGCCTTCCGTCCTACGGCAATGGCCCCGGAACTGACCAGACACACATCAATGCCTCGATTATGTATATCGCACAATTCCCGCACCAGCTTCTCAATCTTGAAATAATTTGTATTACCTGTCTGCGGATGCTGTAAGGAAGAAGACCCAATCTTTACAACAATTCTTTTCTTGTATTTAAAGTAATCATTCATCTGCATAACTTTCATATCCCTGTCATATAATCTGCACCTGACAACTGCCAGCGCGAATTAATTATAAAACTCAGGTCAGTTTTTGTAAAGAATTTTCGTAACTATTCAGGACAGTACTTCGCGTTGATTTCCCGCGTTCGTCCGCTTTTGTAAATTGAATCATCATATACGTCCGCCCAAAAGCTTAATCACTCGAATTGTATACTCTCATCCGCCAGTTTCCCCTTTTCTCATAAAACGTAATCTGCCCCGCTTCCTGCGTCTGCAGAATCTCGCTCCCCACATCCTCAAGTCTCTGCAGTGTATCCGCGTGCGGATGCCCGTAGCTGTTCCCTTCTCCACAGGAGATCACCGCGTACTCCGGCAAAACCGCCTCCAGAAACGCATCACAGGACGAGTACTTCGACCCGTGATGCGCTGCTTTCAGCACCACACAGTCCAAAAGCAGTCCCCGTTCGACCAGCAGTTCCTCCTGCTCCTCCCCGATATCCCCGGTAAATAACATGGACATCCCATCCTTTTTAACCACCAAGAACTGGGAAAGCGCGATCGTATCATCCACCGTCTCATCCGAGGACGGGGACAGG
>JAJBUT010000196.1 GCA_020860185.1 Lachnospiraceae bacterium | reverse complement strand
TCATGCCGGAATCCCTCCAGGTCGAAGCGCCTGCGTTCAGGTACTGCCACTGATAAGTGAGTCCGCTTCCGGTCGCTTCCACCTCAAACACGGCCGTGCTCCCGGCGGTAGCGGTATAGTCCTCCGGCTGGGTGATGATCTGGAGTTCGGTTTCGACATATATATCCGTATCCGAGCTGAATGTAACCGTACTGATATCGCTGATCTCCTGCGTCAGGTCGCTGTCTGAGTAGAACGTATACTCACTGCCGGACGGATAGTCCGCAACCGTATTTCCCGTGTTTGTATAACTTTTCATAAGCACCGTGCTGTCGGATGCTTTGTAAAAGACTACCCGGACGACCTTTTTGCCCGATTCGCTGTCCCCATCGGTTATGAGTACCGGATATTCGTCCGCGTCCAGCTCCTGGCCCCAGACATATTCTGTGTTGGCGTCCTGCAGCAACCACACGACCTCGCCGGAGGCAAATTCATCTGCGGTTTTCCCGCTGGCATACGCCGTCTCCCCGCTGCCGTTTGCCGCGATCCCGTCAAGCGTGCTGTCCGCGTCTGTCAAATAGTAGCAGTTCGAAACTTTTTCAACAGAGTCTTTAATTCTGCCGATAATCGCTCCGCTGTAGCAAGGGTCGGCTGTATTCGCGCCCGCACCGGATATTGTGCCGACATTTATGCAGTTTGCCACAACCGCGTTCGCGTTATTGCAGTAGCTGACAATACCGCCGGTGTAAATGTTGGTGTCTCCCGCTGACGTGGCTCCGGTCGAGTCCACCGTGCCGTAATTTACACAGTCCGTGATCGTCGCGGCGCTCATGTAACCGACGATGCCGCCAACGCTGGTAAGCGCGCCGCTGGCCTCAACCGTGCCGTAATACGCGCAGCGTTCCACCGTCGATCCGGCTGTATTGTTCGTACCTTCAGCGGTGGCGGCAACGCCGCCGAACATACCCTTTGTCCCGTCATAGCCGGTCACATTAACATAAGATGTCAGACCTGAAAGCGTTCCGTTCTTTACTGTGCCGACAATGCCGCCCACGCACATTGTATCGCCGCTTACATTTATATCGCCCGATACTGTTAAATCCTTTACCGTTCCCGTAACATATCCAAAAAGTCCGGCATAATCCGCTGCGGTTTTGATATTCAGCCCGGATATTTCATACCCGCCTCCGTCGAATGTGCCGGTGTACGGCGCGGAATCTGTGCCGATGGGTATCCATTCGGTATTTGTATGGGTTGTGGTTGTTGTACCGAGGTCGATGTTGTCGGTTAATACCGCGCCTGCGCTCGTATCCGCAGCCGTGATGCCCTCCTGCGCCGTGTCGCCGTTTACGAGTACCGCAAACCAGAAAAGCTGTCCGGCGCTGGAGATTTCATAAACACCATCAGCGTTCAGTTCTGCTGGTTCATAAGCGCCGCAGATGGTGCAAAAGCCGTTGGTGTCGTAGGTGTGCCCGGATGATACCGCCGTATCACTCAGGCTGATCTCCGCTGCCGCCGATGAATCGCTGAAATACTTCCCACACCCTGAGCAGTACCAGTACTCTGTGTTGCCGTCTTCCGTGCAGGTCGCTTCCTTCGCTTCTACATACGTCAGGCTGTGCGTGTGGGTATAGGTAAAAGTATCCGAGGTTTTATAGGAAAGCTCATTACCGTCTGCATCCAATGCATAAACTGTAAAATAGTAGGTGCCGGAAGCTGTCAACACCTCGGACGCAGGAGTATAATTATTTTTTAAAGTACCACTGTAAACCCGCGTTCCTGATTCTTTGTATATCTCCAGCTTATATCCTCCGGGTGCATCCACGTCGCTCCACTGTAACATATCCTGAGTAATTCCAAAACTTCCGGCACTGACAAAATTTGCATTACTGATGATATAATCTTTGTTATTCTCCCGCGTCACGGTCAGAGTATAAGTGTTCGTTGTACCGCCCTCTTCGCTGGCTTTTATGACAATACGAATGGTATTCTCACCAGGGCTCAGGCTGACGGTGGTCGCAGCTCCGCTTGATACCGTTGTGCCGTTCACGGTCATATATGCAACACCTGTTCCAGTGTTCAGCGTCGGCGTGACGTCAATGCTTGTCACGCTATTGTCTACTGTCACGGCATACTCCCGCTTTCCCGCCTCCAAGTTGACTTTACCGGAGGACAGTTTGATATCGCTTAATGCCAGATCGAATACGCTAAAATATTGAAAGATTTCGTCAAAATTATAAACTCCGTAATTATAGAACGCACCACTGTAAGCGTAAAGCCAACCACCGACTCCCTCAATTGTGCCATAATTTGAAAGAGTATATCCATCCAAATCAAAATAATATATGTTACTATCATCAAAAGTAAGAGTTACGCCTTCCTCTATTACCATGTCATCAGTTAAATAGTAAGTATTATTAGAGTCATAGTCAGAGATCGTAACATCTTCATCAATGTAGATTGTCGCAAAAACATTGGTGGTCGGTAGCAGGGAAAAGATCAACAGCATAGATAAAAGCGCCGCAAAAATTCTTTTCTTCATATTTCTTTCTTTCATATTGTTAAACCTCATTTCTTTATATCTCCTGTAAACTTTCCCTCTGTTTTTCAAGGAAACGGAAGATTCCGTCGACGGTTTCCCTCGCCGCCTGCTTAAAATCTATGGTTTTCACAAAGGCGATGGCCTCCCTGATCTTTTCATCCGGCACATAGTAGAGGCGGAGCGTATTTTTCAGGAACGCCTCAACCTTTATATCCATTGAAAACCAGATATTGCAGGGGACAATCATAAATCCCCGCATGATACCGCCCGTGGCGATCTCCAGTAAATAAAAGTCTTTCGATTCCAGCTGCGGCAGTTCTTCTCTGAACATTGCCTCCACCTTTTCCGTGACCGTCCGCTGAATCAGATCTGATGTCTTCGGAAGGGAATATGCGTTATAATACACGTCACGGAGGTTTTCGCCCATCTCCACGATATAAAGCTGTAATACCGTTTCCGCAGCATACAGCAGGATTTTATCGTCCGTCCTGCCCGCAACCAGCTTTTCCGACACGGCGAACTGCCAGTCCAGGACAAAGCCCACTAACTCATACAGCACGTCTTCCTTGGTCTTAAAGTGGCCATTAAACGCGCCCGCACTGAGGCCGGTTTTCGTGATGATGTGCCTGATCGTGGTGTTGGTGAAGCCCTTCTCCAGAAAACTCTCCGCCGCCGCATTGACAATGATCTGTTTGGTCAGTTCGCTCTGTTCCTGTGTGACTTTTGCCATCCGCCATCCTCCTTTCTCAATTCGTTAAGGGAAATTGCAATATTTAATCAGTTCATGACCTCATTACTTATTGTAGTATAACACAGGCCAGGATAGTTGTCTAGTAAATTACGCAATCTGTCATAAAATGTAACAGTCTGTTATGATTAGATTATCCTGCCGAAAAAAGGGCTGCCGCACGAACCACATCGTGCAGCAGCCCCGTTCTTCTCCGAATGAAAACCCGGAGAAAACTGTTTTTTCTTACATGTGCTTATATGCTTCTACATGCTTATAAATAATGT
>JAJBUT010000178.1 GCA_020860185.1 Lachnospiraceae bacterium | reverse complement strand
ATTCAATATGGTTCATTTTTGTTAATGAATATAAGATGATTTTATCATACCTTAGTTCTCTTTTATACGCAATAATTAATTTTTTTGTTGTATAAATCTGATTCAGTTGTAAGTCACACCCTCACCAGATTTATGCTTTTTTGCATTTGCCGAAGGAACGGATTCGAAACCCGTTTTATATGAAAAAATACAGGAAGCAGACTTATCAGAATATGAAATCAATAAATTGTATCTTGAACTTTTGGAACATGGATATGATGAAAAAGACATCGAACAACATGACGACTTAAAGAAAAACCGGGCGGCATAGCTCACGAGAGATATGTCCGCCCGACCAATAACGATAAATATTCCACTGCTTTCCTCAATCCAGCAGATTCTTCGACTTCGCGTAATTAAATACCGGTCCCTCCAGGCATACATAGGTATCGCCCACCTTGCAGTGTCCGCATTTGCCCACGCCGCAGCACATCTTCCGCTCAAAGGAAACCCAGATCTTCTCCTCGACCGCCCCGCATTTCAGGCATTCCAGCGCCGCGAAATGCATCATCACCGGCGGCCCGACGATCACGATATTATAATCATCGAAGGAGGAAATCGGAATCTTATGGATATGTGCCGTCACCATACCGGTCTCAAATCCCTCCTGCACCTCGTTGTCCAGGGTCGTAATCATACAGAACCGTTCTTTGAACTTCTCAATCTCGTCCCGAAACAGTACCGCCCCGGCATTTTTAAATCCGGCGATAATGCTGACCGATTTGCACACCTCCGGGTGATCGTAAAAGTGATTGATCGTCGTCATCAGCGGAGACATGCCGGTACCGCCGCAGATGATGAGCAGATCCTTGTTTTCAAACTCCTTGACCGGGAAATGATTCCCGTAGGGTCCCCGCAGGAAAATGGAATTTCCCGGCTGCAGATCGAAAATCGCCTGTGTCAGAAGCCCGACATTCCGAATCGTAAACTCTACAAATCCCGGTCCTTTTCCGCTCGCCGAGATCGGCGCCTCCCCCACCTTCGGGAGGGACAGCATGAAAAACTGCCCGAAACCCGGCTCGTCGTCGCAGGCCACGCGGAAGGTACACTCGGTCGATGTGTGTTTTAACATACTTAAGATTCTGTGTGGTTTCGGAACCAGAACATTATTATCCATTCTCTTCTCCTTCCTCCGGGTGGTTCAGACGGTCCACCTCTTCACTCAGCCGGTTCACCGTATCCGCAAAGCAGATCTCCTCCGGGCACCGCATGATGCAGCGGCCGCAGCCCACACACATATGCTCATTGCCGCCAAACCGGGCGTTATAGTCATAAACCTTGTGCATTGTCTTGAAGCGCATCATCTGCTGAGGGAACTTCCGGGCGATATTGCCGCCCGCGGTTTTGGAAAAATCCGGAAGCATGCAGGAGGACCAGATCCGCCTGCGTTCGCCCTTGCGGCTGTTCTCCTGGTTCAGGTAATCCACCGTGTCAAAGCAGCTGCAGGTCGGACACACCGTGTTGCAGCCGCCGCAGGAGATACACTTGTCATTGTATTCCTCCCAGAATTTCAGTCCGGCAATGTCACGCAGCATCTCGATGCCCCGAATGTCCGGGATTTTTACCTTCCGTGCATTTTCCTCGATAAACGACGGTTCGTAATCACACTCCGCGGCCCACTCGAAACAGTGGACGAACTCCGGATCATTCACTTTCAATTCGATCATGTCACCGTGCAGCTTCCAGGCCACGCTGAAATTTTCCGCGCGATTGGTTCCCATGGAGACACAGTAGCAGTTCTCCCAGCTCTGTTCACATTCCATCATGAAAATCTTTACCTTACCGCGCATCAGCTTGTAATAGACGTCGCTGGTACCGCCGTTCGCCAGAAACATATTGTCCAGACGTTTCAGTGCATTCACGTCGCAGGGACGGGCAAAAATAATAATTCCCTTCGGGTCGTTGGGCAGCGTCTCACGGCAGCTGTCCTCATCAAAAGTAAAAATCGTCTGAGATACGGGATAGATGACCTCCTTCGGGGAGAAATCCGACTGACGGTCTGTCACGATCTCCTCCACCCGCTCGATCTCATGGTAGCGGATCAGACCGCCTGTCTCCCACATCCCCCGGTCAGGCACCAGTACCGGCGCATAAATGCGGTATTCCTGCTTCAGTTCCTGCAGCACCTCATTCATATAGGTCCGATTGATCCGGTAGCTCTTCGAGACCACCGGCCGGGCCTTGCGCTCCGCGATCATTCTGTCCAGGATGAAGCTGTCGAGCTGCAGAAAACCGGTCGTCAGCTGTCCCACCATCCGGTAAAACTCAGTATCGGCGTACTCCTTGATATCCAGACAAAAGCTCGGCGCCCAGTTGAGCAGATGTGTATTCAGGAACTCCCGCTGTTCCTCCAGGCCGGCCAGGGTCTCCGTATACTGGCTCGTCTCATCGCAGAGATAAGCCATAAACTCCATTTCCATGGCGATATGGTCTTCCAGGAGTTCGCCCGCCTCTTCCGTACGCTCAATACCTTTCGCCTCATAAATCTCGCAGACACGGTTCCATGCGTCCTGCATCATGACCCGCTTCGGACTGGTGTAAACCGATTCATAGGGAAACGCGGCGTTCCCCTGCGCGCTGCCGGCGCCGAGAAAGGTTTTGGCGTAATCAACTGCCAGGTCTTCCAGCGACTCCCCCGCGTCATACTCAAAATATTCATTCAGGCGCATCAGTGCGTCCTGAAACTCCGTCAGCGCATTTTCCTTTCTCTCCGACGGAAACTCCACATGTCTCAGCTGTTCAAAAAACTCCGCGTCGATCTCCTTCTGGAAAAAACGGGCAAAAAACCGATACAGATTTCTCCGGTTCAGCATCAGCTGCTTAAATCCTGTCTTACTGCTTATGATCATAATACCTGCCTCCTTTTCCGTAGGATACTTCGTCCAGTTCCTGCGGCAGAATATCCTGCCACGCAGCGTTTTTCAGAATATAACGTGTCGACGGTCCGTTTCCGTAATCATGCAGGCAAAACACATGCTCCTCCCCTGCTTCCCGGATCAGCCGGGACACATCGCTGTGCGGGTCATTGATATCTCCGAAATGAAGCGCACGTCCGGAACAGTTCCGCACACAGGCCGGCTGCTCGCCCCGCTCTCTCGACTCGGCGCAGATGGTGCACTTATCCATCGCGCGTCGCATCTCGCTGAAGGTATTCGCGTGATACGGACATTCTTTATTGCAGCTGTGACAGCCGATACATTTTTTCGACTCAATCCGCACGATTCCATCCTCCCTGCTCTTGTAGACGGCGCCTGACGGACAGACTCTTACACAGACCGGGTGTTCGCACTGCTGACACATCGTCGGCAGAAAATACATCTCCAGATCCGGAAATGTACCGGTCGGACCGACCATGCGCACCTTGGTGCGATCCGAGCCCAGATCCGTACCGTTTTCCATTTTACATGCCACCTGACATCCTTTGCATCCGATGCAGCGGTCCAGTTCAATGACAAACGCATATTGTTTCATAAAGCCCCTCCTCTTCCTTATGCAGATACCT
>JAJBUT010000095.1 GCA_020860185.1 Lachnospiraceae bacterium | reverse complement strand
TAAGGAACTGTTAAGAAATAACTTTTAAATAGTGCGCCGGATTTTTCTTCGAGAGTGCCGCTCAATAATCAGGCGCATAGCGGGCTATGTAACTGATTTTTGAGTGGTGCTATCGGAGAAAAAGACAAGCAATATTAAAAGTTATTTTTGAACAGTTCCTAAGTTGTCTAATAGACAGGCATCTGTGCATGTAAACATGCACATCTGTCTGTCTATTGACAACATTTTGTAAAATGCGATTGCTCCGTGCTTCGCACTCCCGCAATCGCTGCCGGTATTCGCAATCCGGGCTGCCGCCCTACTTGCTCATACCGGCTAAGTTGTCTAATAGACAGACATCTGTGCATGTAAACATGCACATCTGTCTGTCTATTGACAACATTTTACACGAGTACGTCGTCAATTTTATTGATTCCGGTGTGGGTCGTCACGATAATCACGGTATCGCCCGGCCGGATGACATCCTGCCCGCGCGGTATGATGATCCTGCCCCTGTGATTGATGCAGGTGATCAGCATCTGATCGCGCAGCCGCAGTTCGGCCAGCGGAATACCCGTCACGCCGGTATCCTCCCCCACCAGGAACTCAATCGCCTCGACGCGGTCGCTGAACAGCTGCACCAGTGTCTCGATGTCGCTGTGCATCTGCGCCGCCCTGGCCCGGACATAGGCGACGATCGCCTCCGATGTGATATATTTCGGAAAAATCAGACTTCCCAGATCGAGATTCTCGATCACCTGATGAAAGCTGATGCGGTTGACCTTGGTGATCAGCTTCGCATTGGATATCTCACGGGCATACATGGTCAGCAGAATATTTTCCTCGTCGATGCCGGTCAGCGCCACCACCGACTGTGCCGTCTCAATCCCCACCTCGCCGAGCAGATCGGCATTGGAAGCGTCGCCGTTGATCACGATCGCCTGAGGGAGCAGGTTGCTGAGCTCCTCACAGCGCTTCCCGTCCTTCTCCACAATCTTCACGGAGATACCGGCTTCCAAGAGATACCTGGCCAGGTAATATGCGCAGCGCCCGCCGCCCAGCAGAATCGTATCTCGCACCTGATGCGTCCGGAAGCCCGTCTTTTTCAGAAAATTGCGTCCGTTTCGTATCTGTGCGATAAAAGCGATGACATCCCCGGCCTGAAGCACAAATGAGCCGTCCGGAATCACTACCTCCCCGTCACGCTCCACCGCGCAGATCAGAACGTCGCTCAGCCGCTCACTGCCGAGATCCATGATCTTCTTCCCCGTCAGCACATTCCCCTCCGGCAGCTTCAGCCGGATCATATCCGCCTGACCGCCGGCAAACACATTCACCGACAGGGCGGTCGGCATATATAAAATCCGGGCGATGGCATTCGCCGCCTGCTGATCCGGATTGATAATCATGGCAAGACCCAGCTTCTCCTTCAGATAATCGGCCTCCGCACTGTATTCCGGTGTGCGCACCCGCGCGATCACATCACACTGTGCCGACCGCTTTGCGACCACACAGCAGAGAAGATTCAGCTCGTCCGATTCCGTCACAGCAATCAGAACGTCCGCCTGATCTACGCCGGCCTCACGCTGCACCGAAAAGCTGGCGCCGTTCCCGACGATCCCGATGATATCAAACCGATCCGTGAGCTGCTGTATACTGGAAGCCCGCTGATCGATCACCGTGATGTCATGATTATCCGGGATCAACCGCTCTACCAGCGTACTCCCCACCTTGCCGCAGCCGACAATAATAATATGGAGTCCTCTGGCTTTCCTTTTTTCATTTTTTATTTTCATGATCGTTTCCATCCCGCGCAGTCATTCTGCCGTCAGTCACACCCTCACCGGATTTACGCTTTTTAATCTGTACAGGATGTGGCCTGCAACAGCATCCGTCCATGCAAAACGCTTCCTGTCCGGTGCATGACAGACGATATGGTCATGCACCGGAAATAATCGATTAGAGTATATCCGATTCCCTGTAAAAAAGCAATCCCGGGTTCATGGCAAAAATGTCGTCTAACGAAATCCTGTAACGAAAAAACAGCCAGGTTATGGCTGTTCTTTCCTAAAGAGAAGGTATTTTTGCTATGGGGGAAGCAAAAACTATATAATGTATTGGGGGTTTTTACAGTCATTATAATACCAAATCCCGCACCGAAAGTGTGCACAAACCTGAAAATAATTTTGAAATATTTTCGTTCACTTTATACATTACTGCCCCGTAACTCCTTCTGATATGTATTTCAGTTTTACCATGAACGAATCGCGATCCTTCCACTCCATGATTCCATGAGCCGCGGATCGCAGCGTCTGAATTACCACATGGTCCAGCCGCCGTCGATGACAATCGTCTGTCCGGTGATCATGGATGCCTCCTCGGAAGCGATGTAGGAAAATGCCGCTCCCACCTCGGAAGGCTCCACACAGCGTCCGACCGGAATCATGCCGAGTACCATCTTGCGGTAATCCGGATCCTCCAGACGCGCTCTCGTCAGCTCCGTCATGGCGAAACACGGCGCCACCGCGTTTACCGTGATGCCGAACGGCGCCAGATCAAAGGCAAGTCCGCGCACCATCGCATTGATACCGCCCTTGCTCGCGCAGTAAGGCTGCTGATTCTCCCGCGCCACCAGTCCGGCCTGGCTGCTGGTGAAGATAATGCGGCCCTTGTTCTGCTTTTTCATCACGGCCGCCACCGCTTTCGCCACAAAGAAACCGCCCTTTAAGTTTACATTGAGAACGGAATCCCAGACCTCCTCCGTCACATCCTCCAGCGGCATGGGACGGTTCAGTCCCGCATTGCTCGCAAGAATATCAATCCGTCCGTACTTCGCGACCACATCCTCCACGGTCCTGTCGATGGACTCCTGGCAGGTAACATCCAGCTCATGCGTGTACACATCCTCTGCGCCGGACTCTTTGATCATCGCGATCGTCTGATCCAGCGATACGCCCGGACGATCTGTCGGCACCACGGTTGCCCCCTGTTTTGCAAATGTCGCGGCAATGGCCTGACCGAGTCCCGCCGCAGCGCCGGTAACCAACGCGATTTTTCCGGTCAATTCAAACATATCTGTCTCCTCCTTCCGGTTACATTGTAACCCTTCCATTATCGATTTTTCACACTAAAAGTATAATCTTTGCCTCTGCTCTTGTCAACCCGGCATTCACGAACGACAGGGGTGTTTCACGAACAAATTGTTACGTTTCACGGGGTGGGGAAACAAAGGGGATTCCTCTGACTCGGAATCTATAAACAGATATGGCGGGAATCTTCCTTTCTGCTCAATTTGGTGAATTTCAGAGTTTATCCTTCCGGATCTGCGCCATGAGTTCACGAATACGTTCGGGGGTCTCCAGCAGATCCTCCGCAATCTGATCCACAGACTGACCTAACGCCAGTTTTCTTTTTATCAGTGAAATCAGTTTCTGCTCAGATCCTTGTTCGATCCCCTGCTCAATGCCCTCATCGCGGACATATTCTTCCCGGGCATTCCGATCCCGGACTTCTTTCAGATGAGCCTCATAACGCAGGCGCATCCTTTTCCCCAGGCTCATAATCC
>JAJBUT010000123.1 GCA_020860185.1 Lachnospiraceae bacterium | reverse complement strand
ATTGTAGGGGCAGTCTCGTTTTCATCCTGTCGTAACCCTCGCTTTCGTAAAAATTGTGTCGCTTCCGGGTTGGTCGCCGCGATTTGAATAAATTCTGCGGCATCCTGTTCAGACATCTCTTTCAGTTCCGGCACATATTGTTCCAGGATTCCGGCCTCTGTGCAGAGCCGCCGGGTACGCTTCCGGCGTTCTTCGTTTTTGTAGGCATTGGCATAGATCTTTTCCTGATTTTTCAGTTCCCGGATTTGATCCTCGGCGAAGGTGAGTTCTGCCTGAATTTCTGAAATCAACCATCCATCTCTTCCCAACACCTATAAATTATATTAGTATTTTATATATTTATATTTAATTACTTATATATTTAATTGTGTGCGATTTTCCTACGTAGGTTTTTCCTGCGCCGGATTATCCTACGCTGGATTTTCGGACATAGGTTACGCCTCATCATAAAGTAAGCCGGAAACTTTCGCTCCCGGCTTAACGTAAACTCAAAATACACCAAAATAATTTGGTGCTAATAAAAGTTCTGCAATGTCCTTTTTTATTATCACTACACCATTTTTTACACCATTTTACACCAAAATATAAGAATTTTTAAGAAAATATTCGGTGTTTGAAAATTTTCCCGATCGCTGCAAACCCGCATAAAACCTAGATTCTTTGAGGGTTCCAAAAACTTTTTTCAAAAAATTAGCACTCACCTCTTGACATTGCTAACAATTTGTTATATAACATGTATATCAGATAGAAAAAAGTACATACTACCTGATAACAAAGTAACTGATATATTCCAATATACCGATCCGCTGACAGTTTCAGTCACCGAGACCGCACAAACAGAAAGAAGGTATGAATTATGTTGAGACCGAGTATTTATGCAGACAATTTTGTGGAGAACATGTTTGACAGTTTTTTCCGTGATCCGTTTTTTAACAGGAACGGCGTATCGAGTACGAATATGATGAGTACCGATGTCAGAGATTGCGGCAGCAGTTATGAAGTAGAGATGGACCTGCCGGGATTTTCCAAAGAGGATGTCCGGGCAGAGCTGAAGAACGGATATCTTACGATCCGGGCAGAGCATTCTGACAATACCGAGGATAAGGATGACCAGCAGCAGTACATTCGAAGAGAACGCTATGTTGGTCGTTACCAGAGAAGCTTCTATGTCGGCGACACTGTGAAACAGGAGGATATAAAAGCAAAGTTCTCAGACGGAGTGCTGAAGCTTGATATTCCGAAAAAGGAGGCGCAGCCGGAGGTAGAGGATTCGAAATATATCTCCATCGAGGGCTGAGTCAATCAGATCACATCCAAAGAGCAGAGCCGGAGAACGGGCAGTTCCATCATGAATTGCCCGTTCTCCGGCTCTTTAAACGACATCATGCCGTTCCCTTCTCTGTCAGAAGGGGTTCCCTGATTGTTCCGCACTTTCTCAGAGCATCACTTCATGTCAACGTCCATCAACTGAGAAGTACAGTTCGGACAGCGTGTCGCCTGAATGCTGATCTCAGACTGGCAATACGGACAGTTTTTGGTCGTCGGAGCCGCCTCCTCCGGCTTTTTCTCCATTTTCGTACGCATGGTATTGATCACCTTTACAATCAGGAATACAACCAGCGCCATGATAATGAAATTAATGACATTGGAAATGAAGGATCCGTATTTGACCACAGCCGCTCCCGCTGACTCGGCAGCCTCCAGCGTGGCATACTGCTCTCCGTTTAACGAAATAAACAGATTGGAAAAATCAATATGTCCCGTAAATAATCCCAGGAACGGATTGATAATGTCATCCACCAGTGAGCTGACAATTGCTGTGAATGCAGAACCGATGATGATACCGATAGCCAGATCCATCATATTCCCCTTCAAAGCAAACTCTTTGAATTCGTTGATAAATTTTTTCATATAACTTGTCTTTCCTCCTTATACAGATACAAATGATGTTCTTATGATAACACAAAAGATGGGATTCGTATATTAAATTATTGAATTTTCCTGCATTTTTTTCTGATAAGAAAATGAAAAAAGCCTGCCGCTCACGCGACAGGCCCTACGCTTTTATTAATTGTATTTGCGTTTTCTTGCTGCTTCAGATTTCTTTTTGCGTTTTACGCTGGGTTTTTCGTAATGTTCTCTTTTACGAATCTCCTGCTGGATACCAGCTTTCGCACAATTGCGCTTGAATCTGCGTAAAGCGCTATCTAAAGTCTCGTTCTCTTTTACGATCACATTTGACATAGAATCCCACCTAACCTCCCTCCAGTTGCTTATTGTGCCTATTCAACTGTTTGGGTAATATTCACTGCACCGACATCCATTATATCATGAATTTAGAATCCGTCAAGCGATTTTTCGTTTCCGGCGCACAATTTCGCTCAGTTTCAGCGATTTTTACAACGAATTTCTCCGATTCATGAGCTTTTACCCCGGCAGACTGCATCATGCTATCGGATCTGGCTCTCCAGAACGTCCTTTGCCGCCGCAAGGGCGTCCGGTATCCCCGCCGGATTTTTGCCGCCGGCCTGCGCCATATTCGGCCGTCCGCCGCCGCCGCCGCCGACCTTTGCCGCCGCCGCTTTGATCAGATTGCCCGCATGAGCGCCCCGCTTCATGGCAGCGTCCGTCACCATGGCAACCAGACTGACTTTGCCGCCTTTTGCGCTCGCCAGCAGGATCACACCCTCACCGAGCTTTTCCTTCAGCTGATCGCCCAGATCCCGCAGGCCGTTCATATCCGCCTCCGGCACACTTGCCGCCAACAGCTGCACGCCTTTGACATCGATCACATGCTCCATGACGTCGCCCATGGAGGACTGTGCCAGCTTACTCTTCAGCGATTCGTTTTCGGACTGCAGCGCTTTCATCTGTTCATGCATATGCCGGATTTTCTCCGCAAGATCAGCCGGCGCAGATTTTGCCGCAGCAGCAGCGGCGTGAAGCTCTTCCTCCACCTCTCTGTAATAGGAAAACACATTCGCGCCGGTCAGAGCTTCGATCCGACGGACGCCCGCCGCGACGCCGTTTTCCGACAGAATCTTGAAAGCTGTGATATCCGCGGTATTCGCCACATGAGTACCTCCGCAAAACTCTTTGGAAAAATCTCCCATGGAAACCACACGTACCGTTTCGCCGTATTTTTCTCCAAACAACGCCATGGCGCCGGTCTGCTTTGCCTCTTCCACGGTCATCACATCTGTCTCTACAGGAATCCCCTCCGCGATCTTCTCATTTACCATGCGTTCCACCGCCTGAAGCTCTTCCTCCGTCAACGCCTGGAAATGGGAGAAATCAAAGCGTGTGCGGTCAGCATCCTGATAGGAGCCCGCCTGTTCGACATGGGTGCCGAGCACCTCGCGCAGCGCTTTCTGAAGCAGATGTGTCGCCGAATGGTTTTTACAGATTGCCGCGCGGCGCTGCCGGTCAACAGACAGAGAAACCGCATCCCCTGTCCTGATCAGCCCGGAGACCATCCGTCCGACATGCCCTACACGACCGCCCGCCAGATGAATGGTATCCTGAACCAGGAACGACCCGTCTGCTGCAGAAATCGTACCGCGGTCTCCCGTCTGGCCGCCCATCGTCGCATAAAAAGGCGTCGCGTCTGTCACGATCGTGCCGGTCTCCCCGTCAGTGAGGGCTTCCGCGATCACGTCCTCCTCTGTGTCAGAGGATGCCGTTTTCACCAGAACCATCACGCTGCCCTGATCATCCGTCCGATCATAGCCGGTGAATTCCGTCGTGACAGCCGGATCAATCTGATCGTAAACACTCGCCTCATGTCCCGCATAATTCGTCGCCTTCCTGCTGCTTCTGGCCTGTCGCCGCTGTTTCTCCATAGCGGCGGCAAACCCGGCCTCATCGTAGGTAAATCCCTTTTCATCCAGAATCTCCTCCGTCAGATCCACGGGGAAACCATAGGTATCATATAATTTGAATGCATTTTCACCGGATAGAACCCGCTCTCCGCTCTGCGACATCTGTTCTTCCATTTCGCCGAGAATCGCCAGACCCTGATCCAGTGTCTTCGCAAAACGTTCCTCCTCCTGCGTCAGCACTTTTAAGATAAAGTCTTTTTTCTCCTCCAGCTCCGGATAACCGTCCCTGCTCTCGTGAATCACCGTCAGCGCCATCCCGGCGAGAAACGTCCCCTCGATCCCGATCATTTTCCCGTGACGTGCAGCGCGGCGGATGATACGCCGCAGCACATATCCTCTTCCCTCATTGGCCGGCATGATACCGTCGGAAACCATAAAGGTCGCGGAACGGATATGGTCTGTGATCAGACGAATGGAGACGTCATCCAGTGCATCGGTCTGATACGTCTTGCCGGAAAGCGCACAGACTTTGTCACGGATGGCTTTCATCGTATCTATGTCAAAGACGCTGTCCACGTCCTGCATGACGACAGCCAGACGCTCCAGCCCCATCCCGGTATCAATATTTTTATGCTCCAGCTCCTCGTAACCGCCCTTTCCGTCGCCGTTGAACTGGGTAAATACATTGTTCCAGACCTCCATATAGCGGTCGCAGTCACAGCCGACCCTGCAGTCCGGAGAACCGCAGCCGTATTTCTCTCCGCGGTCATAGTAAATCTCAGAGCAGGGTCCGCAGGGACCGGCGCCGTGCTCCCAGAAATTATCGCACTCTCCGGTCTCGGGATCACGGTAAAACCGCGTGATCTTCTCCGCCGGAATACCGATCTCCTTCGTCCAGATCTCAAAGGCCTCCTCGTCCTCACCGTAGACAGACGGATACAGACGTTCCGGATCCAGCCCGAGCGTCTCCGTCAGAAACTCCCAGGACCAGGCAATCGCCTCATGCTTGAAATAATCTCCAAAAGAAAAATTACCCAGCATCTCAAAAAAAGTCAGATGACGCGCCGTTTTGCCGACGTTTTCAATATCGCCGGTGCGGATACACTTCTGACAGGTTGCCACTCGTTTTTTCGGCGGAATCTCCGCACCCGTAAAATAGGGCTTTAAAGGCGCCATGCCCGCATTGATCAGCAGCAGGCTGTTGTCATTGTGCGGGATCAGGGAGAAGCTTTTCATCACAAGATGCTCCTTGCTCCGGAAAAAATCCAGATACATCCTGCGCAGTTCATTTACTCCGTATGATTTCAACTTATATTCCTCCATCTTCTATATGTGTTCCCTCTGATTCGTGTACAAAACAATCCCCGGAACACATATGCTGCAATTATCATCATCTGCATGTATCCAAACACACAGTTACTTATGTTAGCACATGCGTCGACTGTTTTCAAGACTTTTCCTTCACTCACGCATCTCCAGCTTTTTTTTTCCTTTTCTATGTATCAGTCCGCAGATAAACCCTTTGTTATCGGGATTTTCGCGCAATGGCGGAGGCAGCGGAATGCACCCGGTCGCGCAGCAGATAACCGACATCCATCCCAGTTCCTCAATCGGGAAGAAAATCACCATCAGCGCCAGCGCTCCGATGGGCTGCTGCAGGATCGTTCCCAGAAGCGCAGCCGTCACAACGACGACACTCAGGATCTGGCTGGTTCCCAGGATCGTGGACAGACCGTATCCGATGCTCAGTCCGGAAAAGATGACCGGGAAAAAATGCCCGCCGCGCCAGCCGGACTCAATGCATACATTGGTCAGAAACAGCTTCACTACACCGATCAGAACCAGCAGCCAGGGCGTATACTGGTAATATTCATACTGAATCAGCTGCATATCACTGCCGCCGGAAAACATCGTCATGGGAAGCACAGTTCCGATCAGCCCGAGGATCAGTCCGCCGAGAACCGCATTAAGAATATTCAGCTTTTTCGAGCGCAGTTTTCCGAAAAACAGGGATGACAGCTTCCGGAAAATCAGAAACAGGTAACCGGAACCGACGCCTGCCGCCGCCAGCAGAATGACCGAAAAGCGGTCCTTCATATAAACCTCTCCGGAATCCAGGTGCGGAATGGTAAACGCACTCCCCAGCAACCGGTTCATCAGCAGATAGACAAACAGCGCAGTCACACCGGCCGTCACGCCCGTCGATATCTGTTCCGAGCGTTTCCATTGCGGAGCCGACGCGTCATTCATAATGCGGTCCGCAGAGTATGACAGACCCTTTAACATCCGCCGGAACACCTGTCCTCCGGATATACCGGGGTGCTCTTCAAAACAGGTCTGCATCACACTCCGGGCTATACGAAACTGCTCCATTGCCCAGAAACAAAGTCCCAGAAGCAGGCAGACCAACCCCGACTCCGGACCGACCGCGCCGCCGAAAAACAGAGAGAGAAAGGCAGCGATGATCGTAATATACAGATTTTTAAACGGATAGGATCCGGTATCTCTCACACGCCTGACCGCGTCCGCCATACTCTCCGGATAAGGTCCGTAAAAATGGTGAAAAATGCCGACGACCAACCCGCCGATCAGACACATGATCAGCGTATAATGTTCAATCTCCATATGAGAAGGGATGATCTCCCATATAACCGTGATGCCTGCGTTGGCCAGTTTCAGATACAGCCATACGAGAACCGCGATCACGACTCCCGTCACCGCTGTGAAACAAAGCTCGAGCATCCGGTGATTCTTTTGTCTCTTCATTCTGCCACAGTATCCTCTGATAAATCTTCTCCGTCAGCCGCACTGGTTGCCAGGCGGTCACAACGTTCGTTCAACGGATGTCCGTCATGCCCCCTGACCCACCGGTAGCATACTTCATGCGGCTCCATCGCGGCGAGAAGTCTTTTCCACAGGTCAATATTTTTGACCGGAGATTTATCCGGCTTCCGCCAGCCGCGCTTCTGCCAGCCGACAATCCAGTTCTGATTAAACGCATCTGTCAGATATCTGGAATCAGAATACAGTTCCACCCGACAGGGACGTACCAGAGCCTCCAGTCCCGCAATGGCGGCCATCAGCTCCATACGGTTATTCGTTGTCTTTTTATATCCGGCGCTCAGTTCCTTTTCGTGCAGGACACCGGCAGCATCCCGAAACTGCAGAACAGCGCCGTATCCGCCCGGCCCGTCCGGATTGCCGCGGGCCGCGCCGTCGGTATAAATATCTACTTTCATGCCGCTCTGCCCCTTTTCACGATCATGCATAACCTTTAAACCCCGATATCATCATTTCATACCCCGGATAATCTCATTCACTTCCCGGTAAATATCCTCCGGTTCCACACCGATGGAAAACCTCTGATTCTCGTACAGGATTCGTCCGTCCACCATCGTCAGCAGGACATTCTGTCTGCTGCCGCTGTAAACCAGATTCTTGACGATGTTATTCTCCGGCTGCATATTGGGCTGTTTTAAATCGATCAGAATCAGATCAGCCAGTTTTCCCGCCGCCAGCCGGTCACAATCCGGCAGATGCATCGCTTTCGCACCGCCCGTGGTCGCCATATAAAGAATCCGGTCCGCGCTGATACAGGCCGCGTCCATCTCAGACACCTTCGCCAGTGCAGAAGCAAGAAACATCTCCTTAAACATATCCAGACTGTTATTGCTCGCTGCGCCGTCCGTACCGATCGCAAGGTTGATCCCGGCATCATAAAAATGCTTCAGCGGAGCGATGCCGCTGGCCAGCTTCAGGTTTGAAGCCGGACAGGTCACCGCCGTCAGACCACGTTTTTTAAATATCTCAAAATCCTGATCATCAAAATAAATGCAATGAAACCCGCCGCCTCCATACTCATACATGCCGTAGGCGTCCGTCAGCTGCGTCGGTGTTTTTCCATATCGCTCGATACATTCCTTCACTTCCTTCGCCGTCTCGGAATTGTGCATATAGAGCGGCGACCTGTACTTGCGGGCCAGTCCCGCAATCCCCTCCATCAGCTCCGGGTTCGTCGTATACTCCGCATGAAATCCGATCAGAAACGAGGTCAGTTCACTGGTCTCATTCACCTTATGGTAGTTTTCCTCCACAACCTCCAACCGGCCTCCGAAGCTGTTGACACCGGACACCTGCACAGCGCGGAAACCGCAGTCCGCCGCCACCTGCGCATAAACCGGCGGAAAATAACACATGTCGAAGCTTGTCGTAATACCGCCGGTGAGGTATTCCATAATACCGAGTATCTCCAGCGGACGGATATTTTCTGTCGTCAGCTGATCCTCCTTCGGAAAACACATCTCGTACAGCCACTCCTGCAGCGGAAGATCATCCGCATAGGAGCGCAAAAATGTCATGTAGGTATGCGCATGGGCATTTTTAAATCCGGGCATCAGAAGGTTGCCGCCGCAGTCCATCTCGCGTTCCCAGATAATCACGGGTCTGTTCAGAGAGGCCAGAATCTGATCCGGCTGTCTTCCATCGCCCACATAGAGAATGCGGTTCCCCGATACCCAAAGCTCTCCCTCGATGATTTCAAACTCATCATCTTCTTTTAATGTAAGTATTTTGGCATTAAAAAATCTGATATTCATCGTAATCTTTACAGGTTACCTTTCTATAATAATACGATCCGCAATTCCCCGCCCTGCAAGCGGGAACAACGGTGCATCCGGGTACGCCGCTTCAGGAACACATACTTCTTCACCTTACATGTGAGAACAATCAGAATGCAGACATTTCAAGAATGCTCTCTGTCACGAGCGCCCGGAACAACGGCGCGACACGATCCGCGGACGCCTGTACCTCAGCATGTGTCAGCGGTTTTTCGGATATCCCTGCGGCCAGATTCGATATACAGGATATCCCGCATACACGCATCCCCATATGATTCGCCGCGATCGCCTCGCAGGCCGTACTCATCCCCACCGCATCCGCGCCGAGTGTGCGGCACATACGGATCTCTGCCGGCGACTCATAGTTCGGTCCGGTCAGCTGAATATAGACGCCTTCTTTCAGGGAAATATCCAGACGGGCCGCCGCCCTGCGCACTGCATCCTGCAGATCCTCCCGGTAAATACGGCTCATATCCGGGAAACGAACACCCAGTTCTCCCGGATTCGGTCCGATCAGCGGAGACGGCACAAAGTCTGAGATCTGATCCGTAATCAGCATCAGATCTCCGGCCTGCATCCCATCCTGAATGCCGCCGGCCGCATTGGTCAGAAACAGGATCTTCGCGCCGAGCATACCCATCAGGCGAACCGGAAGCACGACATCCGACATGGAATATCCCTCATAATAATGGACTCTCCCCTGCATGATCACCACAGGGACATTCTGAACAAAGCCGAACAGAAAACGCCCCCGATGTCCCTGCACAGTAGAAACCGGAAACCCCTCAATATCCTGATAATCCAGTACCGCCTCAATCTGTACACCGTCCGCATAATCGCCCAGCCCTGAGCCCAGAATCAGAGCAATCTCCGGTCTGAAATCAATCCGCTCCCTCACACTGCGGCAGCATCGAAGCAGCTTCTCATACACTTCATTCATATATATAACCTTTCTGAGATTCCACGCATCCGGAACAGATGCAAACTATTCTAAAATAAGATAATAACACAAACCATACACATTCACAAATATTTTTTTCATTGAGGGGTGATTTCGGTTGATTTTACCATAATTATTTGTTATAATTCTTACATCTTTAAATGTTTTTTATCACACACCTTTACTCTACTCATCGATAAAAAGCGTTAATTAAAGTTTAATAGGAGGAAACCATTATGAGTCATTTAAACGAGAAAATCAGTGTCAACCATCATCGTGATCTGGAGCGCGCCGTGATTAACGAATACGGACAGATCACCATCGAGGGCGATCTCGGAAAGAAAGCAGCCGCCAACTACGACAAGAAGTTTTATGAAGGTGGCGTGACAGCCACAGAGGATTGGACGAATACTTCCACATCTGACGTGATTGATGATCACCAGAACATCTTCTTCATCCTGATGCCCCTTATTCCCGGATTTAACTTAACCAGAAACAATTTCCGTGAGTATGTGGATACCAAAGAAGGCGACACCATCGTCCTCACTCACAAGAGAAACGAGCTGTAGGCCGATCGTTTACAGAAATTACATTTTTTACGAAAACACACCCCGACGGAACTGTTCCGCCGGGGCTTTTATTGTCTTTACAGTATGATGATACCCGCGGATCATCATATGATAATACACACCAGCCCTCCATTGCTGTCATTCACGATTTTCTGCATCGTATCCTGAAGCTTCAGCTGGCTCTCTTCATCCATCATCGTGATCTTGCGGCGGATACCGTCCTCCACCAGCTCTCCGATCGATTTCCCGAAAATACTTGTTTTCCAGAGCCCGTCGGCGTCGTCCTGATTTTCTTTAATATATTGAATCAGATCCTGTGCCTGTTCCTCGCTCCCGATGATCGGTGCAATCTCCGTCTCAATATTGGCGCGGATCATATGTATGGACGGCGAAGATGCCTTCACCTTCACGCCGAATTTATTTCCGTGTTTCATCAAAACCGGCTCATCAATGGAAATTTCCCGGACAGAGGGCGGCACCACGCCGTACCCTGTACTGCGCACACTGTCCACGGCAGCGCCAACCTGCTCATACTTCTGCTTCTGTTCCGCCATCTCACGAATCAGGGAAATCATCTCATATTCATCGCGGATTGCGGTTCCTGTCAGTTCACTCAGGTTCTGATAGTAAAGATCCTCTCTTATCCGCATCTGAAACCGCACGCTTCCCTCAGTAAGATCGATTTTTACTGTTTCTACGGCCGTGAGCTCATCATGCTCCGGTTCCCATACCAGTCCGACAACATCACGCATCTGCCCGGCTGCCTTCAGAATTTTTTCCGCTTCCTCCGCAACCGCAGATTTTAAAGGATGTGCCATATCCAGCATTTCCACCCATCCGGGTAAAAAAAATTCCATCCGGGCAACCGGAAATTCATACAGCACCTGCTGAAGTATCTTCTGAACATCCTCGATTTTCATCTGCTCACAATTGACCGGAAGAACGGGAATCTGATATTTCTCAGAAAGTCCAGCAATCAGCGCATCCGTTTGCGCACTGTACGGTCTGGGTGTGTTCATCAGAATCACAAAAGGCTTTCCGATCTTCTTTAACTCATTGATCGTACGCTCCTCCGCGGGAAGATAATTCTCTCTCGGAATATCGGTAAAACTCCCGTCCGTCGTCACAACCACACCGATCGTCGAGTGATCCCGGATCACCTTTTCCGTACCGATCATCGCCGCCTTTGCAAAGGGGATCTCATAATCATACCAGGGAGTTTTCACCATACGCTCATGATTTTCCTCCATATGCCCATTCACGCCGTCAATCAGATATCCGACACAATCGATCAGCCTGATCCGGACAGGCAGATTTTCTTCCAGGAAAATCTCCACCGCATCCTTCGGAACAAACTTCGGTTCCGTCGTCATAATCGTTTTTCCCTGAGCAGACTGCGGAAGCTCATCCACCGTCCGGCTCTTTTCATTGGAATCCTCCATCCGGGACAGAACCATCAGATCCATAAACCGTTTGATAAAGGTTGACTTACCTGTCCGGACCGGTCCGACCACTCCCAGATAAATATCTCCGCCGGTACGTCCTGCGATATTCTGATAAATGCTTGTATTTGGCATACTTCCACTATCCTCCCTGATCCTGAATATAGCCGTTTCCGTATTCTTTTCTATATCCTTATGAAAAATCCGTGATTTTAGAACCTGACGACTATTTTATAAAATTTTTTTAAATTTTTTGCGATTATAATTGCAAAACAGAAAGTAAGCTGATACAATATAGCATGTTAAGTTACCTTAACGACACTAAATGACTTTTCGGTTAGTGTGATTCAAAAATGGGGAGGTGTCAATTATATATGGAAACAGTGAATCCTTATCATTTTGTCACAAACTGCATCTCCGGCAAGTGGAAAATGACGATTCTTCACCACATTCATCACTATGGAAAGATTCGATTCAATGAGACGAAAAAGACGCTCGGCGTCAGCGAAAAGGTTCTCAGTCAGCAGCTGAAAGAACTGGCAAAAGACGGACTGGTGGAACGGATTCAGTATAATACGATTCCGCTGAAGGTGGAATATATCCTCACTCCGCTTGGCAAGGATCTGATTCCCGCTCTGGATATTCTGTATGTGTGGAGCATCCGTCGGCTGAACGAACTGAATCTGCCGATTGATCCGGACGCTTTCAAGGTTCACGACGAGATGAAATATCAGGATCAGCTGATGGATATTATGGACTCCTATATGAAAAACCAGAACCATTTTGACGATTGAACTTTCCTCTGCAGAAAAACCTCACAGTCAAAACAGATGGTTTTTGTTTCAGCATATGCAGTCAGATGATAACAGACGCCCAAACAGAGCCGACAGCCCGCAAACCATTTTGCGAGCTGTCGGCTTTGATGATTCATCCGGAACCGTGTCTTACCTCAAACTGACGGATTCGAGTGATCCGGTACAATATCTTCCTTTGATCTAAAAGATTTATTTGCCTGCGGTTACAGCTGAAGCCAGAACCAGAGAGAGATATTTCTCCTTCGCGGAGGATCCTCTGGATGTCAGGACGATCGGCACCTTTGCTCCGACGATAAATCCGGCCATGTTGCCGCGCGCAATCACGGTGATGGACTTTCCTAAGATATTGCCGACCTGAATGTTCGGGACAAGGACTACATCGGCATCGCCGGCCACCGGGCTGTCAAATCCCTTGAGATCCGCGATCTCTTTGCTCAGCGCGATATCCAGGGAAATCGGCCCCTCTATGATGCAGTCGGTGATCTCACCGTTCTGATTCATCTGTTTCAGGGCATCCGCTTCCACAGTCTCCGGCATCTTCGGGTTAACCTTCTCCACCGCAGCCACACAGGCAATCTTCGGGTTCTCATATCCGAGAGCCTTTAAGGTCTCCACCGTGTTGATAATGATATCTTTTTTCTGCTCCAGCGTCGGATAAGTCATCATACCGCCGTCAGTCGTCACCAGCAGTTTATGATAGTACGGAAGCTCGTCAAATACGAAATGAGACATCACGCGGCCTGTACCCAGACCGGTCTCCTTGTTTACAACCGGTTTTAAAATCTGAGCCGTCTCCAGCTTCCCCTTCATAATGAAATCACCCTTGCCCTCATGAATCAGGGCAACGGATTTCTGCGCGGCGCCAACCGCATCCGGCTCATCATAGATATCTTCCTCTGCGACATTCAATCCGATTTCAGCGGCAATCTCGATGATCTTCGCCTTATCCCCCACCAGAACCGGCTTCACAATCCCCTCGTCGACAGCCTCCTTGATCGCTTCCAGCGTATGAGCGTCACCGGCAGCCGCAACGATGACTTTTTTCGGCTCCGGAAAGCTCTTTACTTTCTCAATCAATACATCGAAATTTTTTAATACCATTGGTTTCTCCTCCTCTTTTATTTGATTGAAACTCAGCCGTACTCTGTGCACGAGCCTTTGTTCACATACATTATATCGTGATTTCATCACGATTCTCTTCACCGCTCGTCCAATCCATGCAGGCATGGATTTTCCTCGCTTGCGCTCATTATATCATTATTTCCAACATATGACAACATAAAAAGACGCAAATCATATATTATGTATGATTTGCATCTCTCTTTACCGTTTCCAGATTTTTTAAAATATATTCGCGGGACCACATCTGATGATCCTCCAACGCATCGCAGATCTTCGCAAAATCCCGATTTGCCACTGCCTCCTGAATCTGTTCAAAATAAATAATGCCGGAATGATATTGTCCGCCGCTCCCGCCTTTCTCTCTTGGTATGGAAAAAAGGTTATGCAATATATCATCCATGCTGTTCAGGGATGTCACCTTCGCAAGCAATCTGTCATTGTTCGCATTTTCATAAAAGACATTCAGAATACTCTTGATGCATCTGCAGCTCTCGACCACGTTCGTAGAATGCCGGTATTCCTCAATATATCGGCCGATTTCCTCCGTCATTTCATGAATATCACCGTTACGCATGGCATTTCGCGCCGCTACGATCTGATAAGCATAGGACAGTTCCTGTACCTGCCGTACATCGTCCTCCGTAAAATCAATCACACGCGCGCCAACGTTATTCTCGATCTCGATCAGCCCGTCATTTCGTAAACGGTTCAACGCTTCCCTCACCGGTGTGGAGCTCACGCCATACTCCTCCTGCAGCTTGCTGACATTCAGCTTACTGCCAAATGGTATTTCGAGGAAAACGATACGCTCTCTGATTTTCTCATATACCTGATCCACAAGGGATAATCTTTTTATTACCGTCATTATGTAACCCGTTTCCGGCAGCATAGATACCACGGATCATGCAACCGCTCTATTCACTACTCAACTTCAAAATACTCATTATCATCCAGCTGACGTGCGCCCTCTTTTTCATATATACCCGGCACCTTGCACTCCGGACAACAGCCGAACTGATCGCCAAACTCCGGCATCACATCAAGAGCATATTCAAACTTCAGTCCGCATTTCGGACAATGGTAGTACATATATAAAGCTCCCCAGGTCATAGGAATCCTCCTTTTTTGTCAAGATTGCCGGACACCCGCAAAGGCATCCGGCATTTCACTCGTTTTAGGGTCAACCCTGGAACACGCAGATTATTTTGTCAAACCAAGAATCTCACGTGCCTCAGCCGGAGTAGCAACTTCGTTGCCATACTCTTTGATAACGCGGGCAGCTCTCTCTACGAACTGTGCGTTGCTCTCTGCAAGAACACCCTTGGAGTACATAACATTATCTTCCATACCAACACGGATATGTCCGCCTAATGCTACCGCACCGTAAAGCATCTCCATAGCGCTGTGTCCGACACCGAAGCAGGACCATGTGAAGTTTCCTTTACCTACAAGCTCTTCCGCGGTCTCCTTCATGAACACAAGGTTCTTCATCGTTCCGGCAATACCATTTGCGCAGCCCATGCAGAACTGGAAGTGCAGCGGAGTCTTCAGAATACCTTTCTTTACATAATAAGCAGCGTTGCCGATCATACCCGGATCAAACGCCTCGATCTCCGGCTTGGTATTGGTCTCCTGGAACAGAAGTCCGCAATCCGTCAGGAACTTCGGAGAGTTGATGAACAGTCCGCTGTGCAGCCAGTTCATGGAGCCGCAATCATAGGAAGCCATCTCCGGTTTCAGATCCTTTACATGCTGAACACGAATGTCATCATCTGCGTGGATATCGCCGGATGTGGTCATATTGATGATGATATCACAATCGGGATATCTCTCTTTCAACAGTTTCACAGTCTCAGCAAACTTAGCCGGATCCATAACACCGTTGCCCTCGTCATCTCTCATATGAATATGAGCGATCGCCGCGCCTGCTTTCCAGCATGCATATACGTCATCAGCAATCTCTGACGGTGTCATCGGTACGTTCGGGTTATTCTCTTTCTTCGGCCATGCACCCGTTACAGCAGCTGTGATAATTGTTTTCTTTGCCATTGTTTTTCCCTCACTTTTTCTATTTATATTGACATAAAACAGAGCAAAAGACACATTTGCCTCATGCTCATCACGCAGGCCGCATAACTCCTTATACGACCCTGCGCGCATAAACCCACCGAATGCCCAGACGTCCGGACGCAATGAAGCGTCCGTCCGCTTGGGCATAATCTGGGGTCGTCCTTTTAATTAGATAGCCGGATCAGCAGCGAATTTCTCATAATCAAGGAAACCGTAGTTCTCTCTATCCTGGCATCCGGTACCGCAGTACAGATAAGTTCTCTCCGGAACGTCGTTTACATCGTCCTCATCGATACGTGCAACGCAGCGAGCCATGGAACCGTCACCCATGTACCAGCGAAGCGGGAAGCAGAAGAACTCGAACTCTTTGCCGCAAACCTTCTCAAGATCGCCGCCCAGGTTCTCAACACCAACGATGCCGTGGCCAAGCATAGTCTTGTGGCAGGGCTCCCAGGTACCCCAGTTGCCGATCGCCTCAAGCGGGCCGTAGAACTCGTCGTATGCTTCCTGACCATAACATTTTACATAGTATTCTTTCTCAAACGGAGCATATGCTTCCTCACCGAACTCCTCGATGAACTCCTCGATGATCGGTCTTCCGGAAGCGCCGAGAAGGTTCATTCTCGTCATACCGTTGTTACCCATAGCAGTGTGAAGCGGATGATCCAGAGCCTGCATATCCATAGCTACGCACTTAACGCCATGCTTAACGAACCAGATACCTGCGGAACGGCCGGTACCGCAAGAATAATGATAATACTCTTTGGAGTCATCAAACTTCAGATGCATACCTGTGCAGAGGCAGAGAACCTTGTTCTGAAGGTAATCAGAATCCGGATCAATACCCATATCACGGCAAGCCTTGTCAAGATGCTCAGCGGTGATCAACTCCCAACGCTTTACAAAATGAAGATCCAGACATACTGCATCGCCTGTATAAGCGTCGATTGCCATCTCATGTGTATAACGTGCTCTTCTTCCGTCGAACTCACGCTCCATAACGTGACGCGGTGCGTCGCAGTGTGTACCTGTATGCATCGTGCATCCGATGTACTGTGTCAAAACGCCACCCTTTGCCATAGAATGCTTGCTGTCAATAACCGGTTTGTCAAAGTAAGGCCAACGCGGAATCTCAGCGCTGAATGGATGAGTAAGGTCAACCCAAATTTTCTGTCCCATTGTTCTTTACCTCCTGTGATAAGTTTAAATAATTAATATTTCAAACACCGGCCGTCGGGACGACGCCCGGTGTTGTGAACATTTTAATGCGGATTGTGAAATCACATACCCTGTTTATTTCCTGTTTATTTGTCGTAAAGCATCTTGATCAGGTATTCGTTCAGACCGCTGTTGATCTCATTGATCTGATCTTTGGTATAGTCCATGAAGCCATGATAGATACCATTCTCGTCCGGCTCAGCACGGAAACCGAGCTCACCCTTGTCGATCATATCCTTCACGATCGGTGACGGCTCATGGTTGTCAGCCAGATGCTCCAGCACGTAGCTGTGAATATTGTAGGTAAGCTGTGTGCCGACCATGTCGGAATTTACCAGCGGCGGCAGATACGGAAGCCGCAGGCCAAAGCTTGTCTTGCAGGCCAGATCAACAGTAGCCGCATCAGCAATACCGTCGTTCACGATGGCAATCGCCTCACGCCATAACGCATGCTGCATCCGGTTTGCGATAAATCCGGGAACATCCTTCTTGCAAAGGCAGGGCTGCTTGCCGGCCGCAGTCATAACTTCCATAACGGTGTTGATAACTTCATCCGTCGTATACTCGGTCTTAACAACCTCTACCAGCGGAATGAGAAATGCCGGATTCCAGAAATGAGTGCCGCAGATCCTCTCCTTGTGCTCGCACTTCTCGGAAATCTCGGTCGGGCTCATAACAGAAGTGTTCGTGCAGAAAATAGCCTTCTCGGAAACCGTCTTCTCCAGACGCGCGAACAGATCCTGCTTTAACTCCATAACCTCCGGCACGCACTCAATGAAGAGCTCGCCGTCTTTTACTGCCTCGTCATCAAACGCGATGTCAATCTTCGCAACAAGCTCGTCCACATACTCCGGGGTAACAACGCCCTTCTCAACAAGCTGCTTCATATTCGAACGAACCTTCTCGCGCGGATCAGCGCCGCGGTTAGAAGAACGAAGAATCGTAACCTGTGCCCCGTCGATGCTTGCAAGAATCTGTGCGATCGCCGCACCCATCATACCGGAGCCACATACTACAAATTTGGATAATTTGCTCATTTCATTTTCCTCCTGAAAAAATGCTTTATAACTGCAGAAGACAATCCGATTAGCAGGTCAGATAACCGCCGCTGCAGTCAGCATGGGAAGCCGTAATGAAATCAGATGCTGCGGAAGAAAGGAAAATCGCATAACCAACGAAATCCTCCGGCTCTGCGAGACGTCCGATCGGCTCACGCTTCAGGAAGCCTTTATAAACCTCAGAATCCTTGTCAAACATCCACTCTGTCAGTTCGCTGCGGAATACAGTCGGGCACATGGTGTTAACCTGGATATTGTAGTCAGCCAGATCGCATGCGATGCAGGCTGCCATCTGCTCTGCGCCGCCCTTGGAGGTACAGTATGCGGAGTAGTTAACCAGACCGCGCTGTGCACGCTGGGAAGTAACGATAACCATCTTGCCGCCCTTACCCTGCTCAACCATCTGATGAGCAACGAACTTCATAACGATATATACGGACTTGCAGTCAGCATCCATTACATACTGCCACTCCTCTACGGACTGGGTCAGAACACTCTGTGTCTTGTTATAGCCATGGCACACAGTCAGAACATTGATCTCGCCATATTTCTCAACGGTAGCTGCGATCAGGGCATGTACATCATCCTCTTTGGAAGGATCAGCAACGTAATATGCGCACTCAATATCCTCTGCCTTGAACTCATCCTCAAGAGCTTTCAGCTTTTTCTCATTACGTGCAGTCAGCATAACCTTTGCGCCAAGATAACCATATGCTTTCGCAAGAGTTCTTCCAAGTGATCCGGAAGCACCGGTAACCAGGACAACTTTACCTTCTACAGAATACATGTTCTCCACGAATTCTTTTTTTACGTTTACCATTTCCCTAAAATCCTCCTTTAAACATATAAAATTTATTTCACGATCGCCGGGCAGCGACTGAAATCAACAGAATGACACAAATATGTACAAAAAACCCATTTGTTCAAATTCATCATGATTAGTATAAAACATCCCCCTTTTTTATGCAATACATACAATAATGTTATTTAGTTACTTTTTGGTAATCTGCTTTTTTTCTTGGACATTCCACACAAGGCGGCAGAAAAATTTATGTTTTTTTCGTGCAAAATGATTGATTTATCCATGGGATGGGTGTATACTAACAAACAAAATAAAAAAGAAAGGTGGTTTGTTTCATTATGGCAGGCTATAAAATTACCAAAAAAGAGGATTCCTATACTTACACGGCACCGGGACATCTTGACTGCAAAACACAGAGGCTTCATGACCCTCAGGATGTTGACGGCGGCCGCCTGGTCAACGGCATCACATACTTCCTCCCCTTCGGCGGCGGCACTGAGATGGGTAAGAACCCCGCAGAGTCGATCTATTATATCAAGAAGGGCACGATGAAATTCACGGCTGAGGACGGAACCGAGACGATTCTGACCGAGGGTGACAGCGTACATATCGCTTCCAACTACGGCAAGATGGTGACCAATGTAGGTGCTGAGTCCGCTGAGATGGTAGTTATCCTTTTACCTCCGGCAAAATAGGACAGAATCTGATGTGCACAGACTGGTATGCAGCGGATGTATCATAATCCGCTTCGTACCAGTCTTTCTTTTATCATTGCCGTATGGAATCGCTGCAATATATGTTTTTTTGCTTTCTGTCGAGTCATTTCATCGCTCCGTCAAAAAAAGAAGCTCCGTTTTGGGGGTTGGACTTCATCGTTCTTTTTCGGCCTGCCTTCCAGCTTTCGTATAAGGACATGGGATTTAAATGTATAGAGGAGAGGGCGCATACTCACGCCTTTGATAGGTATCACGATAAAGCCGGAGGATTCCAGCTCATCCAGCTTTGTGGTCTGTGATGTATTATTTTGCCCTGTTCGCTGATTCTGCCCTGTGTCCGGCTACTCCATGTCTTTTCACCCTTCCCCGTTTTTTACTCTTCAAAACCTGGCTGTTTAATACCTGGCCGCGCGGTAGCGGAACGTAGATACAGGCATATTGCATTTTTTCGCGGCTTCCGCCCCTGTAATCTCACCGTTTTTCCACTGCTCGTATACCGCTTCAAAGTTATCAGGCAGCGGTTTCGCCACACGGCCGCAGTGGACGCCCCTTTCTTTCGCGCGTTCTATCCCGGCTTTTTGATTTTTGCGGTGCCGTTCTTCCATACCGTTTGCCGCATAGGACAATACCTCCGCAACAACATCGGCGACAAGGCTGCCGTTTGTTTCCTTCGCAAGCCTCGTGTCAAGCAGCGGAGAGCTTATAACAACGACATCAACACCTATGTTTTTAGTCAATTCCCGCCACTGGCTGAGTATTTCCCGTATATTGAAACCCAGTGCGTCAAAGCTCCGGATATACAGCGTATCGCCTTTTTCCAGCTGTTTCAGCAGTTTTCTGTACGCTGGCCCGTTTCCCTGTTCCGCAGATTTCCGCATATCCGCTGTGTCCACGTAAATATTCTCGGCGGGAATCCCCAGCAGCTGAAGCGCCGTCTTTTTTTCTTCATCGTTATACGGCACATATGCATATATACTCAAACAAATCTCACCTCTTATCTGCGGACACAGTCCTGTGGGAGCCTATTCTGCCAATAGCCCTGCGTCCGTCATTTCCTTGATCATTGATTTCACATCATTGGCGATATACGCACGGTCTTCCTCGGTCTTTGCGCCGCTTTTTTCCGCGAGTATATTCACGATTTCCTCGACTGTCTTTCCGTCGGCAATACCCTCCCAGATGGTTCTGCCCGTTTCATTGAGTTTGACCATTCCATGGAACTCACGGCTGGCCTTGCCTGTGGCAACCGCCACGTATTTGCCCGCAACCTTGCGGATGACAAATCCTTCTTTGATTTTCATACAGGTTTTCCTCCCGTTCTATTGTTCCTGCGTCTTAGCCCGGACTTTCATCACTTATCACTTCCTGAGGAATCAAGAGGACTAATGATTTCTATATCTGGCACCGGAATCGGGGTCACCCCTACATATTTACTTATATGAACCTTTTGGCAGTAAATGTCTGCTTCGCTAAATTCAATAACATCCATGTAATGAGGTGTATAAGCACTCATTCGGTTTTCCTCTCCTTCATTTTTATCTCGGCATACGCCAGAGTTTATTTATTTCTTCAGGCGTGGTTTGAATCCCTCGGCTTATGTGTTTTTCTCCCGTCAATGCCTCAAAGCTGCACCTTACCGTATCCTCGGAGATGTCGCACTTCAAAAGATACAGCGGCAGTGATTCAAGCATCCTGTCGAACAGCTCCAACATAAGCCCAGTGGCTTCCGGCTCATATGGATGGAACATCTGGCGGAGCATGAGAGAAATTGCCTCGTCCGGGTCAACCTTACGGATGTGATTCTCATCATCCCCTGTACGACGCAGGAAACAGATTGCACCCATCGGAGCATTGCGTTTTCTGTTCCAGCCCTCCTTGCCGCACCAGGGCGTGTCATAGGCTGTTATCTTATCTTCTTCAATATGAAATATCGGCTTGTCCCCGTTTACAATATCCACATCCGTGCCAAGATACTGCTTCCACAGCCCAATGTGGGTACTTTTTCCCGTGCCGCTGGCGGCTGTGAAGAGATAACCTTTTCCTTTATATGAAATACAGGCTCCGTGAAGCGTCACGCGGTCATAGAACGGTAGTTTTGAAGCGATGGCAGAATAAATAGCGTCCCGCTCCAAAAATTCATCTCTCATATCCGGACTGTACTCCCGAAGCTCCGCCAGGCGTTCATCCTCGGCAAAGACAGAAAACACGGGCTTCTTTTCAATCAGATAGTTGCGACAAAACCAATGGCAATAGCTGTATCTGCTTCTGATTTCAATTGGCAATCCTGCTAGCTCTATGTTAAAAATGTCCATTCTGCTTCACCTCGCTCACAGCTCCTGCTACACCAATATACCGCGATTATTCCTATTCTCGTATCAAGATTATCTTTGGGCATTGCCCGCAAAGCACAAATCCCCTGCAACCAGCCTAAACCGGCTACAGGGGATATTGCCTACTCATTCAAGAATAAGATGTTTTACTTATCGGCAGAAGGACCAGTGCCAGGAACAGAGTCAACAGATTCGCCGTCTCCACTATTGATGAGCGTACTAACAAATGAATCTTCTTCATCAAACGTGACAATTTGCATGTTATACTCTATATACATCATACTAATCACCTCCCTTAGCTATCAAGCCCTAAAACTGTAGCCGTAGTAATTCCCGTGGCATCAAACGTTGTAGATGTACCGTAGACTGTTGTACCATCTAATGTCGTATATCCTGCTTGAACAGTATGAGAAGATTTCTTTTCAGTATCATGTAAACTATAAGTTATAAGATAAGCAGAAGAAGTACTGATATCTGTCGGAACAAACTTCTTATTATCAACGCTTTGTACTGTGTATGAGGTATAATACCTTCCTAAACTATACGAAGTATTATCTACCATAAAATAGACTTCTTGATAATTGTCAGTATCAATACTTGAGAAGAATCTCCAAGCATCATAGTCTTTGTCGGAATATGGTGTATAAACACAGATTACCTTCAATACATCAGCGTCAACGAACTTGGCGTAGTAAACGGCATCCTCAGAGGTGCTGTCCCACATATCGCTCGAGCAAGCCGTGTAGGTTTCTCCATCAAGCGTATACCAGCCGGCGAAGATGTACTTGCCGCTGTCGTTGCTGTCCTCAGACACAGTGTAGGTCAGGCTCGTGGTGGGATATGCCGATGTGGAGTAGCTGCCCATGTTAGTAGAGGAGACCTTCACATACATAGTCGACGTGCCGTAGCCGGAGGCGATAGAGGCGGAGACGGTTTCACTGCTGCCGCCGCTAACTCCAAGGTAGAACTGTGTTACTCCGTATGTCCCGTCTTCATTTTTGGTCGGTGCAAAGCCGTCGGCGCAGTATTCTGCAGATACCTCTGTGGAGTAGGTGCCGCCGTACACTATACCCTTGTCATCATCACTTACACAGCTTGCGTCAATTGCGTCAATCGTTGCACCACTAGCGTCAGTACCTCCTGTGTAGCTTCCGCCTTTAAGCGAAACAGTCACGGTTTGGTTGGTAGTGGTTGTTGCAGTCGTAGATTCATTGCTGTCCAGATAACGAACCGCATATCCGCTTGCACTTGTGAGAACACCGCCGTAAATATTAACACTCAAATCATATTCGGCATAAGCAGAGCTTCTGTTTGCATATATGCTGATTGCATCGCCTAAGCCCAACACGCCGCTACTAGTACGAAGATAATCCGCATAATCGAAGCTACTAAGCGGTGCTGTCAAACCTAAGCCAGTCCATGTACTACTGGTTATAGTTGACTCTATAGTGCCGCTATACATATTCAATGTGCCACAGCAAATTACTATTGTACTGCCATAAGAGCTCGTCAAGCAAGGAGAAGTATTATCTGTGCTTGTTTCAGAGCCTATTGTAATTGTTCCGGCAGAAGGCCAGTAGATACAATCGTACTTACCAACAATTTTACCGCCGGTAATAGTCAGACTGCTGTCCCCTGAAAGCTGATTATTGCTTCCTATGCCTGACGGTGCATTAACTTCACCGCCGCTGATAATAACTTTTGCGGCTACCTCGTCTCCGCAAGTTTTGTCATAAGTGCGATTGAAGATTGCAATCGCATATCCGTTGCTGGAGGTGGTCTTCACTGTGCCGGCTGTAACTTCTACAGTACCGCCGTATGTTTCAACGGTAGTGCTTGTTGCAGTCAATGTGCCGGCCGTTGATACTGTTCCGCCAACGTTTGCAACCGCCTTATAACCGCTGACAGTTGCATTACTCTCAACATACAAAGTACCGATGTTTACAACAGCATATCCGGTAGATGACTTCTTAAGAGTACCATTCTTAATCGTAAGTGTTCCTTCGTTCAATACTCCGGCGCTGAATTTAGCAAGCGAAGTAGCGACGGAATCGGTATATCCAACACTTCCACTATTGATTGTTAAAGTGTATCCGCCAAGATCAAGAATAATATTATCATCACTGCTGATAGTCAAGCCTGTGCTCTTCAAATCAGCAAGCAGCGTCACCGTCTCACCGCTCTCTGCCGCATCGATAGCCGCCTGAAGCGTGCCATAAAGAGTATTGCCAATCTTGGCAACGCCAGTGCTTATCTTGACGGTTTTGTCTTCAAGCGAAGACATGTAATAATTTCCGCTCACGGTTGCAGGATTGCCTTCGGTGTCGAATACGCCGTAGCCTTCTTTCAGGATGGAAGCTACCAGGTCAATGCCCTTTGAGGCAGTATAAGTGCCGCCTGTGACTGACACAGTGTTGCCGCTGCTGGAACGAGCAAGCAAGGCAATGTCGTTCCCGATAAACGTGCCGCCGGAGATTGTTCCGGAAACGGTTACATCAGTATCAAAGACAAGTGCACGAGAACTGCTTGCACTGATTGTCCCTCCGGAAATGTTTACGGTTCCGCCCTTAACTAAAACAGCCTGAGACGAACCCGATGTTGTTACAGTTCCGTCTGTCATCGTAAACGTTCCGTAAGTTGTAATGGTTCCGGTTACTGTTCCGCCAGATACAGTCATAGATGTTCCTTCAGCAACCTTGACTGTGCCGGTAACACTGCCGCCCTCTACTGTGAGGCTTGCGG
>JAJBUT010000096.1 GCA_020860185.1 Lachnospiraceae bacterium | reverse complement strand
GTGATGGTGTAAATTCTATATGCCTGTCCTTCTGCGTCTATCAAGGCGTCTTTTTGTTTTACCATTGTCCTTCCCCCCTCTTTCTATAAATTATTATATCGCGATTACCATCTGGTAATTGCAATCGCTGTTTATACTATACTATATATCTGACAATTTTGGAAGATATTTTTCGGATTTTTCATGCACTTTTTACATCATTCTGATCAGGCAGATGTTTCCCCTTGCGGGGCACGTCTGCCTGATCCATCCGTTCTTATTTCTCAATGATAAGTATACAGCTCTCCATCGGATTCGAAATATAATACGGAAAAATCGCGTGGCCGATAGAGATCATGCGGCGATCCAGAAAATCATCCGCACTTTCCCCCGCAGCGTTCATCCCGTAATGCTCCACAAAACGCACGGCCTCTTCCCTGCTGTGAAACGGCTGTCCGAAATCGTCCTCGTAGGACTCGATCCGATAGGGAATGTGGTGCGAAATCAGATATTCCTCATCCAGATACGCCATATTTCCCCGTCCGTAATCCTTGGAAAATCCCTCCTGCGAAGGCAGTATCTTTCGTTTAATCATAATCAGACGTTTTCTGGCAAGTTTCATAAAAGACGCGCCGTTTTTCTCAAAAACACCGAAAGAACAGGCCACCACCACATCACAGAAATACTCCGGAAGCCGGTTATAATCGGTCTGAACCACCGAGACATTCTGAATCCCGCGCTGATCCAGCTTATCACGAAGACATTTTAATGCCCTCTCATCGACATCCACAGACGTGATCCGGCGGACCACAGGCGCCAGCTCGACCGAAAGGGCACCCGTCCCGCATCCGACGTCGCAGATCTCATCGTCCGGATCCAGGCATCCGGTCAGCTTTTTCGCCACGCGGGCATGGTATCCGGTCCATGCCGACGCCGCCTCATACCACTGTATACTTTCCTCGCTCCAGGTAAACATAAGCCGTCCTCTGTCTCTATCTGTAAATAATATCATTCCTGCCGGGTCCGTTAGAGACCATTGTAATCGGAAAACCGATCTGCTCCTCTACAAACTCTACATAATGTCTGCAGTTCTCCGGCAAATCCTCATAGCTGCGGATGCCGCGGATATCCTCCTTCCAGCCCGGAAGAATCCTGTATACCGGCTTTGCCTTCTCCAGCTTCGATGTGACCGGGAACTCCGTCGTCACTTCGCCGTCAATCTCATAACCCACACAGACCGGTATCTCATCCAGATAGCCAAGTACATCCAGCACCGTAAACGCTACGTCCGTCGCGCCCTGCAGGCGGCATCCGTATTTACTCGCCACACAGTCAAACCAGCCCATGCGCCTCGGTCTGCCGGTGGTAGCGCCGTATTCACCGCCGTCGCCGCCGCGCTTCCGCAACTCATCTGCCTCATCGCCGAAAATCTCACTGACAAAAGCTCCCGCTCCGACCGCGCTGGAATATGCCTTGCAGACCGTGATAACCTTCTGAATCTCATAAGGAGGAATCCCCGCTCCGATGGCGCCGTAAGCAGCCAGCGTCGAGGATGACGTCACCATGGGATATATCCCGTGATCCGGATCCTTCAATGTGCCGAGCTGCCCCTCCAGAAGAATATCCTTCCCGTCCCGGATCGCATTCCAGAGATAAGAAGAGACGTCACAGACATACGGCTCCACCATCTCCCGGTACCGGTGCAGCGTCTCCAGCAGCTCCTGCGGATCCAGCAGCGGTTTGTGATACAGATGCTCCAGAAGAACATTCTTCGTCTCACAGATGCGCTCCACCTTCTCCTTCAGCAGATCCTCATCGAACAGCTCGCTCACCTGAAAGCCGATCTTTGCGTATTTATCCGAATAAAACGGCGCGATGCCGGACTTTGTCGAACCAAAAGACTTTCCGCCCAGACGCTCCTCCTCGTACTGGTCAAAGAGAATGTGGTAAGGCATCACCATCTGCGCGCGGTCAGATACCAGAATCTTCGGCATCGGAACACCTCTGTCCACGATATCCTGTATCTCCTGAAAAAGGATCGGAATATTCAGCGCAACACCGTTTCCGATGATGCTGGTCGTATGATCATAAAAACATCCGGACGGAAGCGTGTGAAGCGCAAACTTTCCGTAATCATTTACGATCGTATGCCCCGCATTCGCGCCTCCCTGAAAACGAACGATGATATCAGCCTCTCTGGCAAGCATGTCGGTAATCTTACCCTTGCCCTCATCGCCCCAGTTTGCTCCTACAACTGCCTTTACCATTTGATTCTCCTCCTTATCCGGTTTCTGTTATAAACAAATACAGAGTTTTCCTGCTGACATTGCGCCACTGCTTCACGGCGACACAAAGAAAAGGCAGACCCGCAAAAAGTCCGCCAGAAAGAAACCGCTTTTTACTGTATGATTATACATGAGTTCCCGCCGGATGTAAACCGTTTCTTGCCTTAGATTCACCACATTTTACAAAATAATCTATCATTTTTTTGCATCCAGAACCATCTTTACACCGCCGTAAATTCCGGCGTCGTTCCCAAGCTCCGCCAGTACAAACGCAGCGCCCGGACGGAACACATAGCGATCATAATGGCTCCGGACCGCATCCGTCAGAATCGTACCCGCCCTGGAAACGCCGCCGCCGAATACAAACACCTCCGGGTCTACCACGCCGGCGATCACGGCGCACGCTTTGCCCAGCGTGCGGCCGAGATTATCTACCATGCGCAGAGCAAAGGCATCTCCTGCCTTCGCGGCGTCAAAAATCTCTTTCGACGTGAGTTTGCCGCAGTTTCTCAACAGGGTATCCTCCCCGCTCTCCGCCAGACAGAGCTTTGTCACACGGGCAAATCCGTTTGCGGAAGCATACTGCTCCAGGCAGCCCCGCTTTCCGCATCCGCAGACCGCTGTCTCGTGATCGTTGACCGGCATATGGCCGACTTCTCCCGCGGCTCCGAATGTACCCGGAAGAATCTTTCCATCCAGGACAATGCCGCCGCCGACGCCGGTTCCGAGCGTCAGCATCACCAGGTTCTGATAATTTTTCGCACCGCCGCGGTACATCTCCCCGAGCGTCGCGACAGTCGCATCATTCCCCGCCTTACAGTACAGACCTGTCTGCTTTGTAATCTCCTCCTCGAGGAAAAAGGTTCCCCAGCCGAGATTCGGACAGTTCAGGACATATCCCGCCCGGCTGACCGGACCCGGCACGCCGATCCCGATCCCGACGACAGACGCGCGCGAACATCCGGCCGCCGCAAGCTTTCCGTTTACAGCGGCCGCCAGATCCGATATAATATGGCTTCCCCGGTCAGAAGTATCCGTCGGAATCTCCCATTTGTCCAGGAGTTCTCCTTCCTCCGAAAAAAAGCCCATTTTTATGGTCGTTCCGCCCACATCAATACCAAACGCATACTTCTTCATCTATTGTTCACTTTCCCCTCTGCCATTTGCCGACATATACAACATCATCCGCTTTTCCATAGGAAATCACAGAATCCGCATTTCCATTCTCCAATGTATTTTTAAAATAATATATGTTCCCGCGGCGCACACAGAGCGTATCCACGCCGTCTCCGTCCCAGTCGCCGACA
>JAJBUT010000025.1 GCA_020860185.1 Lachnospiraceae bacterium | reverse complement strand
TGCTACGCAGAAATTTTGCCATTTTGCGCAAAAAAACATTTATAAGTGACCTAATTTTCACCCTCTTTTCTGGAGCTTCTTTTTTGGGATTAACAAAAATATATAGATTTGTATGACCGTATATGAAATGACATACGTTCGAACAAACCGCTTCCTACGTGAAATATACCAGTTCTTCCGCCGGAGCTGCCGTCAGTTCCGCCGTCTTCGCATACAGAACCGGACCCTTTCCGCGGTACTCTTTCGCGAACTCATAATGAATCTCCGCCGTGAGATTCACCCATGATTTGTGCGGGATATCCGACGCGCGGTCATACTTGCATTTCAGTCCGATAAACTGAATATCTTCCGCGCAGCAGGTCATGGCAAACCGTCCCGGCACAAACATCGGCTTTCTACCGAGCTTTTCCGGATGGTACGCAAGGGCGAGAAAATGTATTGTCTTTCCCTCATATTTCTTTGGATTGTCCTGTACGTCCAGATAAAAAATGCCGTAATCCTCATCCGTAATGTCGATCACATCCTGATTCAGATCGTAAGGAAGCTCCTCCATGTCATTCTGATCAATGGTGCCGTCCTCCCTCTCATAGACAATCTGAGCCTTGCGGTTCAGCGCCTTGACCGTTCTGCGGAACTTCCCCTTCGGAGTCTCATCGGTACAGCGGTTAAAGATCACCACATCCGAGGCGAAGACCTGTTCCATGATCATGGCACGCATATTCGTCAGATAAAGCTCATAGGTGGAAGCATCCACCGTCGTCAGCACCTGCACGATCTGCCAGTCCTTCGGCAGCGGCATCTCCATGATCTTAGCGCCCTCCCAGGTACCGTTATACTCAATGAAAACCTGATCCGGTCTCATGGTAATATCACAGTCCTTTAGAAAATCCGCCGTGAACTCTTCCTCAGAATCCACGCCGACAACCGTCGCCTTCTTCTCCGCCAGCTTCTCCTCATCGAACTCCACATCCCCGTCCTCACAGGCGATGATGAGCGTCCTGGCGCCGACACCGAAATCATTCTCAAGCAGAGTCTGCGTGATGAGAGATGTTTTTCCACTGTCCATAAAGCCCGTAAATAAATATACCGGTATATCCATACTGATTCCTCCTGCTTCCCGGGCAGATCCTTTTACAGACCGAACGCCGCTTCCAGTTTCCCTTCATCCAGATCCGTCCCGATCACACAGAGGCGTCCCGTGTAATCCGGCTCACCGACGCGCAGCTCATACTCTCCCGGTACCATATCGAAATAGATCCATGTGCCGTCCTCCGCCGGAACCATACCCTTTGCGCGAAGGATCGTGCCGTATTCTTCAGAGTCACAGAAGGATTTCAAAATCTCATCCAGACTTTCCTTTGTGAATTTGTGAGGAGTCTCTCTGCCCCAGCTCGTGAAAATATCATCCGCGTGATGATGCCCATGATGATCATGGTCGTGGCTATGTTCATGGTCATGGTCGTGGCTATGCTCATGCACGTGAGTGTGCCCGTGCTCGTGTTCATGTTCATGGCTGTGCCCGTGCTCGTGTTCATGTTCATGGTCATGACAATGTTCATGGTCGTGCTCATGCTCATGTGCAGACACGAACTCCGCCATCATCTCCTCCATAAGAGATCCCTGTCCTTCGATTACCTGCAGAATCTGCGCCCCCGCGATCTCATCCCACGGCGTCGTGATAACGGCCGCCTTCGGATTCAGTTCCTGAATCATCTTCACGCAGAGTTCCAGCTGAGCCGGCTTCGCATTCTGCGTACGGCTCAGGACAACCGTCGTCGCGTTTTCAATCTGGTTATTAAAAAACTCACCGAATGCCTTCATCTGCTTCGCCGCTTTCAGGGCATTTGCCACTGTCACCAGCGCGTTTAATTTCACATCGGGATATTCCTCTTCCATCGATTTTACAGAGGACATAACATCAGAAAGCTTGCCGACACCCGAGGGTTCGATCAGAATCCGGTCCGGATGATAGGTGTCTATCACTTCCTTTAAACTCCTGCTGAAATCTCCCACCAGCGTACAGCAGATACAGCCGGAATTCAATTCCCGGATCTCAACGCCCGCATCCTTCAGAAATCCGCTGTCAATGCCGACCTCACCGTACTCATTCTCCACGAGAACAACCTGTTCACCCGAAAAAACCTCCTCCAGCATCTTCCGGATCAATGTCGTCTTTCCCGCTCCGAGAAAGCCTGAAATAATGTCTATTTTCGTCATGACGAATCCCTTCTTTCTATAAATAAAATAATCTGAAATTAGTTTTCATAACAGTTTATATCCCTATTTTCAAAATGTCAAGACATTGTCCTTATCTGAAATCAGTGTTTGTCCTTATCTGAAATCAGTGTTATAATTCTTTCATAAATTTCCATGCGCTGCTGACGCGGCATGCCAACATCTATGACGGATTAAGGAGGAGACAAAATGACACCAAAACAGCAATATTATGAAAACGCGGCAAACACTATCATCAAAAATCTGAAAAAAAGGCGGATGGACGGATACTACTGTCCCACCGCGGAAGAAGCAGCCAGACTGGCCATGTCCTTTGCAAAGCCGGGCATGACTGTCTCAAACGGCGGTTCCGTGACTCTGCAGGAATGCGGCATGATCAATATGCTCCGCAGCCGGGAAGATATCACTTATCTGGACAGGAATAACGGAACCACCCCGGATGAGGTGACAGCCATCCTTCGTCAGGCACTGCTGAGCGACTGCTATTTTATGAGCACCAACGCCATCACGATGGACGGCGAGCTTGTCAACATTGACGGCAGCGGCAATCGCGTGGCCGCCCTGATCTTCGGGCCGAAAGAGGTCATCATCGTGGCCGGCATGAACAAAGTGACTGCCGATGTTCACAGCGCCTATAAACGGGTCAAAAACATCGCTTCCCCGCCCAACTGTGTGCGACTGAACAAAAACACACCGTGTGCCATGAACGGGGAATGCGGTAACTGTCTGGGCGACGACTGCATCTGCAGCCAGACCGTAATCACCCGCCGAAGCGGCATTCCAGGCCGGATCAAAATCATTCTGGTCGGAGAAGAGCTGGGGTACTGAACCCCGGCTTTTCTTTTCAAAGTAATCATTTTTTATGAATAAGCCAGCCTGATTCTGCACATTCTTTTTATAGAATTTCTGCGGAGGTCATGGCATGGCAGCATATAAAGTTGAGATCAGCGGCGTGAACACCGCCACCCTTCCCGTCTTAAAAGAGGACGAAAAAAAAGAACTGTTCGAAAAAATCCGGGAAGGAGACATGGATGCCAGAGAAACCTACATTCGGGGAAACCTCCGCCTTGTACTGAGCGTGATCCGCAGATTTGCTTCCAACAGCGAAAATATAGATGATCTGTTCCAGATCGGCTGCATCGGGCTCATCAAATCCATTGATAACTTCGATCCGTCTCTGGATGTAAAATTCAGTACCTACGCCGTACCTGCGGCATATAGTTTATGCTAATGCCCACTTTATCGCTGTATATAATAATAAACCACTTTGTATAGGATATTTTGCGTCATTTTGCTGATTAGGTCACTTATAAATGTTTTTTTGCGCAAAATGGCAAAATTTCTGCGTAGCA
>JAJBUT010000166.1 GCA_020860185.1 Lachnospiraceae bacterium | reverse complement strand
AATCGCAGCTTTTGTCATAATACGCTGCCAGCATAGCCGCTGCAAATGATTTGCAGAAACGTCTGGGAAGACTGAATCAGGTAAGGCTGCGGGCGGTATCAATGGTCTGGTTGATATAATCAATCAGACCGGTTTTGTCGATGTAAACGCCGTTTCGAATCTGTCGGAATGCCCCGTTTCCGCAATTGAGATACATGCCCATGTGTCAAATGCCTCCTGTTTTGTGGTTCTTTTTGGAAAATATTTTATCATGTAGTGCCTGTGTTCGCAAGATTCAATGAGAATCCGCTGACGATTTTTCTTCCTGACGTTGGGATATGATAATTTATATCACAAACTCAAAAAAATAAGAAGTTTATGGAACAAATGAAATAAAGTTTAAATTTCTGTATACTTTTATGCTATACTTTCTGTCGGAAAGGCGGTGCGGTATCTATGTTGAAGCGTGAATTGAAAAAACGGGATTCATGATAAGCCATTTGAAAGAGAGAGGCATCTCACATGAGCAGATCATTGAAATGAATTTCGAATCTATGGCATTTGCTGATATGACACCCAGAGAACTCTATGATAATGTGAGAGATCGTATTATCCCCGATAAGCGGATGTATCTGTTCTTTGACGAGGTACAAAGGATTACCGGGTGGGAAAACGCATCACTGACGCAGATCATCATTCTTTCAACGAATCCCGCGGAACCGCATTAATAAAAATAGTGAAAAAATAATGGAAATTTATATCGGATTCAAGTATAATGCCCCCATAATTGACTGTCTTCAGATGTTGTTGTTCTGCGCCGGCAGTATATCTTATTTGAATCCTGAAAACATTAAAATCATTTTACAAATCTCTGTCTTTGGCATATAATAAATACATTCACGCAAAGAAACAGGGAGAATGGCTATGTATTCCTATATAAAGGGAACTCTGGAAGAAATCAGTGAAGATTTTATTGTAATAGAAAACGGCGGGATCGGCTATCAGATCCGTGTCCCGATGCGGAGCATGGACAGACTTCCCGGGCGGGGCGAGCAGGTGAAGGTCTTTACTTATCTGTACGTGCGGGAGGATGCATTCTCACTTTTTGGTTTTTTCACGCGGGACGAGCTGGCCATGTTTCAGCTTTTGCTCAATGTTTCCGGGATTGGTCCGCGCGGCGCGCTGGCGCTTTTGTCGGCGCTCTCGGTCAATGAGATACGTTTTGCCGTGGTGAGCGACGATGTGAAGACGATCTCAAAGGCACCCGGCATCGGAAAAAAGACGGCGCAGCGGCTGATCATAGAACTGAAAGACAGGATCAGCCTGGAGGATGCGCTTGATGTGCCGCAGGATTCATCTGCCGTTTCACCGGAGGATAATCATATCGTAAGAAAAGAAGCGATGGAGGCTCTGACAGCGCTTGGATACAGCGCGGCGGACGCCGCCCGGACTTTGTCCGGCATTGAGATCACGGATGATTCCGATGTGGAGTCCGTGTTAAAACAGGCTCTGAAAAATATGGCGTTGTTGTGAGCGAGCCATAGGCTCGCGAACTGAGCGCGGCGGAGTTTATGGATATACGATACAAGATACAGGGAACAGGTTTTACATGGAAAAACGTATGATTTCGACGCAGGTTCAGGAGGAGGATATCCGGACGGAGCCTACGCTGCGCCCGATGACTCTGGATGAGTATATCGGACAGGATCAGATTAAAAATACCCTTCGGGTTTATATTGAGGCGGCGAAACAGAGGCATGAGGCGCTGGATCATGTGCTTTTTTACGGACCGCCCGGTCTCGGAAAGACGACCCTGTCCGGCATTATCGCCAATGAGATGGGTGTACACATGAAGGTGACCTCCGGTCCTGCGATTGCGAAGCCGGGGGAGATGGCGGCGATCCTGAGCAATCTGCAGGAGAATGACCTCCTGTTTGTGGATGAGATTCACAGGCTGAACCGTCAGGTCGAGGAGGTGTTATACCCGGCGATGGAGGATTACGCGATCGATATTATGATCGGGAAGGGCGCCGGCGCCCGCTCTATCCGTCTGGATCTGCCGAAGTTTACGCTGGTCGGGGCGACGACGCGGGCGGGGCTTCTGACCGCGCCTTTGCGGGACCGGTTCGGCGTGATCCAGCATCTGGAGTTTTATTCGCCGGAGGAGCTTCAGACGATCATTCTGCAGTCGGCGCGAAAGCTCGATGTGGAGATTGAGACAGCCGGAGCTGAGGAGCTGGCCAGACGATCCAGAGGGACGCCGCGTCTGGCAAACCGTCTGCTGAAGCGCGTGCGGGATTTTGCCCAGGTGAAATATGACGGTGTGATCACGGAGGAGGTCGCCTCCTTCGCGCTGGATCTGCTGGAGGTGGATACCTGCGGGCTGGATAAGAGTGACCGGGCATTGCTTCTGACGATCATACAGAAGTTCGCGGGCGGTCCCGTGGGACTGGAGACACTGGCGGCGTCGATCGGCGAGGATGCCGGGACGATCGAGGATGTCTATGAGCCGTTTCTGGTAAAGAACGGATTTATCAACCGGACCCCGAAGGGGCGGGTAGCGACGGATCTTGCCTATGCTCATTTCGGCCTGCCGCGGGACTGATCCCGGCTATCGTCGAGTACTTTTGAGGTGCGTGATCGGGAAAACCGGCAAGTACACAGTTCAGTTAATTCGAGGACGCTACTGAAGGACCGCACGCTGGAGGACAGCGATATCAATACAGTTCGTGGACGCTACACGGAATCATGGAGAATAAAAGGAGAGGAGAACAGTATGTCGCAGAACAACACCATTGAGGTGGTTATCGGAGGAAAGGTGCTGGCGATGAGCGGCGCGGAGGACGAGGAGGTCATCCACAGGATGGCGTCTTACGTCAACAGTATGATTCGCAGGCTGGAGAGCACACAGGCCTATCGCTCGCTTCCGACTGATCTGAAACCGATTCTCATCGAGCTGAATATTGCGGAAGAGCTGATGCAGGCGCAGGAGACGATCCGGCAGCTGGAGGCAGATCTGCGGATGAAGGAGAATGAGCTTTCCGAGGTGAAGCAGAGTCTGGTTGAGGCACAGCTGAAGCTGGAGCATTCGGAAGGAAAGAAGAGACGATGAGACATGAGTTGCTGGCTCCTGCGGGATCCCCGGAGATTTGCCGGGCGGTGATCGCCGCGGGAGCGGATGCGGTGTATCTGGGCGGTGAGAAATACGGCGCCCGGGCTTTTGCGCAGAATTTTTCCGAAAAAGAGGTTCTGACCGCGCTGGACGGCGCGCATTTACACGGGCGGAAGATTTTCCTCACCGTGAATACGCTTTTAAAAAACAGGGAGACGGGTGCGGAGCTGTACGATTACCTGAAGCCCTTTTATGAACATGGATTGGACGCCATTATCGTACAGGATTTTGGCGTATTTCAATTTGTGCGGAAGTATTTCCCGGATCTTCCGGTACATGCGAGTACGCAGATGTCGGTTTCAAATGTGTATGGCGCGTCTCTCCTGCAGAAATGCGGGGCTGCGCGCATTGTCACGGCGCGGGAACTTTCGCTCGGGGAGATTCGCCGGATCCGTGAGCAGACCGGAGTCGAGATTGAGAGCTTCATACACGGGGCGCTCTGCTATTGCTACTCGGGTCAGTGTCTGATGAGCAGCCTGATCGGAGGCAGAAGCGGCAACCGCGGCCGCTGCGCCCAGCCCTGCCGTCTGCCTTATCAGGTGGAGGATGAGGAGGGCGCCTGTCTCCATAAAAAAGAGTCTTATCCGCTGAGCATGAAGGATCTGTGCGCGCTGGACCGGATACCGCAGCTGTGTGAGGCCGGCATTTATTCGTTTAAGATCGAGGGGCGCATGAAGTCGCTGGAATATGCCGCGGGAGTCACGCAGGTGTACCGGAAATATCTTGATCTGTATGAGGCTTCGCCGGATCGGTTTTTCGTGAAGGATGAGGATTACCGGTATCTGCTCGCGCTGGGGAATCGCAATGGCTTCACGCGCGGATATTATGAGATGCGAAACGGGCGGTCGATGGTGACATTGACCGACTCCTCCCATGCCAGTGTTGATGCGAAAGGAGTATACCGTCCCGTGGCGCCGGAGAAAATCCCGATTGCCGGGAGGCTCACGGTGCGGCAGGGGGATCCGCTTTCGCTGACGGTTCGGACGGTTCCGGGTGCGCGATGTGGGTCGATGACAGAAACTGCCGCATCGAGGGAGACGACGGTGTCGGGTGAGATCGTATCCGCGGCTCAGAAGCGTCCGCTTTCTCATGCAGAGGTGCATGAAAGAATCTGCAAAACCGGCGAAACGCCCTTTGTTTTTACATCTCTGGAAGTGAATCTGGCGGAAAACTGTTTTGCGCCGGTCAGGCAGCTGAATGAATTGAGAAGAACCGCTCTTTGCCAATTAGAGCAGAGTATGTTACACTCTCACAGGAGAACTCTGTCAGAACAAAACGGACCGAAAGCGCTGAAAGAACAGAAAACAGCATCCTGCGACGATGTCAGAGCCGGCGGAAATCCTGGCAGGAACAGCGAAAATCCTGGCAGAAGCAGCGGAGATCCAGACTGGATAAACAGACAGAACGGCAGGGATCAATCATATGTTCTGAATGTTCAGGTTTCAGCCCCCGAACAGATGGAGGAAGCTCTCCGGTATCCTTTTGTGGACATGATTTCACTGGATTTTTGTTTTTTTTCCGAAAAAGGGGATGCGTCTGATCGGAATGATGCCTGCGGAGCCGGAAAGAAACTCCGTGAAACATGGTTCAGGAGTCTGGAACAGGCCAGGCGTCGGATCGTTGCTGCCGGAAAACAGGCCGCGTTTTGCTTCCCTTATATTTTCCGGGAGAATACGTCCGTGTTCTTTGAAAAGCGTGAGATGCAGGCGCTTATTTGCCGTTTCGATACCGTCTGGGTGCGCAGCTATGACAGCCTTGGCTTTTGCCTGCAGGCGCTGCGCCTGCGGCCGGAGCAGATCTCGCTCGATGAGCCGCTGTATATCTGTTCAGAGGAGGCGTATGCGGCGTTTTTCGACATGGATCTGCACAGGGGAAGTACTGATTTGCGGAGCCGCTTCGGTTTCCAGCAGTACACGGCGTCTCCGGAGTTAAATAAAAGGGAACTCGCGCATATGCCGAATGACAGGGCTCAGTTTTGCCTGTACGGCTCTGTGCCGGTGATGATTTCCGCGCAGTGCGTGTACAAAAATTACAGGCAGTGCACGAAAAACGGAGATTTCGGGCCGGCGCTCTGTGTATCGGACCGATATCATAAAAAGTTTCCGGTTTTCAGGGACTGTATGAACTGTTATAATCTGATATACAACAGTGTGCCGACGTATCTGTTCCATCAGGCGGAGGCGGTGAAAAAATCCGGATTTGCGTCATATCGGATTTCCTTTGCTGCGGAGGACAGGGAGCAGGTCTGTAAAATCCTGGAGGATTACAGGCTGTCTTTCCCGGAGAGAAAGCCGGTTTTGCCGCCCGGCAGCGGCGCTTTTACGAACGGACATTTTCAGCGCGGCGTGGAGTGATGCGCGGATGGGGCCGTGAATGGTTAAGGCGGTTCCTTACGCTGTATCGGAATCAGCTGTCAGTGGACAAGGAGAGTTTATGCTGCATTTGATTACGGAATTATCAAAATATGTGATGATTTTTCTGTTTATGATCTATACATACTACAGCTTTGCCATCCTGGGTGTCAAAAAGGAAGCCCGGCAGCTCCGGATGTATAAGAGTCAGACATCCTGCATGATGATGATTCATCTGGACGCTTTCCTTGTCCTGTTTGCAGCCCAGAAGGAGATCCGATACCTGATCTTCTATGCGGCGCAGGTGGCTTTTGTCCTGTTTTTGTTTCTGATCTACCGGGTGATCTATAGGAAAGCGGCGCGCATGGTCGTCAATCATATGTGTATGCTGATGTTGATCGGGTTTATCATCCTGGCGAGGCTGGATTTTTCGAGCGCGGTGAAGCAGTTTGAAATCGCGGTGATCGCTTCGGTCGTCACGATTTTTATCCCGCAGCTGGTGCGAAAGCTGAAGGCGCTGCGGAAATTCACCTGGGTTTACTGCGCGGTCGGTATTCTTGCGCTGGGGGTCGTGCTGGTGCTCGGACAGATGACGGGCGGCGCCTACCTGTCCTTCACGATCGCGTGCATTACCTTCCAGCCGTCCGAGTTCGTCAAGATCATCTTTGTCTTTTATGTGGCCTGTATGCTCTATCAGTCGACAGACTTCCGGCAGATCTGCATCACGACGGCCACCGCTGCCGTTCATGTGCTGATACTGGTTGTCTCGACTGATCTGGGCGCGGCGCTGATTTTTTTCATTACTTATGTGATTATGCTCTATGCGGCGACGAAAAAACCGCTGTATCTCTTAGGCGGCCTCGGCGTCGGCTGTCTGGCGGCGCTCGCGGCGTCCAGGCTTTTCTCCCATGTCCGTGTCCGGGTGGAAGCCTGGCTGGATCCGTTTGCCAATATCAGCGGCAGCGGCTGGCAGGTGGCGCAGTCCCTGTTTGCCATCGGGACCGGTGGATGGTTCGGACTCGGCCTGTATCAGGGCATGCCGGAAAAGATTCCGGTCGGCACCTCGGATTTTGTGTTCGCCGCCATTGTGGAAGAGATGGGCGGCGCGTTCGGTATCTGTATCATACTGGTATGCCTGAGCTGCTTTCTGATGTTTTTGAATATTGCCATGCAGATCCGCGATCCGTTTTACAGACTGATCGCGCTGGGGCTCGGAAGCGTGTACGGGATTCAGGTTTTTTTAAATATCGGAGGCGTGATCAAATGCATTCCGTCGACGGGACTTACCCTGCCGCTGGTAAGCTACGGCGGGAGTTCGATTTTATGTACCATTTTGATGTTTGCGATTATTCAGGGTCTGTATATTTTCAGGCAGGATGAAGGAGAGGCAGATGCGCAAAATCAGTTCGAACAGAAAAAAAAGAGAAGAGTGGGACGGCAAATGGACGAGGGACGGGATCGATCTGATCGATCTGGACAGTCAGACAGACAGAGAAACGGAGCCGGGACGTCAAAAAAGAAGAGAAACGGCAGCGGACGCGGAACCGGCAAATCCGGATCACGCTACGAACAGGACGACGAGATCGAGGAAATCTGGTAGGAACCGTGAATTCCTGATCATCACGTATGTGTTTGTCGGACTTTTCTGCCTTCTGATCGCTTATCTGGCGTATTTTCAGGCATTCAAAAGCGAGAGTACGATCAACAGCTCGTACAATGCCCGGCTGGATCTCTATGCGGAGCGAGTGATCCGGGGAGATATTCTCTCTGCGGACGGACAGGTGCTTGCCACTACTAATGTGGCGGAGGACGGGACGGAGACGAGATATTATCCGTACGGACGTATGTTTGCCCATTCCGTCGGATATTTCAACAACGGAAAATCCGGCATTGAGTCCACCTGTAATTTTAACCTGCTGCGCTCGCACGCATTTTTCATCAAACAGATCATCAACGACCTGAAGGATGAGAAGAGTATGGGCGACAGCGTGGTGACCACCCTGGATTATGATGTGCAGGCGGCGGCTTACAATGCGCTCGGCAGCAATGACGGCGCGGTGGTTGTCCTGGAAGCATCCACGGGGAAGGTGCTCGCCATGGTTTCCAAACCGGATTTTGATCCGAATACCCTGGCGGAAAACTGGGATTCCATTGTGAGTGATGAATCCAGCTCTGTGCTCTTAAACCGCGTCACCTCCGGTTCCTATCCGCCGGGCTCTGTCTTTAAGATTTTTACCACACTGGAATATATTCATGAGAATTCCGATTACAGCGCCTATACCTTTGACTGTGAGGGGGAGATTACTGTGGACGGCGAGGAGATCCACTGTTACCACAACAGTGTCCATGGCGCGCAGGATCTGATCACCTCCTTTGCGAATTCCTGCAATACCTCTTACGCGTCGATCGGCCTGACGCTGAATATCAGTCAGTTTACGTCGCTGCTGGAGGATATGCTGTTTAACACCTCCCTGCCGGGCACGCTGTCCGGCGTGAAGAGCAGCTTTTCTCTGTCCTCCGATGCCGGCACGGGGAAAATCATGCAGACAGCCATCGGGCAGGGCGACACGACGGTATCTCCGCTTCATATGGCGATGATCGCGGCCGCTGTGAATCAGGACGGCGTGGTCTATACGCCGTATGTGGTCGATCACACGGAGAACGAGAACGGTGTGACGGTAAAGCAATACAGTTCTTCGGCATATGGCTCTATCATGACGGAGTCGGACGCGGCCATCCTGCAGGAGTTTATGTCCGCGGTGGTTCAGTACGGAACCGGCTCCGCCCTGAGCGGGCAGAGCTACACGGCGGCCGGGAAGACCGGTTCGGCCGAATACGACAGTGCCGGGAACAGCCACGGATGGTTTGTCGGTTATGCATCCAAAGACGGTTATTCCGATATTGCCATTGCGGTGATCGTGGAGGACGGCGGCAGCGGCAGCCAGTCGGCGGTTCCCGTGGCGAAGGCGGTTTTCGACACATACTTTAACCAGTAAGAAGTCCGCGTTTTTTCTTGCATGTTTTCTGTAAAAAGCGTATACTAAAAATAGTTTTCAGACGGCCGCTCATGCGCTGTCTGTACGACCACATCAGGGAGGGAATGCAATGATTGAGGCAACCAGTTGCGGTGGTGTGGTTATATTCCGGGGAAAGATTTTGCTGTTATACAAGAACTATCGTAATAAGTACGAAGGATGGGTTCTTCCAAAAGGAACGGTCGAACAGGGCGAGGGGTATAAGGATACTGCCGCAAGAGAAGTAAAAGAAGAGACAGGCGTTACGGCTGCGATCATACGTTATATCGGGAAGACCAGCTATTCGTTTACCGTATCGGACGATATGGTGAACAAACAGGTGCACTGGTATCTGATGATGGCGGACAGCTATTACAGCAAGCCGCAGCGGGAGGAGTATTTTATGGATTCCGGATATTATAAATATCATGAGGCTTTCCATCTGCTGAAGTTTGCGAACGAGAAGCAGATTCTGGAAAAGGCTTATCATGAATATCTGGAGATGAAGCGGGGGAGGCTCTGGGGCAGCAGATAGTGATGACTGCGTTAGCAGTCATGTCCGTTTAGTGTGTATATAATTCACAAAACATGGAAAAATAGGAACAGGTATGACATGGAATGATCCGTTTTATCTCGGGAAAAACTGTACGAAAAATTATAAAAAGCTAAAATACCGGATTTCGAACCGGATGGTTCACCCCGGTGTTTATCTGCTGACCTTTCCGCGAAGCGGCCAGGGGATTCTGGAGATCATTCCCAGTCTGATTTTGCTGCAGGAGCATTATCCGACGGATGATCTCACGATCGTCGGGATGGGAGCGACGCGGAGAGAAGCGATCTCGATCGTGGAGCAGATCGTGTCGGAGACAGTTCAGGCTCGAGGCGACGCGGATGTCGCGGCTTATATGAGTGAGATGGAATAGTCGCTCCGGAGGATGTCATCAGTATGGTTATGGTATTATTTGTTTGCAGGATCATAGGGATTGTGCTGCTGGTCCTTGCAGCTGCCGTGGCCGTCGTTCTCTTTCTTCCGGTTCGATACGAGCTGGATCTGGATATCGACCGACGGCGCTGCAGCTTCCGGGTGAACTGGCTGTTTCATCTGATTCGGTTTCGCTTTTTGTTTGAAGAGCGCGTACAGCTGGTTTTGTCCGTTCTTTTTTTTAAACTGGATTTTACGGACGAGGAGCAGAAGCGGAAGCGTCAGGAGCGCAGAAAGCGAAAAGCCGCCGGCAGGGCGGCGAAAAAGAAAAAGCAGGCCGGAAGTGAGGAAACGGAAGAATCCTCCGGAAAAGACAGACGCCGCGTGCTCGCTTTAATACGGAATGCTGCCCGCATCCTGTCTCTTGTGGGACAGTATGACGTCGTCGACGCCGTATGGCCGGGCCTGCAGACTTTTTTATTCCGGATTCGGCCTCGACGGCTGACCGGGCGCGTGGCGTTTGGTCTGGAGGATCCCTCGCGGACGGGACAGATCGTCGGAGGACTGGCGCTGATTCCGCTGTTCTATCAGACAGATCTGAGGATTGAGCCGGATTTTGAGACAGGACAGTCCTATATCCGGGGGAGTATTTATGCAAAAGGACGCATGCGGATGATTCACGCAGTCATTTTTGCGGTCGGATTGATTCGAAAAAAGGATATCCGGATGTTTATCGGCAGGCTGAGAAATAAAAACTAGCAGGAGGTTGCTTGATTATGGCAGATACGAATGGAAACGGGAACAGCACCTTTCAGAAAACAGTGGATTCTCTGATGCAGGGGATGGATGGTTTTGTTTCTACCAGGACGGTGGTCGGAGATCCGATCTATATCGACGATACGATTCTCCTCCCTCTGGTGGATGTATCCTTCGGCATGGCCGCGGGAGCTTTTATCGGAGAAAAAAAGAAAAACAGCGGCGGCGGCATGGGCGGCAAGATATCGCCCAGCGCGGTGCTGGTGATCCGGGACGGCGTGACCCGCATGGTCAGCGTTAAAAATCAGGACAGCATCTCAAAGATTCTCGATATGATTCCGGATTTCGTCAATAAGTTCATGAAAAAGATGGATGAGCGGAAGCATCCGGAGGAAGCGGCTGCCCGCGAGAAGGCCCGTGAGGAGGCTGCAAAGGATTTAAAGGAAAAGTTAAATATGGATGAATAACTAAGGAACTGTTATTTTGTGACAGTTCCTGAGTCCGCGGTATGCTCAAATCTCCCTTTTGTGCATAGAATATATCAGGAGTGATTGCAATGCAGCAGGGGATGATACGATGAGCCGTGATTTCAGACAATTGCTCGGATTTATGATGTTCTGGATTGGCGTGGGCATGCTGTTTATGATGTTTGTCCCCAATAATTTTGCCGGCGTGCTTCTGGCAGGCGCATTTCTGCTGATCGGGTATCATCTGTTCAGCAGATGACAGGCGGGTCATATGTCAGACGCTGCGCTGCGGCAGATCAGTAAAAAAGGATCCGTTGTGCGGATCCTTTTGGTTGCAAAATCAAAAACGAGAAACTAAATGCGCTCTACTTTGTTGCCCTTCAGGCAGCTGGTACATACGTACAATCTCTTGTGTGTGCCATTCACATTACATCTGACCTTTTTCAGGTTGGGTTTCCACATTTTATTTGATCTTCTATGAGAATGGCTCACTTGCTTTCCGAAATGAACACTTTTTCCGCATACACTGCACTTTGCCATGACTGCACCTCCTTAGCAATTACTAAGCCCGGATCTGTTTCCGGACTCACAACATGAACATTCTATCAGAAGAAAAAAGGAAATGCAACAATTATTTCAAAAAAGTATAAATTTTTTCAACAAAACCGTTCCATTTCTCTGAAAAATCGTTATACTGAGCGTAGGCAGTGAACGAGCCGGACGGTTTGCGGACGAAGCACAGTGAAGCTTCTGGTCAGATAAAACGGAGTACAGGATGAAACAGGATTCCCCGATCAAAGCCCTGAAAGGGATCGGACCGAAAACAGAAAAATTATTTCAGACGCTGGGTGTATATACCGTGGGCGACCTGCTTCTGTATTTCCCGCGTGACTATGAGCGCTGTCCGGCGATCTGCGGGATCGGCGATCTTATACCGGAACGCAAAAACGCAGTTTACATCCGGGCGCCGGGGACACCGGCGGTGAATCGGCATTCCGGAATGCAGACCACGGTTCTGGATGTGGGCGGCGGCGGCCGGACGCTCCGTATCATGTGGTTTCGCTCTCCTTACATTCGTTCCGTGGTCAAAGCGGGCGGCATGTATGTTTTTTACGGTCGTGTATCGGTAAAAAACGGTCTGTTTTATATGGAACAGCCGGAGATCCTGTCGCTGGATCAGTACAGGGAGAGACTAAGAACGCTGCAGCCGGTTTACAGCCTGACCAGAGGACTGACGAATCGTCAGATTCAGAAGACTGTGCGGCTGGCGCTCGACGACCTGCCGGCGGAGATGGAGTACCTGCCGGAGGATATTCGCGCCCGTCATCACCTGAGCGGATATTCTTTCGCGTTGGAGCATATACACATGCCCGCGGATGAGCAGAGCTGCATTCGGGCGAGAGAGCGGTTTGTGTTTGACGAGTTTTTCCTTTTTCTGCTGTGTATGCAGCTGACAAAGGATCAGTCGGCGGCGCTGAAGAATGAATATCACTTTGTGCAGCCGGGGATGTGCGGGGAAAAGGATTTTTCCGAAAATGAAGATCGGTCTTTCGGACACCGGGAAATGGATGCGGACCGTTCAGGCGTACAGAATAACGGCCTGAATGACAGCGGGAGTTTTGTATCAGACATCATACGGCAGCTTCCGTACAAACTGACCGGGGCACAGCGCCGGACGGCCGCGCAGATTCAGACGGATATGCGTTCGGACCGCGTGATGCAGCGTCTGATCCAGGGCGATGTGGGATCCGGCAAGACGATCCTGGCGTTTCTGGCGATGCTGGACTGTGCGAACAGCGGTTATCAGTCCGCGATCATGGCGCCGACCGATGTGCTGGCCAGACAGCATGCCGGAAAGCTCCGCCGGCTCTGCGGGGAGCTTGGCCTGCCTTTTCCCGTGGTGCTTCTGACCGGATCGCTGGGGGCAGCGCAGCGCCGGGAGGCATATGCGGCGATCGAACGCGAGCCGGATGCCCTGATCGTGGGCACGCATGCGTTGATTCAGGAGAAAGTGAATTATCGCAGCCTTGCGCTGGTCATCACGGATGAACAGCATCGGTTTGGCGTGAAGCAGAGGGAGAGCTTTGCTTTCAAGGGGATACATCCGCATATCCTGGTGATGAGCGCGACGCCGATTCCGCGGACGCTGGCCATCATCCTGTATGGCGATCTGGACATCTCTGTCCTGGATGAGGTGCCCGCTGCGCGAAAACCGGTTAAAAACTGTGTGGTGGACATGTCCTTCCGCGAGAAAGCGTACCGTTTTATGGAAAGTCAGATTCGGGAGGGACATCAGGTCTATGTCATCTGCCCTCTGGTAGAACCGTCTGAATACACGGAGGGGGAGAATGTCCTGGAGTATACAGAGCGTCTGAAGCGGGTTTTCCCGGAAGAAATACAGATTTCCTGTCTGCACGGGAAAATGAAGCCGGAAGAGAAAAACCGGCTGATGGAGGATTTCCTCGCAAACCGGATTCAGATCCTCGTCTCTACGACGGTCATCGAGGTCGGGGTGGATGTGCCGAACGCGACCGTGATGATGATCGAGAACGCAGAGAGGTTCGGTCTGGCGCAGCTTCACCAGCTGCGGGGCCGTGTGGGGCGGGGAGACGCCCAGTCCTACTGTATTTTCATGCAGGGGAACGGGGAAGGTACGGAAAACCGCAGACTGGCGGTTCTGAACCGGTCCAACGACGGATTTTTTATTGCAGGTGAAGACCTGAAGCTGCGCGGTCCGGGCGATTTCTTCGGGATACGGCAGAGCGGAGATTTCCGCTTCCGGCTGGCGGATATTTATCAGGATGCCGATGTGATGGGCAGGGCTTCCGATGAGGTGTCGCGGCTGCTGCGGGAGGATCCGTCTCTGGAGCGCGAGGAGCATCGGGCGCTGCGGCAGAGACTGCGCATGTACGCCGGAGAGGATTTTTCTCTCCTGAATCTGTAGCTGCGGGTTGTGTGTCATTTCCTGCCGGCGCAGGGTACACTTGCCAGGCCGGTCGGCAGGGAGACAGGACTGCCCGGTTGAAAGGGAAAGCCAATATATGAAAATTACAAGTGTACAGTCAGGAGTACGTGAATCAAGAGAAAAATCATTAGCATATATTCAGACTCTTTTCGCTGGCGATGAGTTTCATGATACGGATCTCGTGGCGCTTCCGGAGATGTTTCAGTGTCCCTATGAGAACGCGCAGTTTCCTTCTTATGCCGAGCCGGAGGGCGGCGAGACATGGCGGTTCTGTTCCGGACTGGCGAGACAGAACGGCGTATATCTCTCGGCCGGCACAATCCCTGAGGTCGCGGATGGCCGGATTTATAACACGGCTTATGTATTTGACCGGGCGGGGAGGCAGATCGCAAAGTACAGAAAAACACATCTGTTTGATATCAATATCCGCGACGGGCAGCATTTCAGGGAGTCGGATACGCTGACCGCGGGGGATGAGATGGTCGTTTTTGACACGGAGTTCGGAAAGATGGGGATCTGCATCTGCTACGATCTGCGTTTTCCGGAGCTGTCACGGCTGATGACGGACGCGGGCGCACGTCTGATCCTCTGCCCGGCGGCGTTTAACACAACGACCGGACCGATGCACTGGGAACTGCTGTTTCGGCAGCGTGCGGTGGATAATCAGGTGTTTCTGGTCGGCACTTCCCCGGCGCGGGATGAGCACGCCTCTTATCAGGCATGGGGGCATTCCATCATTGTCGACCCGTGGGGCAGGGTGCTGACGGAGATGGATGAGACTGAACAGGTAAAGGTAACGGAGATTGATCTGAGCGTGGTCGATGAGGTGAGGGAGCAACTGCCGCTCCTGAAGCATCGGCGGTCGGATCTGTATGAACTGCGGGTCCGGAAGAAACAAATTTTTCAAAACAATGATTGATGGAGGGACGATATGGCACTGGACGGAATGGTCGTCGCCAATCTGGCTTATGACCTGAATAAAGAGCTCTCCGGCGCGCGCATCAGCAAGATCGCGCAGCCGGAGGCGGATGAACTGCTGCTCACGCTGAAAGGACAAAACGGCCAGAGGCGGCTCCTGCTGTCCGCCAGCGCTTCCTGGCCGCTGGTCTATCTGACGGAACAGAATAAACCGAGTCTCATGACGGCGCCCAATTTCTGCATGCTTCTTCGCAAGCATATCGCGAACGGGCGTATTCTTTCGGTGACCCAGCCGTCCATGGAACGGATTCTGATATTTGAGGTGGAGCATCTGGATGATCTGGGAGACCTGTGTGTAAAAAAACTGATCGTGGAGCTGATGGGAAAGCACAGCAATATTATATTCACCGATGACCGGGACAAAATTCTGGACAGTATCAAACATATCTCCGCACAGGTCAGCTCCGTGCGGGAGGTTCTGCCCGGCCGTGAATATTTTATTCCGGCTCAGGAAGGGAAAACATCACCGCTGGAGGAGAGTCCGGATGCATTTGTAATGACAGTCTCACATAAACCGGCTGCGGTTTCAAAGGCGGTCTATACCTCCTACACCGGCATCAGTCCGCTGATGGCGAACGAGCTGTGCTACCGTGCCGGTATTGACGGACACGCGCCCTGTGCTTCGGTTTCGGATCCGCAGTGGTCAGAGCTCGCGTCTTCGTTTTGTGCCGTCATGGCTCAGATCCGGGAGGGCAGGTTTGAACCGCATATCTACAGAAAAGGGGAGGAACCGGTCGAGTTTTCCTCATTCCCGCTGTTTTCCTATGCGGACTGTACCGACGCTTCCTGCGCGTCCATATCCGCTGTTCTGGAAAGCTTCTACGCGGAAAAAAGCGCTTACACGCGGATTCGTCAGAAATCCGCCGATCTGCGCCACGTGGTCTCCACTCATCTGGAGAGGAACCGCAAAAAATATGACCTTCAGGCCAGACAGCTGAAGGACACCGAAAAAAGAGAAAAATACCGGATCTACGGAGAACTGATCCACACATACGGTTATCAGGTGCCGGAAGGAGCCAGAAGCTTTGAGGCACTCAATTACTATACGAATGAAATGATGCGGATCCCTCTCGATCCGGACTTTACGCCGCAGGAGAACGCGAAGAAGTATTTTGATCGCTATGGGAAACTGAAACGCACGTATGAGGCGCTGACCGATCTGATCGAGGATACCCGTATGGAGATCGGACATCTGGACTCTGTTGCCGCAGCTCTGGATATCGCCGGCTCGGAAGCCGATCTCGCCCAGATTCGGGAGGAACTGGTGCAAAGCGGCTATATCCGGCAGAAATCCGGCCGCAAAAAACAGCAGCAGATAAAAAGCCGTCCCTGGCATTACCGGAGTACAGACGGGTTCGATATGTATGTCGGGAAAAATAATCTGCAGAATGATGAGCTCACCTTTCGTTTTTCCGAAGGAAACGACTGGTGGTTCCACGCGAAACAGATGCCGGGCTCCCATGTCCTGGTGAAGACAAAGACCGGCGAAATGCCGGACCGCACCTTTGAGGAGGCCGCCGCGCTGGCCGCTTACTATTCCAGGGGGCGGGGAAGTGAAAAGGTGGAGATTGATTATCTTCAGAAAAAAAATGTAAAAAAACCGAACAAAAGCAAGCCGGGGTTTGTTGTCTATTATACGAATTATTCCATGGTCGCTGCGCCGGATATTTCCGGCATTGAACTGATTTCCGGGTGAAGAAAAAGATAGTGATATCTAACCTTCTTTTTTGGTTCACAGAGTATCTGCGGCTGCTGCCGGGAAAATAGTTTTTATTTTGTTTATATAAAGTTCTTGCCATTATATTGCGTCTGATTTATAATCAGAATGCAAATCAGCCGCGGGAGGAAAAGGCATGTATAAAAAACGGGCAATCGAAGACTTAATTAAAAGAACAGAGAAGGGATTCAAGGGTGTACTTGTCACCGGCCCGAGACAGGTGGGAAAGTCAACGGTGCTGCGGCATCTGTATGAGGATAGAAAATATATAACCTTTGATGATCCGGTTTTGCTGGCCGAGACAAAATCAGAGCCCGGATTGTTTTTCAGGAATAACAGGCCGCCGATCGTGCTGGATGAGGTACAATACATTTCAGAACTGTTTCCCTATATTAAAATGGAGTGTGACAGGAGTGATGAAAAGGGACGTTTTCTGCTTACCGGTTCACAGCAGTATCACCTGATGAAGAATATTTCCGAATCATTGGCGGGAAGAATTGCGATTCTGGAACTGGCAGGGTTTTCCATGAGAGAACTTATGGGGAGTTCTTTTCATCAACCGTTTATTCCTTCTGAAACATATATAGAGCAGAGGGAGAAGGATTGCCGCGGCATTGAGAATATCTGGAAAATCATCCACAGAGGCGGATATCCGGCGCTGATCGATGAAAATGTAGACTGGCAGACATTTTTTTCCTCGTATATTCAGACATATATTGATCGTGATATCAATGCGCTCGGTCATGTGAAGGATAAGCTGAAGTTTACGCAGTTTCTGACAGCCATGGCGGCCAGAACCGGACAGATGCTGAATTATTCCAATGTTGCGGATCAGATTGAGGTTTCTGTGAACACTGTTAAGGAGTGGACTTCGCTTTTGGAAGCTTCCGGAATTATTTATATTCTGCAGCCATTTTCCAATTCTGCGTTAAAACGGGCGATACGGACACCGAAGCTGTATTTTCGAGATACCGGCCTGGTCTGTTTCCTGACGAAATACCAGACTCCCGAAACAGCCTTGAACGGAGCGATGGCGGGGGAATTGTTTGAGACATTTGTTGTGTCTGAGATTTTGAAATCTTTTTCTAACGCGGGTCTGGATTACCGAATGTATGTGAGTTATTACAGGGGAAAGGATAAACGAAAAACGACGAAAGATGGACAGAAAAATGAGCGCGAGTCAGAGATTGATCTGCTGATAGAACAGGATGATGTGATATATCCGGTAGAAATAAAGATGTCTGCGAACCCGAAGCTGTCCATGACAAACGCGTTTGATGTTCTGGACCGTATACCGGAAAAAAAGCGCGGCACAGGTGTGATCGTGTGTATGTATGATAAGGTGCTTTGGCTGAAAGAAAATATTGCGGCTGTTCCGGTAGAGTATATCTGAAAATCTGTTTGCAAAAAAGGGGAGCTGGCGTGAACTTGTCTCAGGAGATAATTGCTTACAGGTTACGAAGTTTCTTTATTTTGAAATTGACTTCAAAGTGAAAAAAACGTATAATAGATTGAATTGCAATTAATACAGGAAACGATTTAGGTCATTTCAGGAGCAGATCATGATAAAAAGCATGACAGGATTCGGACGATGTGAGAATTCCGATGCATACCGCAGGATCACGGTGGAGATTAAGTCCGTGAATCACAGATATTTTGACGTAAATGTCCGGATGCCGAGAAAACTGAATTTTTTTGACACGGCGATCCGCGCGCTGCTGAAGCAGTATGTGGAACGCGGCAAGGTGGATGTGTTTCTTACATATGAAGAACTGTCCGGACATGATATCGCGGTGACATACAATCACGCGCTTGCGGCGGAGTATCTTTCTTATATGAGGGAGATGGTGTCGAGCTTCGGCCTGGCGGATGATATCAGCGTCAGCACGTTGTCACGCTGTCCGGAGGTTTTTTCCATGGAAGAGCATCCTCTGGATGAGGAGGAGATCTGGACGCTTCTGGAGCGGACGCTGCGCGCGGCTCTGGATCAGTTCGTGGAGGGGCGTCTCCGCGAGGGAGAGCGTCTGAAGCAGGATCTTGAGGCAAAGCTTCAGAAGATGCTGCTCGAGGTAGATAAAATAGAAGCGCGGGCGCCGGAGATTCTGGCTGAATACCGCAGCAGACTTGAGACAAAAGTGCAGGAATTGCTCGGTGATGTCCAGATGGACGAATCAAGGCTCTCTGCGGAAGTGGTGATATTTGCGGATAAGATCTGTACGGATGAGGAGACAGTTCGTCTGCGTGCACACATACATTCCATGCTGGATACGCTCGAAAGCGGAGGCGGCATCGGCCGTAAGCTGGATTTCATCGCGCAGGAGATGAATCGGGAGGCAAACACGATCCTTTCCAAGGCAAACGATCTGGAGACCTCGAATATCGCCATCGAGTTAAAAACAGAGATCGAGAAGGTCCGCGAACAGATACAAAACATAGAGTGATACAGGGGGCTGAAAGTCATGCGACGGATGCCTGCATCCGATCGATCGGACGACTTTGAGACCCGGACAGATATGAGGGGAGTATATGTCAGCATTTATCAATATCGGATTCGGCAATGTACTCAATACAGACAAGGTGGTTTCCATTATCAATCCGGATTCCGCGCCGGCCAAGCGGATGGTTCAGAGAGCGAGGGAAAACGAGACGCTGATCGATGCGACACAGGGGCGCAGGACGAAGAGCGTGATTGCCACGGATACAAAATATATTGTTTTGTCCGCACTGCAGCCGGAGACACTGGCCGGGCGCTGTCAGGACAGAGAGGTGGAATCATGAAGGATACAGGATTTCTGATTGTCCTTTCCGGATTTGCGGGATCGGGAAAGGGCACGATCATGAAGGAGCTTTTATCACGCTATCCGGACGAATACGCGCTGTCAGTATCAGCGACGACGCGGCAGCCCAGACCGGGCGAGGCGGAGGGCAGGGAGTATTTCTTTAAGACGACAGAAGCGTTTGAACAGATGATCGCGGATGATGAGCTGCTGGAATATGCCCGGTATGTGGATCATTATTACGGCACGCCCAGGTCTTATGTGACAGAACAGCTGGCGGCCTGTAAGAATGTCATCCTGGAGATCGAGATACAGGGGGCGCTCCAGATCCGGGAACGGTTTCCGGAGACGCTGCTTTTGTTTGTCACGCCGCCGTCGGCGCAGATTCTGAGAGACAGACTGGTCGGCCGGGGCACAGAGACGCCGGAGGTGATTCATTCGCGCCTGGCCCGCGCGGTTGAGGAGGCGGACGGCTGTGAGGTTTATGATTATCTGATAATCAATGATGATCTCGACGCGAGTGTGGAGGAGCTTCACCACATCATCCGCAGCGAGCGCTGCCGTATGAGGCACAGGCTGAGCAGGATAGAAGCCATCAAACAGGATTTAAAGAAATATGTGAAGGGAGAACAGATATGATACACCCATCTTACGTAGAATTAATGAAGGTTGTAAATAAGGGAGCAGAAAATATCGGAGAGATGCCGGTTGTGAACAGCCGTTACTCCATTGTGATTGCATCGGCGAAGCGCGCACGGCAGATCATTGGCGGCGCCGAGACGAATGTAAAAAACGCCGAAAATAAAAAACCTTTGTCGATCGCCGTTGAGGAGCTCTATCATGAAGATGTACGTATCCTCGGTGAGGACGACGAAGAAGACGTATAATCATCACCCGGGGAGCGAACATGAAAATATTATTTATTTCCCTTGGATGTGATAAGAACCTGGTGGATTCCGAATATATGCTCGGGAAGCTGGTAGAGCATCATTATACGATCACGGATGATGAAGCCGAGGCGGATATCATCGTGATCAACAGCTGCTGTTTTATCCGAGATGCTAAGGAAGAGAGCATCCGGACGATTCTGGATATGGCTGCTTACCGGACGCAGGGTTCCTGTATGGCGCTGATCGTCTGCGGCTGTCTCGCACAGCGTTACCGGGAGGAGATTCTGTCAGAGATTCCGGAGGTTGACGCGGTTCTGGGCACCAATTCCACCGAACACATCCTGAACGCGGTCACGCGTGTGCTTGCGGGACAGAAGTACCAGGCTTATGAGGATCTGGGGGGTGTTGAGAAGCATACGGCAAAGCGGAGTGTTTCCACCGGCGGCCACTATGCGCACTTAAAGATCGCCGAGGGCTGTGATAAGCGCTGTACGTACTGTATCATCCCATCCATCCGCGGTCCGTACCGGAGCATTCCCATGCACACGCTGCTCACGGAAGCGAGGGATCTGGCGGCACAGGGCGTGAAGGAGTTGATTCTCGTCGCGCAGGAGACGACGCTTTACGGTGTGGATCTGTATGGGAAGAAATCACTGCATCTGCTTTTGAATGAACTGAATAAAATACCCGGACTGTACTGGATCCGTCTGATGTACTGTTATCCGGAGGAGATATATGATGAGCTGATCGAGGCGATCCGTGACAATGAAAAGGTCTGTCATTATATCGACATGCCGATGCAGCATATCAATACGTCCATTCTGAAGAAAATGGGACGCCGTACCAGTCGGGAGACGCTGGAGGAGAGGATCACAGCGCTTCGAACGGCTATTCCCGACATCGCTCTGCGGACGACGCTGATCTGCGGGTTTCCCGGAGAGACGAAGGAGCAGCATGAGGAGCTGCTGGAGTTTATCAACCGGACCGAGTTTGACCGGCTCGGCGCCTTTGAGTTTTCTCCGGAGGAGAATACGCCGGCTGCGGACTATCCGGATCAGGTCGACGAGACGACCCGGGCAGAGTGGCAGGCAGAAGTCATGGAACTGCAGGAGGAGATCATCATGGATAAAAATGCCGATATGATCGGCTGTGAACTTCTCGTGATGATCGAAGGCAGGGTGGCGGATGAGAATGCCTATATCGGCCGAAGCTACCGGGATGCTCCGGATATCGACGGATATGTATTTATCAATACCGATCAGGAGCTGATGAGCGGAGATTTTGCGAAGGTGAAGATCACGGGAGCGTACGAATACGATCTGATTGGGGAACTGATCTGAATGATACCGGAGCCGGATGCGTTCGGCCCCGCAGTCATCTGAATGGGAGAAAATTATGAATTTACCGAATAAATTAACGATGTTTCGTGTGATTCTGATTCCGTTTTTTGTATTTTTCCTTCTGGCGGATATCGGGCTCGGAGCGGTGGCTCCGATACTGGCACTGATTATTTTCATCGTTGCCAGTCTGACGGATATGCTGGATGGAAAGATTGCCCGGAAATATAATCTGGTCACGAATTTCGGAAAGTTTATGGATCCGCTGGCAGATAAGCTGCTGGTATGCTCCGCACTGATCTGTCTGGTCGAGCTTGAAAAGGTTCCTTCCTGGATCGTGATCATCATCATCGCGCGGGAGTTTATCATCAGCGGGTTCCGCCTGATCGCGGCGGATCATCAGATTGTGATCGCCGCAAGCATGTGGGGGAAGTTTAAGACTACCTTTCAGATGGCAGCGATTATTCTGCTGATTCTGGACTGCGCATGGGCGCTTTCACTCGGCGGGATCAATATCATTCATGTTCTGGCGGAGATCGCCCTGTATATCGCTCTGGTACTGACGGTGATTTCCCTGATCGACTATCTCGCGAAAAACAGAGATGTACTGAAAGAACAGGATTGATGATAACAGGAGTATCAGTATGAGGATCATCGGAGGTACGGCCCGCAGTATGCCGCTGAAGACGGTGAAAGGCACGGATACGCGGCCGACGACTGACCGGATCAAGGAAACGCTGTTTAATATGATTCAGAATGAGGTGCCCGGCGCTGTCTTTCTGGATCTGTTTGCCGGATCCGGCGGTATCGGCCTGGAAGCACTCAGCCGCGGAGCCAGAAAGGCTGTTTTTGTGGACAGCAGCCGGAAAGCGGCGGCCTGTATCCGGGAGAATATCGCGTTTACAAAATTTCAGGCGCAATCTGAGCTGAAATGCATGGATTTCCTGGCGGCCATGCGTTCGCTTGAGGGGAAATACGTATTTGATATCATTTTTGCGGATCCGCCTTACGGACGCGGCATGGCCGGTGAAGTGCTTTCCTTTCTTGAGAATTCTTCCCTGTGTCATGAGGATACGAAGATCATTGTGGAGGAATCCCTTGATTTTTCTCCGGAGGATTTATCCGGGAAAGGATTTGATATTTCCCGGGTAAAAACATATAAAACCAATCAGCATATTTTTTTAAAAAGGGGGACTGGCGTTTACGTCAGACAATAGAAATGAAAAGAGCAATCTATCCGGGAAGCTTTGACCCGCCGACCTTCGGTCATCTGGATATTATTGAGAGATCATCCAGAATGGTGGACGAGCTGAACGTTGCCGTGTTAAAAAACAATGCAAAAAATCCGTTGTTTTCTGTCGAAGAACGTGTTAGTATGATTAAGGAACTGACGGCGCATCTTTCGAATGTGACGGTGAGCTCATTTGACGGGTTGACGGCTGATTACGCGAGGAGTATCGGTGCGACCATTGTTGTCCGCGGACTGCGCGCGGTCACGGATTTTGAGTACGAGCTCCAGATCGCGCAGACCAATCACGTAGTCAACGATCAGGTGGATACGATTTTCCTGACGACCAGTTTGCTTTATTCCTATCTGAGTTCCACGATTGTGAAGGAAGTGGCTTCCTACGGAGGCGATATTTCCAGGTTTGTACCGGCGTCGGTGATCGATAAGGTTTACCGGAAGTTTCACATGGAATGATGGTAATGATTCAGGACAGTACTTCGCACCTGCTGCGAAGTCCGTATGGTGATATTTTATCCCGCTGCAGCCGTGGAACCGTTAAAAGACAGATGTCACATTTTATATATAGACAGATTGCGAAGAGAAAGGAGTTTTTCATATGAACAGCCGTTTAGAACAGATCATTGCGGAGATCGAGGAATACATAGACAACTGCAAGCCGCAGGCTCTTTCGAAAGGGAAGATCGTGGTCGACAGAGAAGAGATTATGGAGCTCTTGACGGAGCTGCGTCTGAAGACGCCGGAGGAGATCAAGCGTTATCAGAAGATCATCGCGAACAAGGATGCGATTCTCTCAGATGCGCAGGCGAAAGCAGACGAGATCCTCGCGCAGGCAAAGATTCAGACGAGTGAGCTGATCAGTGAGCATCAGATCATGCAGCAGGCGTATGCGCAGGCGAATGAGGTTGTCTCCATTGCGACGAATCAGGCACAGGAGATTCTCGACAAGGCGACCGAGGATGCCAACGCGATCCGTACCGCCTCCATCGAGTATACAGACAATCTCCTGAGCAATATGGAGAATATCATGATCCATGCAATCGATGCTTCCAGGGAAAAATACGACGGTCTGTTGTCCTCTCTTCAGAATTGCTACGAAATCGTAAAGGCGAACCGGAATGAGCTGTCTCCTTCCGAAGAGGATACGGCGGATGACACGGAGACATCTTCGCAGGAGACGAAGCCGGAGGAGATTGAGCTGATCTGACGCCATGCAGCCTTTCTCTTTTATGGCGGACACGGGACAGCCTTTTTCACCCCGGATGAGCCGTCACGAGACAGAGATTGCTATCAGAAAAAGGAACGCCATGCCGCACAGACTGCAGAGCAGTTTGAAACAGATATAGTTTTTCATACATATGCCGGTGGATCGCATCATGGACCGGGTCTGGCTCAGTCCGGACAGCCCGCCGAAGTTGACAATGCCCACGGCGAGAACGGCCCGGACAGCGGCATCGGCCGGCAGCAGGCGGATCTGCTGTATGCCGTTTGTGATTTCGACGGCGCCGATGCAGATACAGTGAAGGATATCATCGGACAGCGGCAGCTGCCGGATCATATCCGCGAGCAGCGCGGACAGCATGATATATCCCGCAAGCTTTATCATGGTTGAAAAACCGTCCATAATACCGGCATCCATGATCTCCATATTTATTTGAGATCCGGGTGCCTTTTTTGTGTTTTCGGGGATAGCCTGAATGCCGGCTGATTTCCCGGGTTTTATATATTTTCTCCTCCAGGATGAGCAGCCCGCGGGAGTCTTTCCTTCAGAGGGAAAACGCAGCAGCCACAGCCGCCCGAGGAGAAGCGGCGGCAGATAACAGGCCGCAAAGAAATACGCAGCCGGAAACTGTCCGTCGAATGCAGTCTGATACAGGAAGTTATAAATAAAAGCCGGTCCGAAATTGTTGCTGATCGAGCTGGCGATCTCCGCTTCCTTCGGTGAAATCTTACCTTCCCGGCAGAGATCGGCGCAGATCTTGCTCCCGAGAGGAAATCCGAACAGAAATCCGGCGAGGAGCGGATAGATCAGGGGACTGCGGACCGGATAGAACAGCCGGAAAGCCGGATGCAGCCATGCAAAGAAGCGGTCGTACATACCGGTTCGGATGATGAT
>JAJBUT010000029.1 GCA_020860185.1 Lachnospiraceae bacterium | reverse complement strand
TCTTTAACGTGATACCGGCGACGTATTCCATAATAATATAATAAAACCCGTCCTGGCTTCCCACGTCGTAAACATTCACAATATTCGGGTGTTCCAGACCCGCCGCGGACTGTGCCTCCGCACGAAACTTCGTCACAAAGTTCATGTCCTCACAATATTCTGACTTTAAAACCTTGACGGCAACGCATCTGCCCAGAGTGAGGTCTTTGGCCTTATATACATCGGACATCCCGCCCGCGCCGATCTTTCCCTCCACCTCATAGCGTTCCGCTATTATTGTTCCACTGTCTATCATCTGCATTTACCTCTCACATTCAGGATCAATTATGATCACGGTGATATTATCCCTGCCACCATTATGATTCGCAAGTTCAACCAAATCTTCTGTTTTCGTATCCAAATCTCTGTCTTCATTCAAAATCCGCAGAATCTCCTCATCCGTAACCATATTCGTCAATCCGTCAGAACACAGCAGGATTCGTTCTCCCGGTTCCACATCCGATTCAAAGATATCTATATCCACAAACGGAGCTACGCCGACAGCCCTTGTGATAATATTTTTATCCGGATGAACCCTGGCGCTCTCCTCATCCATCTCCCCCATCCGTACCATCTCCTGTACCAGAGAATGATCTCTGGTAATCTGACGGATACGATCGCCGATCAGATAAAGTCTGCTGTCGCCGACATTGATAGTTGTCAGACGACGCCCATTCAATACGGCCGCGACAATCGTCGTGCCCATCCCTCTTGTCTCGGGATGCTCCTTCGCATATTGATTTAACCCGGCATTTGCCTGTGTGACGCATGCAGTCAGAATCCCGATCGTGTCCGTCTCCTGCGCCGTACGTGCAGAAAAAGCCATGGTTTCAACCGCACAGCGCGAAGCCAGCTCACCGGCTCTGTGTCCGCCCATCCCGTCCGCAACAATGAACAGGTTCGGCAAACTGCCCACCGGCTCCTCCGATGAAAAGAAATAATCCTGATTCATTTCCCTTCGGATACCGATATCAGTCAGAGAACATGTTTTCATCTCTGCGAGTCCTGCCTTTCCGGAAAAGCCCGCAGAGACGCACTCTGCTCTGCATAACTTCTCCTCAGTTGGCCGCACGCCCCATCAATATCACGGCCCATCTCCTTTCTTATAGTAACAGTTTTCTGATATTTTTCAAGAAGATTTTTAAAAACCAGAACAGCACGGCGATCTGGCTGCCTGTAATTGCACTCTCTGACAGGATTTACGGGAATGAGATTGACATGGCAGTTTAAATCCCCGATCAGCTTTGCCAGTTCCGCCGCATCTTCTTTCGTATCGTTTTCTCCCGCGATCAGACTGTATTCTAATGTAATCCGCCTCCCGGTCTCCTCAAAATAATATCTGCAGACATCCATCAGTTCCTGAATGTCACAGGATTTCGCCACAGGCATCAGCCGTTCCCGTTTTTCCTGTGAGGAAGCATGCAGAGAGAGAGCCAGTGTGATCTGAAGCTTTTCCTTTGCCAGCGCACATATTTTCGGGACAAGACCGCAGGTGGAAACCGTGACATTCCGCTGGCTGATATTCAGTCCGTATTCATCCGTCAGCATTCGAAGAAAGATCAGAAGATTTTCATAATTATCCAGAGGCTCACCGGTCCCCATGACGACGACATGGGAGATTCGTTCTCCGATATCACTGCTGATCCGGTAAACCTGCTCCAGCATCTCCGCCGGCGTCAGATTCCGTACCAGTCCGTCAATCGCAGACGCACAGAAGCGGCAGCCCATCCGGCAGCCGACCTGAGAGGAAATGCAGACAGAATTGCCGTGTTTATACCGCATCAGAACGCTCTCCACCATATTGCCGTCCGCAAGCTGAAACAGATACTTCCTCGTGCCGTCCTGCGCCGAGACCTGACAGGCCGCCTGTTTTAAAACGGTAAATACACAGCTTTCACGAATCTTTATTTTCAGACTGCCGGGAATATTGGTCATGGCATCCGGATTTCCGGCCAGCTTCTGATGCATCCACTGATATAGCTGTGCGGCGCGGTATTTTTTCTCCCCGTTCGCGAGGATCCACTGTTCCAGCTCCTCATAAGGGAGGGATTTAATGTCTGTTTTTGTCATATATGTACTGTCTCCGTCACACATTTTGAACGCGAAAATTGATAGCTCCGCACTGACGTGCTCCCGCTATCTCAACCGCTATTCGCATTCCACACTATCGTGCTGCATGCTCATAACGGTTTTGTCGTCTAATAGAAAAATGCTTTGACATGCGAGCATGTCACACATTTTTCTATTGACGACTTATTTTCGCTATATAGAACCCGTCGCATCCTTCATCAGGCAGAAATTGATGCTCCGATATGAGCAGAAAGTCCGGGTGCTCACGGATAAACCATTCCGCATTCTGCCGGTTTTCCTCTTCAGTCATCGTACAGGTGCTGTACATCAGTGTGCCGCCCGGTTTCACATACCGGCATACAATGTCCAGCATCCTTCGCTGCAGTCCTGACAGCTCCTGAATCCTGGCCTCGGTCATCCGGTATTTAATATCGGGCTTCCTGCCGATCACGCCCAGTCCGGAGCAGGGCAGATCCGCAATCACGAGATCCGCTTTCTGTTCTGACTCCGGATCCGGAACAAGCGCGTCCCACAGCACCGCCCGCACATTCTTTGCCCGGCAGCGGATGATATTTTCCCGGATCATCTCTACTTTATATTCGGTTAGATCCCGCGCCTCCACCAGGCCGGTTCCATGCATCATCTGTGCGATATGCAGACTCTTTCCGCCGGGAGCCGCGCATACGTCCAGAACAAAATCGCCCTCCCTGGGCTGCGCAAGCTCCGCCACCATCATCGAAGAGGGATCCTGCATATAAAGAATTCCCTCAGCGAACTCCGGAATCTCCTCCGGCACATCATAGCCGTCCAGATCAAGCGCATAGGAAAGAGGCTCATGAGGCGTCGCCCGTATCCCCAGCGACTCCAGAGACTGCCGGACCTCCTCCGGGGATTTTCGGTTGATATCCACACGCACACAGAGATTTTTTCTATTCAGAAATGATTCCAGAATTGACAGACTTCGGTCCCATCCATATACCTGCAGAAAACGCGCGGCCATCCACTCCGGCACGGAATATTTCACAGACAATGCGCGAACCGGTTCCTGTTCTTCGGAGGGATAAACGATATGATCCATCTCCCTGGAAACCGCTCTCAGCACGCCGTTTACAAAACCGCGCAATCCGGAAAATCCTCTCTTTACCGCCAGGCAAACCGCCTCGTTGCACACGGCCGGGTCGGGAACCGAATCCATATATTTCAGCTGATAAACCGCACTCCGCAGTATCGCCCGGATGACAGGCTTCATTTTACTGACTTTTGTGGAGGAACAGGCATTGATGATATAATCCAGTTCAATCATTCTCTCGATGGTTCCCTCACTGACACGCTTGATAAACGCGCGGTCACGGCGGGGCAGCCAGCGATATTTATCCAGCGTATTGCGTATGGCAATGTGGGAAAATTCACCGTCACGATCCACTGCCAGAAGAATATCCAGCACCAGACTTCTCGGATTCGTCGCGTCTTTCACAGGAATACATCCCCCTCCCGCATGGAATTTCCGCGAAGGAAAGCATCGCAGGGCATACGTTTCTTTCCCTCAAGCTGAACCTCATTCAGGACAAGGATCCCCTCCCCGGTCTGCACATGCACCGCGTTCTCTGTCACTTTCACAACACGGCCGGGGGGAACGTCCGTATCTTCCGGCAGCACATCAGCATCCCATATCTTCAGGGTCTTATCCTTCCATTTTGTATATGCGCTCGGCCAGGGATTCAGTCCCCGGATCAGGCATTCCAGCTGTCGGGCCGGACAGTTCCAGTCGATATGCCCGAACTGCTTGCGGATCAGGCCGACCTTTGTCGCTGCCGCGTGATCCTGCGGCGTATATACCGCACTGCCATCCTCAATCGCTGAAAGCGTCCGCACACAGAGAGACGCGCCGACGGCGCTCAGTTTTTCAAAAAGACTGCCGCCGGTCTCCTTCGGATCCAGGACAACCTCCTCCCGCAGGATTATATCGCCGGTGTCCAGGCCCTCATCCATGCGCATGGTAGTGACACCGGAAACCCGGTCTCCGTTCATCACCGCCCACTGGATGGGCGCCGCGCCGCGGTACTTCGGCAGAAGCGAAGCATGTACATTCACACAGCCGTATGGCGGCATCTCCAGAATCTCACCCGGCAGAATCTGTCCAAAGGCCACGACCACGATAATATCCGCCTGAAACGTGCGCAGATAATCAATACACGCCGGTTCCCTGACACGGCGGGGCTGAAACACCTCAATGTCATGCGCCAGCGCAGCCTCCTTCACCGGCGGAAGCTGCATGGTCTTTCCTCTGCCCTTCGGCTTATCCGGCTGGGTAACCGCGAGCACGATCTCATGGCCGGCCTCAATCAGCGCTTCCAGTGTCCCGACAGAAAAATCCGGGGTTCCCATAAATATAATTCTCAAAACATCCACCTCTCATCAAGTGCAGCAGCTGTCATCCCGGACGACGTGTCATTGTCAGCGGCAGCCTTCTGCTTTCATCGAAACCGCAACGTTTTCGGTCGGTCCTAAGGAACCCCGCAGCAGGTGCGTGGTCAGGGAGTGACCGGTAATCTTTAATCATCATTCTCCGCGGTTTCATCCTCCTCTTCATCCTCATAGACCACATCGTGAATCTCACCCTCGACCAGCTCCACATACATGTGTCCATCCAGATGATCAAGCTCATGGCAGATCGCGCGGGCTAAAAGCTCCTCCGCCTCAATCTCGTATTCTTCCATATTTTCATCAAAATATCGCGCCTTAATATGGTTCGGCCGCGTCACCTGTCCCGCCTTCCCCGGAAGACTTAAACAGCCTTCATCGCCGGTCTGCTCCCCCTCCGTCTCCAGGAGTACCGGGTTGACCATGACGAGCGGTCCGTCGCCGATATCAATCACCACGATCCGGCGGAGCACACCGACCTGCGGGGCTGCCAGCCCGACGCCCTCCGCATGATACATTGTCTCCAGCATATCATCGATCAGCTCCTGCATGCGCGGTGTCATGGACTTTACCTCCCTGCAGGTTTTCCTCAGAATCTCATCTCCCAGCATGCGTATTGTTCTCAGTGCCATTCTCTCTCTCCTTTATTCACAATCTGTTTCCCTCAGATTTCAGGTGCCGCAATCAACTTCAGATATCCGCTATGCGGCTGTCTCATGATTCATCAGAATCCGTTCATCGGATTAAAATCAAACTGCACCGCAGCCTTCCGGAACGCGTCGTGATCCCTCATAAAAGCATCCAGATCATTTTTCAGACTGACCAGCCTTTCATAATCCGCGTCTTTCACATAGATCACTTTTCTGTATCTGTCATTAATTTTGGAAACAGCTGCGTCCGCGGGACCGATGATCTGTATTTTGTCAGAGTCCGTTCCCGCAGGGCCGCCTTCCCTGTCCTCCCCTGTTTTTTCCAATAACCTGTATTGTAACACAAAAGCTGCCCGGTTGACTACCTTTTCCTGCTCGGAAGTGATATATATTACCATCATATTCCAGACAGGAGGATAATTCATCAGCGTGCGAAACTGTATCTCCTGTTCATAGAACTGTCTGTAATCCTGGGACGCGGCCGCCACGACAGCGAAATGTTCCGGCTGATAGGTCTGAATCACGACCTCTCCCTGTCTTTTTCCCCGTCCCGCGCGGCCCGCCGCCTGTGTCAGAAGCTGGAACGTACGCTCAGACGCACGGTAATCACTGACATGAAGCGACAGATCCGCCGCCAGCACGCCGACAAGAGTGACATTCGGAAAATCATGTCCTTTGACGATCATCTGCGTTCCGATCAGAATATCCGCTTCCCGGTTGGCAAAGGCGGAAAGAATTTTTTCATATCCGTCTTTCTGCCGTGTCGTGTCCAGATCCATGCGAAGGACTCCCGCCTCCGGAAACTGCTCGCGGATGTAGTTCTCAATCTTCTGTGTCCCGGCACGGAACTCACCGATATAAGGGGATCCACACTCCGGGCAGGTATGTATCATAGGCTGTTCATAACCGCAGTAATGACACACCAGCCGCCCGTCCCTGTGCAGATGCAGGGAAACATCACAGTGCGGACATTTAATACAAAAACCGCAGCTTCTGCATGACACAAAACCGGCCATACCTCTGCGATTCAGAAACAGCATGATCTGCTCCTTTTTCTGCAGCCGGTCTTCCATAAGCCCGCGAAGTCTTTCGCTCAGGATGGAACGGTTTCCTTTTTTCAATTCTGCTCTCAGATCCTCCGTATATACCTTCGGCAGACTGCGGCCGCTGACTCTCTGCTCCATCTCGTAAAGCCGGTATTCACCGGATCTCGCTTTTGTGTAGCTCTCCACAGACGGCGTGGCCGAGCCAAGCACAACCGTCGCACCGCAGAGATCTGCCCTCGCGATCGCCGTCTCCCGCGCGTGATAGCAGGGCACGGTTTCACTCTTATAGGACGCCTCATGCTCCTCATCAATGATGATGAATCCCAGATTGGAAAACGGCGTAAAAAGCGCGGATCTCGGGCCGATCATCACATCCAGTTCCCCGTTTTTCGCCCGCTCATACTGATCAAAGCGTTCTCCTGCAGACATTCTCGAATGCAGAATGGAAACCCGGTCGCCGAAATGATTGTAAAACCGCACCACCGTCTGGAATGTCAGGGCTATCTCCGGGATCAGCACGATTGCCTGCTTCCCCTCCCGCACAACAGCCTCAATCAGTTCCATGTAGACCTCTGTCTTTCCGCTCCCCGTCACGCCGTGAATCAGACAGGTTCTGCGGTCTCCTGCCCGCCGGTGCGACAGGATATCATCGGCGATCTGCCGCTGCGAGGAATTGAGCTGTACTGTTTTTTCCTGTTTTTTCATCTGATCCAGCGGATTACGCCAGGTCCGGATATGTTCCACCCGGATAAACTGTCTCTCCTCCATGGCACGGATGACGGCCGCCGTTATATTCAGCTTCGCAGTCACTGTCCCATAGGGCAGCGGAGACTGATCGATCAGAGCTGCCAGCAGACGCGCCCTGGCCGTCTGATGCTTTCTCTCACATTCGGCCAGCTGATTTTTTGCCTGTCCTTCATTCAGGGCAAGATGTACCAGACGTTCCTCTTTTTTTTCTGTCTTTTTCTTCACCGGGAGAACCGTTTTGAGCGCCTGGTTCATGGTGCCGCCGAAATGCTCCCGCATCCACGCCGCCAGCGCAACCAGCTGCGCTTCAATCGGAATGCCGTCTGTCACGACCGACGCGATTTCCTTAGTGCGCGCCGTGTCAAACTCCGGCATGTCCGTCACCTCGACCACATAGCCGCGTGTCATGCGGTCGCTTCTGCCGAACGGGACATCCACAAGGACGCCCGGATATATATCACCCTGAAGAGACTCCGGGATTCGGTACTGAAATGTCTTGTCTAATTTGAAGATGGAAATATCTATGATTATGTTGGCAAATTTTTTCATATTTTATTTATCATTGCTCATGCTAATATTTTCTCAAGCCGATCGTTCCGTCATCCTCCGTATTCTCGATGGAACGAATCGTCACGTAATATCCCGCCTGTTCGCTGACCTTTACATAAACCCTCTCCCCGGCCTTATGCCCGAGGACTGCCTTTCCGAGAGGAGACTCGTTGGAAATCCACCGCTTCATGGAATTGGCGCGGACTGTGGTGACGATGGTATATTCTTCCTCCTCATCGTCCTCTTCAAACCAGAGTACGACCTTATTGTTCATCCCTGCCTCGTCTGTCTTTGATTCGTCGGAGATCACCACGGCGGTTTTTATCATCCGTTCCAGATACCGGATGCGCTTTTCATTCTCATTCTTGAACTGCTTTGCCGCCTTATATTCAAAATTCTCACTGAGGTCTCCCTGGGCGCGGGCTTCCTTTACCGCGTCAAGCGCCTCTTTGCGGACGATGAGCTTCCGGTGCTCGATCTCCTCCTCCATGCGCTCGATGTCCTTCTGTGTCACTTTGTCGTACATATATATATCCTCTTTCCATTCATTCCGTCACATCATCCGCCCTTCGGGTCACACCGGATATGCCCCATGTTCCGTGTCCGCCAGCTCCGGGTCCACGCCGGTCTGCTGCGCCGCACGGAACTTAAAGAAATCGACGGCCTGTCCGGGGAACAGCGCATAGGAGAGTACATCCTCGTCCTGCTGCTTCCACTCCTTCATCTCTTCCTCCAGCTTTTCCAGCTGCGGCTCGATGAGATCGGCGGGTCTGCAGGTGATCGCCTGATCCTGCTCCGGTCCCAGAACCTTCTCCACGACTTCCGGATCAAACGGCTTCACCGTCTGCCCGTACCGGCCGAGCAGAATCCCCCTGGTTTCCTTCGTCGCCACCTTATATCTCTCGCCCATGAGCACATTCAAAACCGCCTGCGTCCCCACGATCTGACTGGAAGGAGTCACCAGCGGCGGTTCGCCGAGATCCCTGCGGACACGGGGAATCTCCTGTAAGACTTCTTCGAACTTATCCTCAGCGTTCTGCTCCTTTAACTGGGAAACCATGTTGGAAAGCATGCCGCCCGGCACCTGATAGCGCAGTGTATGGATATCCACGCTCAGAACCCTGGTGCTCAAAAGTCCGCTCGCCAGCGCTTCCTCACGAATCGGCGTAAAATACTCACAGATCTTTGCGAGAAGCTCCTGATCCAGTCCGGTATCGTAAGGCGTCCCCCGGAATGTCTCAACCATCACCTCCGTGGCCGGCTGGGATGTGCCCAGAGCCAGCGGTGAGATGGCCGTATCAATGATATCACAGCCCGCCTCCACAGCCTTCAGGCAGCTCATGGAAGCGACGCCGCTCGTGTAATGTGTGTGAAGCTCGATGGGAAGGCTGACATTCTCCTTCAGAGCGCCGACCAGCCGTCCCGCCTCATAGGGAACCAGCAGTCCCGCCATATCCTTGATGCAGATAGAGTCCGCCCCCATATCCTCAATGCGCTTCGCTACGTCGATCCAGTAGTCCAATGTATATGCGTCGCCCAACGTGTAGGACAGCGCAATCTGCGAATGGCCCTTTTCCCGCCGGCACGCTTCCACCGCCGTCTTTAAATTTCGAAGGTCATTCAGACAGTCAAAAATCCGGATAATGTCAATCCCGTTCGCAATGGATTTCTGCACAAAATACTCTACTACGTCATCGGCATAGTGATTATAGCCCAGAATATTCTGACCGCGGAATAGCATCTGCAGCTTTGTGTTCTTAAATCCGTCCCGGAACTTCCGGAGCCGCTCCCACGGATCCTCCTTCAGGAAACGCAGGGAAGCGTCGAACGTAGCCCCGCCCCAGCACTCCACCGCATGATAGCCGACCCGATCCATCTGATCAATGATCGGCAGCATCTGCTCCGTCGTCATCCGGGTCGCCATCAGCGACTGGTGTGCGTCCCGCAGCACTGTCTCCGTTATCTTTAAAGGTCTTTTCTCCATACCCTTTTCCTTTCTTTTGAAACAGCTGTCCGTGCAGCGTCAGGTCCGGCTATTTACGAAACTAATTCATCGTAGCCAGGACTTCTCCGGCAGCGACAGACTGCCCCTTTTCTATATGGATACTCACCAGCGTCCCGTCCTGCGGAGCCACGACCGGTGTCTCCATCTTCATGATCTCCAGAATGACAACCGGATCACCCTTTGACACAGGCATGCCAACGGTTGCCGCTATGTCGACAACCTTTCCGGCTGCGCCGGCCGTGATGGCAACCGCACCGACCTCTGCTGAAGATGCTGTCGATGCCGGTTGGCCGGTTGGCGACGGGGCAACCCCTCCTGCCGCCTGAGTCCCGCTAACAACAGCCGACGAGCCGGCTCTCCCGACGACTGCCGCAGTCCCTCCGACCGCTGCTGACGGTCTCCCTCCTGCCGCCGATACCGGCACGCTTCCCGAAACCGGTGACGATGTCATTCCCTGAGCAGATGTCGGCATTCGCCCCGAAACAGCCGCTGAAGCAGGCGCCATACCTGTCGTCTCCTCCACCGTGACATCATATACATTCCCGTTTACCGTAATCGTATATCTCTTCATATCCGCAATCCTCCTGTCTGACAGAACTTTCCTTTATTATCTATGTGCGTTTTCGAATCGTCCTCACCACAAACCCATCCGGGGGTATCTGCTCACTCGCCGCTATGGCCGCTGCGATCACCGCAACCAGTTCCATATCATCCGACTGCGCTGTCGCGGATACCGACGCATCGGACAGATCCGGCTCTTTTTCCGCAAAAGATCCTGCCGGCCGGTCCGCGTCCGGCACCTTCGGTGAGTCTGATTCCGATGCCGCCGCCTCATCCGTCGAAGCATCACTTTTCGGTTTTTGAAACAGCGGAGTCCCGGAAAACCATGCATTCCCTGTTTTTATAAATTTTTTCATTTTTTCATCACCATTTCCTGCCTCATGCTTTTTTAACATAAGAAACTGTTCCGTCGTCCGGTTTTCCGGTTATGATCTGATCATGTACCTGTATTTACAGCATGGAAAATGCCATGATCAGATGTTTTCTGGTGTCCTTCGGCTCGATAACACTGTCAATGAGACCGTGTGCCGCCGCCGACCAGACAGAATTCTGCCTGGTCTCATAAGCAGCCGCCTGCGCATCCCGCTCCGGGTCCCCCGAAAACAGGATATTCGCCGCTTTTTCTGCCTCCATCATACCGACCTTCACCGAGTCCCAGGCCAGGGTCAGACAGGAACCGTTTTTTTGCGGCTTCGTGTTCATCGCCACATAAGCGGTGCCGTAGGTATCGCCGATGATCAGATTTACTCTCGCTCCGGAAAGCTCCGCCAGCGCCCGCATCATCCGTGCCAGTGCTTCCGGCAGCCTCCGCTCCGTCTCCTCCTGCGCGGCAAAACCATCCGCCGCAGAAGCCGTAAGAACCGGCACAGACATTTTGGAACAGAAGGAAAGAAACTCTGCCGCCTTCCCGCAGCCGCCCGCCGTCAATCCTTTCGGTAGCTCCTGTTCAACATTTCCCTGCCCGTCAAAAACAGCCTGTGCATTGCCGACCACACCGGTCAGTATACCGTTGAGTCTCAGAAAGCCCGTCACCATTTCCGGACAGTAATCCGGACGGATCTCAAAAAACTCACGGAAATCACCGCATTCGCGCAGCATTGCCCTGGTATTCACATGCGCCGCGCCCGTTCCGAATGGGATATGGCGATTCAGCTCCTCCATATCACAGCTTCCGTACTCCGAATCCTCAAAAAGCGAGACCAGTAAGCGGATCCTCCCGATCACCTCATCCTCCGTCTCGAGAACCTCCGCCTGACCGGAAACCGTATTCTGATACACGGCGGGAGAAAACTCACGCGCCATCACGGCGTTGTCCCGGATAGTGTGGGGTGCGTTCACAAACATATCCGCCGAGATCGACATAAATGTGAAATCACTCAGAGAGGGAATCAGCGTCATGCCGCCGGCACAGACGCCGAGCACGCCGCTGACCGTCAGCAGTCTGCCGGAACACTCCATCTGTTTCGCGAGAACTCTGCCGAATCTGTCCAGCGCGTCCACCGACTCCTCCAGGCGGAAACCGCCGCAGTCAAGCAGGCCGATCACCGGCGCCCTGCTCCGCATCGCCTTATCATATAAATCCGCAATCTTTTTCGCGTGCATCTCGCCCATCGTTCCGTTCAGCACATCCCGATTCTGGCTGTAGACAAACACAGGTATTCCCTCAATCTGTCCGTATCCCGTGATGACGCCGTCCGACGGTTCCGACAGATGCTTCAGGGAAAAATCTGTGCTGCGCGCGGATACAGAAGCACCCAGTTCAATAAAGCTGCCTTCGTCCAACAGCTTTTCCAGACGCTCCATCGCTTTACTTTCTGCCATGCCATATGCCTCCTTTTTTACCTCCGCCCGCCCTGATGTAAGCTTCTGATCGGACTGCGCATCTAAAGCTTCGCGGATGTTTCAGTTTCTTTTAAAAAGAGGACAATTCAACCTGCGCTGACACTGTCCTCTCTGTCTCATGTAAGATGGTTGTGCTATTTCCCGGGATATATGATTACCGAATCCACATCATAGCCCTGCAGGCGCTCCCTGCCCTTTAATCCGGCCAGCTCCATCAGAAAAAGAACCTTGACAACCTCCCCGCCGAGCGCCTCCACCAGCCGGATACTGGCCTCGATCGTACCTCCGGTCGCCATCAGGTCATCTACAACCACGACCTTCTGTCCCGGGCGAATGGCATCCCTGTGGATCTCGACCTCGGCGGTGCCGTACTCCAGCTCATATGCCTGTGAAACCGTCTCACAGGGAAGCTTGCCCTTTTTCCGAACCAGGACAAAGCCCTTGCCGAAATCCTTTGCAATCGGCGCGCCGAACACAAAACCGCGCGACTCCGCCCCCACAACTACATCAAAATCAACACCGTCCAGAAACGCCTCCATCCCATTGATCGCCAGTGCGAACCCGTCCGGGTCCTGAATCACCGACGTAATATCACGGAATATAATTCCGGGTTCCGGGAAATCCGGAATACTTCTCACATAATCCTCAACTTTTTTCATGATGCATCTCCTCGTATCATAAATCTTATCCGGCAGCCGCCGCTTTTTGCAAGTATATCATGAAACACCTGCTCCTGCAAACAAAATCACAGTCAGGTCACATCCTCATCAAATTTACGCTTATTAATCCTTACAGGAAATGACCGGCAACAAAACCACAGCACTCAGATTGTTTTACTCTTCCGACAGAAGATCTGTCAAAAGCGTTCCGTCCTCGTCAAAAGACACCCTGTCAAGCGGCTCCGAGTATTCGTTGACCAGATCAATAATATTCTGCTTCGTGTCCCCGGTCGCCACCGTCGGCTGATAATCATTATAGCTGCCCGTCGAGCTCAGACGGCAGGGGATGACAGAAGCGTCCGTCACATCTGTCTGCACCTCTCCGTCCACGATCGTAAATGTCTGTTGAAAGATCATGGTATTCTTGTCCGATGGATTTTTATTCCCGCCGAAGCAGAAATTCCCCAGACTGTAGCAGATCACCTTTCCCTCATATATCTCAACGCCCTGCAGGACATGCGGATGATTGCCGATGATGAGATCCGCGCCCGCGTCGATCAGACTGTGCGCCGTCGTCTGCTGATATTCAGTCGGATCATACTCCTGCTCGATGCCCCAGTGACAGCACGCGATAACCACGTCCGCACCCTCATCCCGCAGAAACTGAATTTCTTCTTCCATCATATCCAGCTTTTCCTGTGACTGTGACAGAAGGCTCGCCGAGACGATACCGACCTTCACGCCGTCCTCCGTGACAAACATTCCCTCCTGTCCGGAATAAGCATAGGTAATCCCGGCGTCTGAAAGAACCTGCTTCGTCTCCTGAAATCCTTCCTCACCATAGTCATAGGTATGATTGTTTCCCATCGAACAGGCTTCCACCGAGCTGCCGGTCAGGATGCCCACATACTCCGGAGAACCCTTCAGATTAAACGTCTTCTCCACCCGCTCGGTTGCGTCGGAGAGAACACACTCCAGATTGACAATCGTCAGATCGTCCTGCTCAAAAATATCGCGGACGTCCTCGAAAAAATAGTCCTCCCCATAAGAATCATAGTAAGCGTTAAAAGAACCGTCATAGCTTTGCGTCTGCGTCACGCCCAGCGTACAGTCGCCCGTCGCCGTGATTGTCACCGTCTTTGTCACCGTGTCCGGTATAACTCCTGTAATTTCTGTCGTCTCCGGGGTATCAGTATCCATATCCTGTCCGTTCTCATCCTGCCGGGCAGACAACGCTTCCCCGGAAACAGCAAAGACATCTGCCTCCGTATTCTGACTCCCGCAGCCGGACAGCAGCATCGCTCCGACCGTACATGACGCCAGCACACACAGAATCACTTTCTTTCTCATATGTAAGCCCCCATTCATATGGCTGTTATCGCAGAATACAGCTTTATAACAGAATAAACTGTAACTATTCAGGACAGTACTTCACATTTACTGCGAAGTGCGTCTGACAGCGCAGACTACAAAAAATTATTTTTTCTCTAGTATAAAAAGATACGCCCCGCTTTTTTCGAGAATACAGAACTCCGCAAGCAGCCGGAACCGGCCCGAGAGCCGCAGATGTTTTTTCACCAGTCCCATCTCGCGCGAATAGCAGAACACACGGCCCCGTTCCGTCAGAAGCCCGGCCGTTTTCTCAAAAAAGCGCCGATACAGCTCGTCCGTCTGCTCCCTGTCCCCGGATACAGCCGGCATATCCGTAAGAATCTCATCAAAAGAATATTCATGCGTGAAATCAAAGAAATCCCGATTGATGTAATTCACCGGCATGCCGGTCAGCTTCGTGTTCGCGCGCGCCTTCTGTATCGCCTCACCATAGATGTCGATCCCGTAAGCGCTGCGGACTGATCCGGCGAACCGGCGCTCCAGCAGAAGCGTACCCACACCGCAGAAAGGGTCCAGCACCTGCGCATATTCTTTCAGATACGGTTTTGCCAGCGCCAGGATGCCCGCCGCCGTCTGCGGTCTCATACTTGAAGCCACGTAAAACCTCCGATAGCTGAATCGATGATCCGGCAGAGTAAAAAGCTTCAGGAACGGTGTCACGCCTCCCTCCCGGTTGACGTTCAGCCGGATCTCCGCCTCATAATGAGAGACAGAATTGACGAGCCTTCCATCAAACGCCCGCTCAACAGCCTCCGCAATCTTTTTCGTAATACCACTCCTCTCCTCCTTCGGTATCGCACCTGTCAGTCCGATACGGAAAAAGAAAGGAGGCTCACCTTTATGATTCTCCACGAGAATTGTGAGCAGATCGGATTTTTTCAGTTCTCCGGCAAGCAGTTCCGGCCTCATGGGAAAATGCTCCCGATTCCGGACAAATTCATGACCATTCGGCGTGACTGATAAATCCTGCCTCGTCGAAAGATGACTTCCGCCGTTCAGGACAAACAGCATCTCCTGCCAGAGACGGCTCGTCTGTACGATACTCATATCGCTGACTGTCGTCCGCACCCCGCTCTTTAACGTCGTCTTCTGAAAAGGAAGGTCCGCCGCCAGCGCCTCACGAAAAGCGGGGAGCGTCGTCAGTATCACATCGTTCGGCCTGTGGTAACCGGAAAAAACATGCTTTTTCAGTCCCTCTTTTATCAGAATCAGCTCCTGCAAGGCTGCTATCTCAGCCTGAATATGCTTTTTTTCATTCTCCGGCGCGTCATAAACGCGCAGCGCCTCCAGCCGCCGGTGAAATGCTTTCATATAGGACTCGCAGTCCAGCCCGGCCAGAGCCAGAATATAATCCGCACGGACAAAAAGTGTCTCCTCCGCCTCCCAGGCATCCATCAGAACATCCACCGCTCCCTGAACCCGCAGAACGCCGAGAACAGCCGCCGCGTTTTTCCTCACCTTCGGGTCGTCATCCGCCAGACACTTCATGATCCTGTCGTAATTTTCCCCGGAGATTTCCCGGAAATGATTCTGTTTTTCCGTTTCTCTCAGCTGCTTTTTTAACTCAATCAGATTCGCCCGCAGGTCCTGCCCAGCGCAGATCTGTTCATATAATTCCTTCAGCGCCATACTGTTTTTCTCCCGATTCACCATGCAGCGACATTGCTTCATATCTCATTTACAACTCAAAGTACAGCACGCTTTCACTTATACCTCATCCCGGATTCACAGCGCCGTACCCTTCTTCGGAACAAAAAACCGCGTCATATCCACCTTCTCCAGCGTCAGCAGCCGTACCTTTTTTTCGATACCGCCTGCATATCCCGTCAGACTGCCGTCCGAACCGACCACCCGATGACAGGGAACCATGATGGAAACCGGATTATGTCCGACCGCGCCGCCGACCGCCTGGGCGGACATCCGCGGCAGATTCCGCTGTGCCGCGATTTTCTTCGCGATCTCACCATAGGTCATGGTCTGCCCATAGGGAATGGATGACAGTATCTTCCAGACCTCCATCTGAAAATCCGTCCCCATTAAATGAACCGGAACAGCAAAATCCGGCTCTTTCCCGGAGAAATAGACCGTAAGCCAGCGCTTTGCCTGTTCTGAAAAGGCTGTTTCTTTTTCCGTTGTTTCCTCATCTGTATGAAAGGAAAAATACTTCTGTCCCTCAAACCACAACCCGGTCAGGCCAGCCTCATCCGACGCCAGAAGGATCCCGCCCATCGGGGACTCAAAATGACTCACACACTGCATCGCACACCTCCCCTTTATCTTTACATAGACGCCAGATACGCGTCCACATCCGCCAGAAACTGCTCCCATGCGTCCGGATTCTCCACATAATAAACCGGACACAGCTTCCCCGTGATATCATAGTGGCGCATCACATCGTCCGATGTCAGCCCGAACTTTGCGCAGAGCCAGGCCGTCAGATGGATGACTGAATCATAGGTCGCCTGATTGAAGGAGCCGTCCTCATTCTCATAACAGCACTCGATCGACAGAGTATCGCTGTTTCTGTCATTCGAAGCATAGGCGATCTCCGCCGTCGGGATGCACTGTACAATCTCGCCCTCCAGACCCACGATAAAGTGCGCACTCGCCTTCGTCTCATGGGAATCCTTCAGGCCTTCAAAGTAATCGCGGTTGGCCTCAGCCGAGGTTCCCGGATTCGCCGTGTAGTGGATCACGATACCGTTGACCTCCTCCAGCGCGATCCCCGGTCTGGAATATTCGTTGACCGTCAGCAGTTCCACCTCAAAATCCGGCGTATGCGCCTCAACGCTCTCCTCCGATATCTCCGTCACCGTCCGGACAGACGCCGACGTCCTGTGCCTCGTCACCGCCACGATCAGCAGCAGAATCATAATCAGGCAGAGAACCCCGACCAGCACATGCTTCATGTCATATAAAATCTGTCCGGCTCCCCTTTTTCTTTTGTGATCAGACATAATTACCTCCCGCGCGTCTCATCCATCCGGTAAAGAATCGCGTTGCAGATTGCCGCCGCCACATTACTGCCGCCCTTCCTGCCGCGGGCGACAATATAAGGTACATCGGTATGCAAAATCAGCTCCTTGGCATACTCGACATTCACAAACCCAACCGGCACGCCGATCACCAGCTTCGGGCAGATCCTGCCCTCCTGTATCAGTTCATACAGGCGAATCAGCGCCGTCGGCGCGTTCCCGATCGCAAAAATCAGCGGCACATCCAGTCCTGCAGCCTTGTCCATACAGGCAGCGGAGCGGGTCGTTCCGTTTTTCTTTGCCGACTCCGCCACATCTTCATCTGAAATAAAATTATAGACCCTGCCGCCATATTTTACCAGTGAATTTTTATTAATTCCGGACATGGCCATGCGGGTATCTGTCACAATGCATGCGCCGTCCCGGATCGCCCGCACGGCATGACCGATCGCATCTGCGGAAAACGTCAGTGTTTCCGCGTACTCAAAATCGGCCGTTGTGTGAATTACCCGCCTGATCACCGGATCCAGCTCCGGGTCGAGACGGATACCGCGCCGGACAAGCTCCTCTGAGATGATTTCAAAACTCCTCTTTTCTATTTCCATGGGAAGTACATGTTCATATTTTTTTTTCATCATTTTCTCTGCTCCACCGTGCCAATACCTGCTTTCGAAACACATATGCACTGCCAGGCTTAACGTGGACAGCTTTCCATTCATGCACTGTGCCGACACTCAGGAACTGTTCTGAACGGTTACATCAAAACCAAAAACAGAAAAACTGCCGCAACAGCACAAAAACAATCACCCCAAACACGCTTGTCACATACAGAAGCCGGTTCGCCCGACGGATATCCTCCGCTTCCACCGGGCGCAGGTCGTCCCCGATCGTCGGTTTCTCATGCTTTTCCCCGAAATACCAGGCATCGCCCGCCAGCTGCACGCCCAGCGCACCTGCCATCACAGCTTCCGTCTGAGCAGAATTCGGACTGGCGTGATTGCGCCGGTCGCGTTTCCATATCCTCCGCGCGTTTTTTCCGTTCCAATGAAAAACCCCGTTCTTTGTCCCGCACAGGTTTGTTTTGCCATTTGCCTCGCCTGATTTTAAATCAGCGTCTGCAAAATATGATTCTTCTGTATCAGTCTCCTCTTTACCTGCCGATGAAAAATCGGAGTTCCCGGGATATCGCGGTTCAACATCAGAAGCCATATCACTACATCCTGACAGAAGAAACGCCGCTCCGATCATCAGGAGCGCCGAGATGCGGGCGGGCAGGAAATTTAACGCGTCATCCAGCCGCGCTGCCGCCGTACCGAAATACCGATATCTGTCATTTTTATAGCCCACCATGGAGTCCATCGTGTTTACCGCCTTGTAAAAATATCCCGTCACCGGCCCGCCGATCACCAGATAAAATAAGGGGGCGATCACTCCATCTGACGTATTCTCCGCCACAGTCTCCACGGCGGCCTTTACCACACCGGCCTCGTCCAGCCTGTCCGTATCCCTGCCGACGATCATTGACACCGCATGCCGTCCGGATTCGAGTCCGTCTTCCTCCAGCGCCCTGTAAACCTTCATGCTCTCCGTTTTCAGAGACTTTGTCGCCAGAATCGTATAGCACATCCAGGACTGCACCGCCAGACCGAGCGCCCAATGCAGGCGGCAGCAGACAAGAAGCACTGCAGACGGAATCACAACAGAACCAGGCAGCACCAGCAGAACCAGAATCAGACCTGCCGCAGACTCTGCCGCCGGACGTCTCCCGCGATGTTTCCGCAAAACTCCCGGCTTTCGAAGCACTTTTTCGAAAACAGAAATCATGTTTCCGATGAAACGAACCGGATGCCAGAGATTCGGCGGATCGCCGAAAATCAGATCGGCAATATAACCGATCACAACAGACGGCAAAAGGAAAGTTATATATAAATGAAAGGTTGTATGCAGCCACATTGATTCGTCCCGGTTTCCAGTATATGGTTTGATTTTTGGATTTAGTATATACGGTAAAATATAAAATCCGGGTTTAAACCATCGCAGCAGATATTTTTCATAAATCATGTCTGAACTGTTTTAACCGTGCAATGAAAATGCGGGATGGAAGCCCATCCCGCATTTTCATTGCACGCATATATTACAGCTGACAGCTCTCGCAATCCGGCTTTTCTCTGAATAATGTCGGATCATACGCAATTCCGTTCTTATCATAGTAGTCCTTCACTGCGGCCTTTACAGCCTCCTCCGCCAGCACGGAACAGTGAATCTTGTGCGTCGGAAGCCCGTCCAGCGCCTCAACCACGGCGCGGTTGGAAAGTTCGAGCGCCTCGCTGACCTTCTTTCCCTTGATCATCTCTGTCGCCATCGAGCTGGTCGCGATGGCGGAGCCGCAGCCGAAGGTGTTAAATTTACAGTCCGTGATCACCTGATTCTCATCGATCTTCAGGTACATTTTCATGATATCGCCGCATTTCGCGTTGCCCACTTCGCCGACACCGTCAGCGTCATCCATCTTTCCGACATTGCGCGGATTCTGGAAATGATCCATGACTTTTTCACTATATAACATGCTTTGTCTCTCCTTTCTCCAGGCTCTCCCACACCGGGGACATATTTCTGAGATACTCGATCACTCCAGGCAGTTCCTTTACCACATACTCGACCTCTTCCATCGTATTGTACTCCGAAAGGGTCAGCCGCAGGGATCCGTGAGCGATCTCATGCGGCAATCCGATTGCCAGAAGCACATGGGACGGATCCAGAGACCCGGATGTGCAGGCGGAACCGGAGGAAGCCTCGATCCCCTTCATATCCAGCAGCAAAAGCAATGACTCGCCCTCGACGCCCTCAAAGCAGAAATTCACATTGCCCGGAAGCCGTTTCGTCGGATGTCCGTTCAGCTTCGAATGCGGAATCTGAGAGAGTCCCTCAATCAGACGGTCGCGCATCGCCGTGATCTTCACCTCATTCTCCTCCCTGCGTGAGAGTATATCCTTCAAAGCCGCCGCCATGCCGATGATCGCGGGGATGTTTTCCGTGCCGGCGCGCTTTCCTCTCTCCTGGGCGCCGCCTTCAATGAGGTTCGAGAGGATAATCCCCCTCCTCGCATAGAGGCATCCCACCCCTTTCGGCCCATGGAACTTGTGTGCGGACAGGGAAAGCATGTCGATATTCTGCTCTTTTACATTAACAGCGAGATGTCCGACAGCCTGTACCGCGTCCGTATGGAAGAAAACATTCTTCTCCTTACAGATGGCGCCGATCTCAGCGATGGGCTGAATGCTGCCGATCTCATTGTTCGCATACATCACGGTCACCAGACAGGTGTCCGGCCGGATCGCCGCCTCAAGCTCATTGAGACAGACCATACCCTCCTCATGAACATCCAGATAAGTGACCTCGTATCCCTCCTTTTCCAGCTTCTGCAACGTGTGAAGCACTGCGTGATGCTCAAAAGCGGTGGAAACAATATGCTTTTTGTTTTTCCTCGCGCCCCATTTCGCGGCGGAGATAATCGCCTGGTTGTCCGCCTCGCTGCCGCCGGAAGTGAAAATAATTTCTCTGGGCTGTGCGCCCAGGCAGTCGGCGATATCAGCCCGTGCCTGCTCCAGCTTTTCCTTCGCCAGCTGGCCGACGGTATGGAGGCTGGAAGCATTCGCGTATGTCTCCTGCAGAGCAGGTATCATCGCGTCCAGAGCCGCCCGGTTCATCGCGGTCGTCGCCGCGTTGTCAAAATATACATTCATATGGTTGTCTCCTTTTAGTTTCTATTCACAGTGCACCGCCGTGCACGTTCGAGAGCCTTCGGCTCTGCTTTCTGTAATCGGCTGCACGACCCATTGCCTCGCTCATATCATATATTTTCTATATGATTTCAGATCAAGTGATACTATAGCATTCTATTTCCTGTATGTCAATAGGATTTGAGGAAATTAAACTCCTGTATTTTTATAGGATTTAATCCTTCCATATAAAACTTTTCAAGTGACTTTTTTATATTACAACACACGGAATTCCCCGCGGCCAAACCGGCAGCCGCGGGGAATTTATATTCTGTCCTGTAACGAAAGTAAGGAACTGTTACGAATTTAAAATTTAACTGTGATCACAGTTCCTCTCCCGACCTCACTCTCAAGAAAAATATCCGCGTCATGCAGTTCCACGATGTGCTTCACGATCGCCAGCCCCAGGCCGGTACCTCCGGTCTCCTTGGAACGGCTCTTATCCACGCGGAAAAACCGCTCAAATACCCGCTCCTGCATATCCTTCGGGATGCCGATTCCCGTATCCGAAACCGTTAGAACCGGCTGATCATTTTCCCTGTACACACGCACTTCCACCCGACCGCCCTCGTTGTTGTAGCGGATCGCGTTCTGACAGAGATTGTCGATGAGCTCCGTAATCATGGATTTGCAGCCGCGCATCATGCAGGGTTCTCCCTGCAGAGTCAGGCTGATATTCCGCCGTGCGGCATTCAGCTTCAGCAGATCCATCATCCCCTGAGCCGTCTCATAGAGATCCATCGGTTCAAACAGAAAACTTTCGTCCTCTCCGCTGTCAAGCTCTGAGAGCCGGATGATATCGTTGATCAGTGTCAGAAGACGGTCAGCATTCTGGCGAATCTGTTCCGCAAAACGGGTCTCCTGCTCCTCATCCACCATATGGTTCTCGATCAGTTCCGCGTAGCCGGAGATCGCGGTCAGCGGCGTCTTCAGCTCATGGGAAACATTCGCGGTAAAATCCTGGCGGCTCCGCGCCGCCGAGAGAATATTTTCATGCTGCTGACGGATCGTATTGACAAAGGGAACCAGCTCTTTATACACCGGCGCACGGGCGGCGTCCCCGATATTTTCCGCCATCTGATCAATCGGCGCCAGAAGCTTCCGGGTCAGCAGATGGGAAACCAGAATACAACAAACGATAATGATCGCTACAACCAGAATGATCACCGGAAAAACCGTCATAAATACGCTGAAAATACTGCGCACATCCGCCGCCAGACGGAGTACCGACCCGTCGTCCAGCAGAACCGCGTAGTACACCGTGGTTATATTCATCGTGTCAGAATTTCGGACGCTCTCTCCCTCTCCCGTCGCCATCGCATCCGCAATCTCCGGCCGGTCGGAATGATTCTCCAGCTCGGCGGCATCCGCGTCATTGTCATACAACACTTCGCCTTCCGGGGAAACCCAGGTAATGCGAAGCGACTTATCTTCGCCGAAAACAGCTTCCAGTTCTGTCAGGCCGTAGCTGCCGTACTTACCGTAATCCGATCCGTCAGTCTCAATATTTTCCTGCACAAAAAGTCCGGTCGCTTTCAAAATTCCGGCATTCACGCGCAAATCGTTTTTAACCTGTTTTTGAAACAGCCCGTAAAAGACAAAGGTCACGCATAGCATCGTGACGATCACAGCCGCGACCGATATGGCAATCAGGCGGAAATTAATTTTTTTCTTCATGCGTGCTTCTCCTCTGCACTTCCCTTGACGTCTGTTCGCACACGAGCCAGCTTAGGGACTGTCGTGAAATAATATGTACATCCTGCACTGCCTGATACGCAAATCACAGACTTTAAAAGCCTTGCCGTAGCCCGCTACGCCTGCGTTTTTAAAGTCTGAGCTTTACGCATCATTCAGCACAATCTATACATATTATTTCGCGACAGTTCCTTAGTCTATCACATACCCCACATTCCGCACGGTCCGGATCCGGCTGCCCGCCTCGCCGAGCTTCTGCCGCAGCGTCTTGATGTGCATATCCACGGTCCGGGACTCTCCCTCGAACTCGGTTCCCCAGACCTGCCGCATGATCGACTCTCTGGAGAGCACGACACTTGGGTTTGTCATGAGATACCGCAGCAGTTCATATTCCTTGAAGGTAAGCTCCAGCTGCCGGTCACCCACAAACACAAGATGCCGGTCATGATCGATCATGATATTGCCGAGCTGGAGCACCTTCGGCTCTCTGGACTCCGTGCGCCGCAGCAATACCTTCACGCGGGTAATCAGTTCCATGATGGAAAACGGCTTTTTGATATAATCGTCCGCACCGTCGTCCAGCCCGCGGATCATATCCATCTCCGTCGTCTTGGCCGTTACCATGATGACTGGCAGACGCTTCGTCGCCGGATTTGACCGGAGTTTCTTCAATATATCATATCCGTTTTCATCCGGCAGCATAATATCCAGAAGAACCAGATCCGGTGTGATCTCCTCCAGTTTTCTATAAAAGTCTTTTGCTTTCTCAAATGCGCAGACCATATAATTGCTGTTTTTTAACGCAATCGCTTCGATCTCGCGGATACTGCTGTCGTCTTCTACTATATAGATCAATGCCATCTTACACCCACCCTTATCTTTATTACCAATGACGGTTTTTAATCATTTTCTGAAATTTTTCTTTTGGTTTTCTTCTTTTTGGACTTCTCTTTCTTGGATTTTTCAGAAATTCGGTCTTTTTTCTTCGAAGTTTTTTCTGACGGCCCGCTTTTCTTTTTCCCCGAAGCATCCTCTACCCCGTTCTCCGGCAATTCCGCCGGGACATCCAGGTTCATTTTCTCCGGCAGCACATACTTTTCACGAATTCTGCGATAATCCTCACGGAACTCAAGCCGTTCTTCCTCCGGCACCTTATACGCCGGCTCCGGCACATCCCCGCTGTACACCCGAACCATACAGGCTCCGATGTAGGAACAGTGATCCAGAACATGCTCAAAATCTGTAATCACATCCTCCAGAATCAATCCGGCTTCCATGGAACATCTTCCGGCGCGCAACCGGTCGACATGCCGCTGCCGCAGCTCCACGCTCATCTCATCAATGGCCTCCTCAAATGCCTCGATCTGCTTCGCCATCGTCATGTCATTTTTCCGAAAAGCAAGCGTCGTATGGCCGACTACATCCTGCACGGCTCTGCAGTATACCATCAGCTCATCCATACCGCTGTCCGTGATTTCTATGCCTTCCCGATACATATCCGCCGCCAGACAACCGATGGAAGCCGCATGATCCGCCATCCGCTCAAAATCACGGATACACTGCAGCATGACGGATACCTCCCGGCTGTCCGTCAGAGAAAGCCTTCGGCTGCTCACCTTCATCAGATAATCGCTCAGTGCTTCCTCATAATGATCCGCCTCCTGTTTCAGCTGACGTATCTGAGCCTCCCGCTCCTCTGAATAATCATTCAGAAGCTCGACCGCATATGACAGAGACTCTCCAATTCGTTCTGCCATCTTCACCGTTGTGTCCATGCAGACCTTCACTGCAAAACCGGGTTTTTCCAGAAACCTGTCGTCCAGAACAGCCAGCGCGTCCGGTTTTATGTCGACCGATTCTGCCCGGTCCGGAATCGTCCAGGTCGCCAGCTTTACGAGAAAATTGCCGAACGGGAACCAGGCAACGCAGCAGGCAATATTGAACAGGCTGTGAACCACGGCGATTCCCGCCGCGTTCGCCGCGTCATTCAGAAACGCAAAATGCACAATAGCATTGATCAGATAAAAGACCGCCATAAACACGACCGTTCCGATCAGATTGAAATAAAAATGGATCATGGCCGCCCGCTTTGCATTCTTTCCCGCTCCAACCGCGGAGATCAGCGCCGTCACACATGTCCCGATATTCTGACCCATGATGATCGGAATCGCCGCGCTGTACGGAATCGCTCCCGTCGCGCAGAGTGCCTGCAGAATACCGATCGATGCGGAAGAGCTCTGAACCACAGCCGTCAGCACCGCTCCGGCCAGCACGCCGAGCAGCGGATTTGAAAACATCGTCAGGATGGAGAGGAACCGTTCGTTATCCGCCAGCGGCTCCACCGCGCCGCTCATCGTCTCCATCCCGAACATCAGCACCGCAAAACCGAGCAGAATCGCGCCGACATCCTTTTTCGTCTGGTTTCCCTTTGCCGACATGTAAAGCACGATGCCGATTACAGCCAGAATCGGGGAAAAAGAGGACGGTTTCAGCATGGTAAGAAAAAAGCCGCCGCCCTCGATTCCGGTCAGAGAAAGAATCCATGAGGTCACCGTTGTGCCGATATTAGCTCCCATGATCACGCCCACGGCCTGCGTCAGTTTCATAATCCCGGAATTCACAAAACCGATGACCATGACCGTCGTCGCCGACGAGCTCTGAATCACCGCCGTCACCGCCGTACCCAGCAGCACGCCCTTCAGACGATTGGACGTCAACCGCTCCAGAATACTGTCCAGCCTGCCGCCGGATACCCGGATCAGGCCGTCGCCCATCGTATTCATTCCAAACAGAAACATAGCAAGTCCGCCAAGCAATGTCAATACTGAAAAAATATTCATTCGAACTCCTTTTCCGCCGCTATCATCGGGCGGAGATTTTACACAGAAGCGGCCATCTTTATTTTACAGCCGCTTACATTCTTTAC
>JAJBUT010000067.1 GCA_020860185.1 Lachnospiraceae bacterium | reverse complement strand
ATAAAATGATGAATTGCAAGAAAAAGTTGAGCAAAATTCGGTGAAAATTGGTCAAAATGTTAAAAAATCGCACATGTCACTCCCTGACCACGCACCGGCTGCGGGGCAGACCGAAAACGTTGTGATTTCGAGCATCCGTCCCATCGCGAAGCGATTTTGCATGGACGGATGCTGTTGCAAGTCACATCCTGTTCGTATGAAAAAACGTAAATCTGGTCAGGATGTGACTTGTAACAAAAATTACGTCAGACAGATGGTGGACTGACGGTATTCCGATTTGAGGCGGCAGCCAGATTTTGTATATAGAATATGTTTGCAGATTTCAGCGGACCGGATGTCAAGATCCAGCAGATGTCGTCGGCCTTCGTCGAGCGATGCGGCGTCCGGGGCGAGTTGTGTCAGGACGGGTATGTCTGCATGGTTTCGGATGGATTTCAGCAGGGGCGCTGCGGATGTTCGGAAACCGAGCAGCCGCGCGTAGGGCGCACGGGCATATGTCGCGGCGAGATCAAAATCCTCCTGACGAATCTGCAGCAGGATGTGGGTCAGGTAACGGCTGATGGCGGTACGGGTCTGGTTTTTGGATTTCAGGAGGTCGGCAAACTGTGTCCAGCTCTCAAAACCTTCCAGCAGATTTGCGGTGCGGTGCGCCAGTTCCGGATTGCCGGAACCGAAAGTATCCAGATGGTCTCTGTTTGTAGTCAGGGAATAGTGGAGCAGGGCGGAAAAATCATTTTCTGAGAGGAAACTGTTAGTTCTGTCGGCGCTCTGCAGCATCTGAAATATGGTTGGCGGAACACTACTCCGCAGCCCGGACCAGGCACAGAGGTCAGTGTCTTTGCTGTTAAAGTCACGCGTTCGCAGATCTGCGCGCGAAAGCAGATGGTTTCGTATCGCGGCGGCAGATGAAAAAAACGGGTCTGATATACCGGTACTGTGGTAGGAATTCCCCTGTCGGGGAATCATACAGAGGTCCAGGGAACTGCCGTATTTTATTATTGCTTTGACATATTCCAGGGCAAGGATGTTGTTCGGCTCAGACAGGAGACGGCGGATATCGGTTTCGCGGTCTTCATCCGGGATACGATTGCTGTGTTCTGCCAAAGAGTCTGTGCTGCAGATGCTGATTTCCGGAGACAAACCGATTCGGGATTGGATGTCCGAACCGGATTCTGTCTGGGTCAGATGCTTTGCCGATGTATGGTTCCGCAGATATTCGACAACAGCCAGCTCGCGGGCTTTCGGAAAGCTCATGCCTTTTTTCAGATGATGTGACAGTTTTTTCTGAAAATCCTCCGGTTCATCCGCCAGAAGGGCGGCAATGTTCTGAAACAGCTCCGGATCTGAGGCAGCGCTCTCGCAGCCGAAGCTTAAGACATCCACCACGCCGAGACCCGAAAGAAGCGATACTCCGCCGGCCGCGAATCCTTCTGCACTGGAAAGGGCGGATGTCGCCGGAAGCATAAAAACAAGATCCGCGCCATGCAGTAAAGCCATTCTGGCGCGGTCGTATTTGGAAAGCAGGGCGGGCGCGCCGCGCTGGACAAAGTCGCCGCTGATGACTGCGATGACATAGTCCGCGCCGGTCCGCCTGCGCGTCTCTTCTATATGATATTGATGCCCGCTGTGAAACGGGTTGTACTCGGCGATGATACCCGCAGTTTTCATAGGTCTATGCTTTCTCCGCGATCTCATAGAGAAGAGTTTCTGTCTCGTTCCAGCCCAGGCAGGGATCGGTGATGGATTTGCCGTAGACGTGCTCTCCGATCTTCTGGCTGCCCGGCTCGATATAGCTTTCTACCATGACACCTTTGACCAGTTGCCGGATTTCCGGTGAGATGGAGCGGTTGTGCAGGACTTCCTCGACGATGCGCGTCTGCTCCTGGTATTTCTTGCTGGAGTTGGAGTGATTTGCGTCTACGATGCAGGCAGGATAGAGGAGATCCATTTTCTCATACATCTCGTGCAGTCGGATCAGATCCTCGTAGTGGTAGTTCGGGATGGCGACACCGTGCTTGTTGACCGCGCCGCGCAGGATCACATGTGCAAGCGGATTGCCGCTGGTGTCCACCTCCCAGCCGCGGTGTGTAAAATGATGCGGATGCTGCGCGGCAAAAACGGAATTCAGCATTACGGAAAAATCGCCGCTGGTCGGGTTTTTCATACCGCTGGCGACGTCAAAACCGCTGACAGTCAGCCGGTGCTGCTGATCCTCTACCGATCGCGCGCCGATGGCGACGTAGGAGAGCAGGTCATCGACATAATCCCAGTTTTCAGGGTAAAGCATCTCATCTGCTGCGGACAGTCCGGTCTCCTCGATGGCTTGCAGATGCAGTCTGCGGACCGCAATCAGCCCGGCGATCATGTCCGGGTTCGCCTCCGGGTCGGGCTGGGTGGCGATTCCCTTGTATCCCTCCCCGGTCGTGCGGGGCTTGTTTGTGTAGATGCGGGGGATGATGATCAGCCGGTCCTTCGTCTGCTCGTTTACCTTTGCCAGCCGGTGGATGTAGTCTATGACGGGCTTCTCACTGTCGGCGGAGCAGGGGCCGATGATTACAAGAAACCTGTCAGACTCTCCCCGTATCACGGCGCTGATCTGCGCGTCTCTCTCTTTTTTTAACAGCTGAAGCTCCTCTGACAGCGGAAAATCCTTTTTGATCTGTGCCGGAGTCGGAAGCTCATTTAAATAAGTAAAACTCATGTCGTTACCTCTCTGTTTGTGCTAACTATGCAAGTGTTGTTGTGATGATCTGACTGCGTATGAGATCCACCGGCATCTCCTTCCCGGTCCAGCACTGAAAGGAGGCTGCTCCCTGGAACAGGATCATGCTCTCGCCGTTGTGCGTCGGGCAGCCGGACTTCTCAGCCATCTCAAACAGCATGGTCCGGCGCGGATTGTATATGATGTCGTAGACGATCAGATCCGGATGCAGCAGGGACGGATCAGGGATCGGGCAGGCGTTCATATCCGGCGCCATGCCGACGTTTGTCGCGTTCACGAGGATGGCGCTCTCTGCAAAGCTTTTTCTCATCTGTCCGGTGTCGGCAAAATCGTATACATGGACGGTGCAGCCGGTCGTGTGCTGTACCTTGTCCGCGAAAGCGATGGTTTTTGCAAAGGCCTCCGGGCGTTTCCTCCGGAAAATGTCGATCTCACGCATGCCGTCCAGTGCGGCCTGGCTGATGATGGGAGCGGCAGCACCGCCCGCGCCGAGAACTGACATCTTTTTGCCGATGATATCATGTCCGAAATCCTGTACGGAGTGCATGAATCCGATACCGTCGGTGGTGTGCCCGATCAGGCGGCCGTCTTTTGCAATGACCGTGTTGCATGAACCGGCCAGATCCGCGGCCGGAGTCAGCTCGTCCATCAGATCGAGAATCTTTATCTTGTAGGGCATCGTGACGTTAAATCCCAGAATGCCGATCTCTCTGAGCCCCTCAATTGCCTTTCTGAAATCAGCGTGTCCGAGGTCAAAGGCGAGATAGACATAGTCCAGACCCAGCGCCTGAAAGGCAAGATTGTGCATTTTCGGGGAAATACTGTGTGAGACCGGGCAGCCGATCAGCCCGGTCAGTCCTGTTTTACCTGATATTTCCATAAAAGCGGGTTCCTTTCATGTAAAGAGAAATAAAAGTCTTAAAATAGAATAATGCAAGGATTGAATAAAGTCAATGGCTTGCATCTTTTTTTAGAATCGCTTATACTATCAGAAAGTGTCGTCAACAGACAGAAAGGGGTACCGTCGATGCAAAAACCTTTTGATCTAAAGGGAATCCGGTTCGTAGAAGGCCGTCAGGTGATCTGCGTTCCTGTTGTGGAGAGCGAGAAGGATGCGGCTATAC
>JAJBUT010000065.1 GCA_020860185.1 Lachnospiraceae bacterium | reverse complement strand
ATTCTGCCCGGAGCGGTTACCCATTTTGACGTCAATCATCCGAAGGCCATACAGGCTGTGAAGACTGCCATGAGCGAAGGCGGACAGATTTTCCTGGTGACACAGAAGGATATGCAGGCGAAGAATCCGACGGAGGAGGATCTGTATCGAGTCGGTCTCGTCGCTGAGATTCGGCAGGTGATCAAACAGAAGGATAAGACCCGCGTGATCGTCATGGGAAAGCGCAGGGCGGAGCTGGCGTATTTTGTCAACAATGATGCCGGTCTGCGGGCGCAGATTCTGTTTTTTTCTAATGAAAATGAACACGAGCCGCCCGTGGTGGAGGAGGCCATGCTTCGCAGCCTGCAGGAGGCGCTGTTTGATTACACGAATGAGAACCCGAAGGTCCGGAATGAGCTTCAGAAGCATCAGGACGGCCTGGCGCGGCTGGATACGTTTCTGGACGTGGTGGGCAACAGCCTGCCGCTCCCGTACCAGAAGAAGCAGGCGCTGCTGGAGGCGGTAACCCTCCGGGAACGATATGATGAGATGATGCTTATCCTGCAGGAGGAGACCTGTGTCACGCAGATCAAGAATGATATTCAGGCAAAGGTAAAAGCACGGCTTGATAAAAACCAGAGAGAGTACGTGCTGCGCGAGCAGATGAAGGTCATCCGCGAGGAGCTCGGGGAGGACGACGCCGACTCGGACGCGGAGTTGTTTGCGCAGGCAGTGGAGACGCTGGACGCGCAGGAGTATGTAAAGGAGCGCCTGAAGAAAGAGATCCGGCGCTTTAAGGCACTTGCCTCCAACGCGGCGGAGAGCAGCGTGCTGCGCACATACCTCGAGACGATGCTGGAACTGCCGTGGAACAGGCGTTCCGAGGACAGCACGGATCTCTCCCATGCGAAGCAGGTGCTGGACGACGATCACTATGGCCTGGAAAAGGTAAAAGAAAGAGTGCTGGAGTTTCTGGCCGTCCGGCATCTGACGAACGGCGGGGAGAGCCCGATCATCTGTCTGGTGGGACCGCCCGGTACAGGCAAGACGAGTATCGCCCGCTCCGTGGCCCGCGCGCTGGGCAGGGAATATGTCCGCATCTGTCTGGGCGGCGTCCGCGATGAGGCGGAGATCCGCGGGCATCGACGGACGTACGTCGGAGCCATGCCGGGGCGCATCATTCAGGGGCTGAAAAACGCGGGTGTGAAAAACCCTCTGATGCTGCTGGATGAGATCGACAAGATGAGCAGTGATTACAAGGGCGACACTGCTTCCGCGATGCTGGAGGTGCTCGATTCGGAGCAGAATGCTCATTTCAACGATCACTATGTGGATATGCCGGTGGATCTCTCGGAGGTATTGTTTATCGCGACGGCGAATGATATGCAGGCGATCCCGAAGCCGCTGCTTGACCGCATGGAAATCATTGAAGTCAGCAGCTATACCGCGAACGAGAAGCTGCATATCGCCAGAGAACATCTGATTGAGAAACAGAAATGCGCGAACGGTCTGCTGCCGGATCAGCTGACACTCACTGACGGGGCTGTGGAGCAGATCATAGAGCATTACACCCGGGAAGCGGGCGTGCGCAATCTCGAACGGAAGATCGGCCAGATCTGCCGGAAGGCCGCGCGCGAGATTTATGAGGAACACAGCAGGAATATTCTGATCGACAGGCAGGATATCGAGACCTGGCTCGGAAAAGAACGTTTCCACTCGGATGCGAAAAACGAGGAGGATGAGATCGGCATTGTCCGCGGGCTGGCCTGGACCAGCGTCGGCGGGACGACGCTGCAGATCGAGGTAAATATCATGCCAGGCAAGGGCGAGTTCCAGCTGACCGGACAGCTCGGCGACGTGATGAAGGAATCCGCCCGGACCGGTATCAGCTATATCCGTTCTGTCAGCGCGGATTACGGAATAGACAGCGCGTTTTTCACGGAGCATGATATCCATATACATATCCCGGAGGGCGCTGTGCCGAAGGACGGACCGTCCGCCGGCATCACGATGGCGACAGCGATGCTCTCCGCGGTCACGGGCAGGAAGGTTCGCGCCGATGTGGCGATGACCGGCGAGATCACCCTCCGCGGGAGAGTGCTTCCGATCGGCGGACTGAAGGAAAAGCTGCTGGCGGCGAAGACCGCGGGGATCGGCACCGTTGTGATTCCGGAGAAAAACCGCGGCGACGCGGAGGAGATTGATACGGAGATCACGGACGGGATGGAGATCCGGCTTGTCGGCAGCATGGAAGAGGTTCTTTCCATTGCGATGGTGCTGTAAAGCAGATCCGTTTATACAGAAATTTTACAGACATGACTGGTGATACAGAAAACGACATGCAGTCGTTTCCTTTGCGCCGGAACGGAGAAAGGAAATCCTATGATCATTAAGAGCGCGGCGCTTGAGACAGTCTGCGGCTATACGAGTAAGCTTCCGCAGAACACAAAACCGGAGATCGCCTTCGCGGGGAAATCCAACGTCGGGAAATCTTCCCTGATCAATGCGCTGCTGAACCGAAAGGCCCTGGCGCGCACCTCGGGGCAGCCCGGAAAAACGCAGACGATCAATTTTTACAACGTGAACGACGTCCTGTACCTGACCGATCTGCCGGGGTATGGTTTTGCGAAGGTACCGCAGAAGGAAAAGGAAAAATGGGGAAAAATGATTGAAAATTATCTGCACGGCTCCACACAGCTCCGGGCGGTGTTTCTGCTGATCGATATTCGCCACGACCCTTCTGCGAACGATAAAACGATGTACGAATGGATGCTGTATCAGGGCTATCATCCGATCATCATTGCGACCAAGCTGGATAAAATCAAAAAAAGCCAGCTGTCCAAACAGCTGAAAGCGATCCGGACCGGTCTGGACGCGGACGCCGGGACGCGGATCATTCCGTTCTCGGCGGAGACGAAGCAGGGCCGGGATGAGATCTGGGAGCTGATAGAGGCTCTCTGTGCAGATGCTGAGACAGATGTGTGAGCAGGTGGACGGCGGCAGTTCCAGCGTATATCTGATAGAGAGTATTTTGTATAGCAGGTGGAGTTCTGGTGAGAGTATTGAAAAATAAGTACGTTTTTACCGCAGTCCTTCTGGCGGCTATTCTGTTCGTCGGAGCCGGACTCACGGCGCTGTATCTGCATCGTCAGGATCCGGCTGATGCGTCGGAGCAGCTGACGGTGGTGACATCCTTCTATCCGATGTATATTGCCACCGAAAATGTGATCGGTGACTGCGACGATGTCACGCTGGAGAATTTAAGCGAACCGCAGACCGGCTGCCTTCATGATTATCAGCTCACCTCGGAGGACATGAAGCTTTTGTCCACGGCGGATGTTTTTATCATAAACGGAGGCGGCATTGAGTCATTTTTGTCGGAGGTGGCGGAGCAGTATCCGGATCTGGTCGTGATCAATGCCTGTGAGGATCTGACTCTTTTGGAGGACAATGCCCATGCCTGGATGAGCATGGAAAAATATATGGTGCAGGTACAGACCATCTGTGACGGACTGGCGGAGGCTGACACGGCGCGCAGAGGGATTTACGCCCAGAATGCGGAGAATTATCTGGAGGAAATTCAGTCACTGCGCGACGAGTACAGTGATCTGACAGGGTCTCTGGACGGACAGCCGGTGGTTCTGTTCCACGAGGCCTATGAGTATCTGGCGGATGATCTCGGACTCGAGGTGGCGGGACTGATGGATCTGGATGAAGAACGCCAGGTCAGCGCCGGCGAGGTGGCGGATATCCTTTCGACGATCGAGGAACGTCAGGTGTCCGTGATCTTTGCGGAGGAGCTCTACGGGAAAGATATGGGCGACACGGTGGAGCAGGAGACGGATGTGCAGGTGATTTATCTGGATACACTGACGCGCGGGGATTACGACGCGGACAGCTACCTTGACGGGATGCGCGCGAATCTGGAGCAGATCCGGGAAGCGTTTGAGGAGTAATATGTTCAGAAAACTTATGGAACCCTGCGGCCTTCACTGTATCCGCATGAATGACATCGGAGTGACGGTGGGCGATCAGGTGATCTTAAAAGATATCAATCTTCATATCCATTGCGGCACTCTGGCGGTTCTGATCGGCAAAAACGGCGCCGGCAAATCAACGCTGATCCGTGCCATCCTGGATGATATCCCGCACACCGGGACGATCGAGTTCTCCATGCACGATAAGACGACCGTGCTGCGCGACAAGGGGATGGAACTGAAAATCGGCTATGTGCCGCAAAGTCTGAATATAGAAAAAAAGACGCCGATCAGCGTCTACGACATGATTGCCTGCTATCAGAGCGCCTGGCCGGTATTCTGGAAGAAAAACAAAAATCTGTATGAAAAGATCCGGTCGAATCTCGAGATTTTTCAGGCAGAGGAACTGATCGACAGGCAGGTCTGCCATCTGTCCGGCGGCGAGCTGCAGCGCGTGCTCTTATCCATGGCGATCATGGATCAACCGGATCTGCTGCTTCTGGATGAGCCGGTCTCCGGCATTGATCAGAACGGCATGGAGGTGTTTTATCATACCATTTCACAGCTGAAGACGCACTACGACCTTGCCGTGATCCTGATTTCCCATGACCTGGAGTATGTGGCAAAGTATGCGGATCAGGTGATTCTGATCGATGGGCAGACGGTCGCCTGTCAGGGCAGCGTCCGCAGGGTTTTTGAGAGCCCTGAGTTTCGAAGGGTGTTCGGCGCCCGTTAAAATGCTCTGAATCATTGCGTTTTCGCCCTGATTCCGCAGCAGGTGTGTGGTCAGGGAGTTCCTAAGGTTAAACTACTGTCCCTGTCCGGAAAAGACAACACCGATCGTTTTCAGAATGATTTTCCAGTCTGTGAAAAAGCTGCGCTCCCGGATATACTTTAAATCCAGTTCTACCCATTCCGAAAAACTCAGATCGTTCCGATGCGGCTGTATCTGCCAGTAGCAGGTAAGCCCGGGCTTTACAGACAGTCGCTGTCTTTCGTAGTCGTTATACAGCATGGTCTCGCGCGGCAGAGCGGGGCGGGGGCCGACAATGCTCATATCTCCCTTCAATATATTTACCAGCTGCGGGAGCTCATCCAGACCGCTCTTTCTCAGGGGGCGCCCGATTCTGGTGATACGCGGATCATTTTTTATCTTAAACACGGGACCATCCATTTCATTCAGTTTTAAAAGCTCTTCCAGATTTGTTTCCGCATTCGGATACATGGAACGAAATTTGTATATTCTGAAAATCTTTCCGTTCTTTCCAACGCGATCCTGTTTGAAAACAGGACTGTCGCCGGGGCTGTCGAGCCAGATGACAAGCGATATGACAAGCATCGGCACACAGAGAATGATCAGTGCAAGTATGGAAAATATGATGTCCTGTGTGCGACGCCCGATCCGGTATCCCATCTGCTGTGGTCGGTAAGTCTGTGTATTTGATTCCATAACAATATGGTTATTCTCCTGTAAAATACAGAAAACGACTTAAGTCGTTTCCTGCTGAAAAAGGTAAAATAGTGTCCCCTGTATCAGTGAATCATATGTTAACGTATTTTTCGGCTTTTTTTCGTTGTCATGGCAACATCACAGATACAGGGTATATGATAGAAGAAATCACAGGGATTGTCAAGCGCAGATCGTTCTGTGCTGTGCCCCTGTTTTTTTATGCACTTTGTCATTTTCGCTCCGAGACAAAATTCTTAATTTGTTGATATTGACAGAAATCTGTTGCTATGGCAACTACAAATATTTTTTTGCAGCGTTATGCTGAAATCGGTATTGGTTTTTCATTATTGTTCGGGATACGGATGCTCCGGACCGTGGTTCACAGACCTGCCCCGGATTGAGTGGAAGTGTTCTGAACGAGTAGAAAGGAGTGAAATTTATGAAAAATGGAACCTTGAAACGGGGAAGACGCTTGCTTGCCCTGATGATGTCGCTGTTTCTGGCGGTGTCCGGGCTGGTGATCTCATCTCCAACGACAGCCTATGCGGCTGTTGACACGGTCACGATCGGAGAGACGCAGCAGTCAGGTACGATTGTGCCCTACGGCAATTTTTACAAAAACAGCCTGTGCGAGACAATCTATACCTCGGAACAGGTAGGGAGTGCGGGCACTATCTCTGAGATTGCCTATCAGGTGATGAGCGCATCCAGTCTGGCTACGACGTCTGTGAAGATCTACATGGGGCATACGCAGAAGTCTGCCTTTTCCGGCTCTGATGACTGGATCTCCGCATCTGACCTGACGCTGGTTTACTCGGGCACTCCCACTCTGGGAACGGCTGCCGGTTGGGAGGCAGTCACGCTGGATGAGGAGTTTGCGTACAACGGCTCAGACAATCTGGTGATTGCCGTATCCAGAGAGTCAACGACTTATACCTCATCGCTGACGTATGCTTATACGCAGACCAGCAGTAACAACTCGCTGTATCGCCGCAGTGACAGTTTATCGAATTACACGGATATCACAGATACAACATCCGGGACAACAGCAATGTATTATGCGAATATCCGGTTATCGATTGAGACCTGCACGCATGAGAACAGCGTTCTGCAGGGGTCGACAGAAGCCACATGCACAGAGGCCGGGTATGATACATACTACTGCAGTGACTGCGGGCGTACTTACACGGTAGAGACGGCTGAGGCACTCGGTCATGATTATCAGTACAGTGTGACAAAGGAGGCCACCTGTACCGAGGCGGGTACGCAGACTGTCACCTGCAGCCGCTGCGATTATGCTGAGGATGAGGTGATCGACGCGCTCGGTCATGACTGGGACTGGGACAGCGCAGTGGCGGACGGAGACTATCTGACAGCGTCGTGTAGCCGCTGTGACCAGACGAAGACAAAGAATCTCGGCATTGACGAGTGGGACGGATCATCCGAGATATGGGAGAACGGTTCCGGCACACAGGCGGATCCGTACCTGATCGAGTCCGCCGCGAACCTGGCTTATCTTGCAGCCAGCACGACGGCCGGCACGACGTACAGCGGTGAGTATTTCCAGGTGGAAGTCGATATAGATCTGGCCGGTCTCACCTGGACGCCGATCGGGACGAACAGTTCTCATTTTCTGGGAACCTTTGACGGAAACTATCACACGATACAGGGTCTTGCTACCACAGCGTCCTCGAATTATCAGGGTCTGTTCGGATATGTGGGCGGCACGAGCGCATCGAATACGGCGACAATTAAAAACCTCATTGTGCAGGGCACGGTGACCGGAGACAGTTATGTCGGCGGTGTGACGGGTTCCGCGGGATACGCGGACTTTGAGAATGTCGGAAATGAGGCAGATGTGGGCGGCAGCAGTTCCTATTATGTCGGAGGCATTGTGGGAGACTGCACGGGTGTGACTACCTTTACCGGCTGCTATAATAAGGGTGATATCAACGGATATTATCTGGCCTACGGTTTCCAGAACGGCGTGGGCGGCCTGGTTGGCACGAACTATACAACAAACAAGATCACGATGACCAGCTGTTACAATCTGGGCAATGTCTCGGGCGGACAGTCCGTGGGCGGTCTGATCGGACTGGGCTACGCGACCGCGAATCCGGTGGACAACAGCTACAACGGTCTCGAGGCGATGGTGACGAGAGGATACTATCTCGGCAGTATCGGCGGCTATCTGAAGACCGCGTATGACACGACGACATATTACGGCGCGGATACCTGTGCCCAGGCAAATGGCGTCGGCAGTACCTATCAGCTCGGTACGCATACGCTGTACAGCGATTATACGACGCTGCTCGCGCTTCTCGGTTCGGATTTCCAGTCCGGAGATTCGATCAACAGCGAATACGGCGGAGCGCCCGCGCTTGCCTGGGAGGAGGGAGAAGCTGAGCCGACGCCGGCTTATCTTGTGACCTTCCTTACAGACGGTACCGCTTCCGTTTGTGTGGACGGCGAGACGGTTTCCTATGCGGCAGTAGAGTCCGGCGGAAGCGTTGATTTTACCATTAAAACGTCGGCTGGCTATTCGGTTGCCTCTGTTACTGTGGACGGTGCAGAGCTTACGTCGGCGGATGGCGTTTACACGCTGACCGGTGTCACGGCTGAGACGGAGGTCGTGATCGAGACTGCGACCGGAGCGCTTTCTTTGGTGGACGGATACTACCAGATCGCGGATGAAGCGGATCTGGTCGCGTTTGCCGTACTTGTGGAAGCGGGCGAGACGGACGCGAAGGCGCAGCTGACGGCGGATATTGTCCTTACAGAAGAGTGGACGCCCATCGGTACATATGCTGAGCCGTTTGCCGGTGAACTGGACGGCTGCGGCTATACGATCAGCGGACTTTATCTGAACGGAGCCTACACCTATGCGGGTCTTTTCGGCTGCATCGACGGCGCCTCCGTTTCCAATCTGATCGTGAAGGGGTATGTGCGCAGCACGCTTGCGACAGCGAGTGCGGCTGCCGTAGCGGGCATGGCTTCCGGGATCTGTACATTTAATCATGTAGGAAGTGAAGCGATTGTCATCAGCAATAACACAAATGTCGGTTACTATGCGACCGGCGGTATACTGGGATTTGCAGAGTCTGAAAGCAGCGTTGTTTTCTCATCCTGTTATAATAAGGGAACCATCGCCGGGAAGAGCGGCCATACCGGCGGCATTCTGGGCGGTACGAATTCCTACTATATTAATACAGACAACGGTACGCAGGCAGGCGTGATTATGCTGAACTGCTATAACCTGGGCGATGTGTCCAAGCCCGGCTCCTACGGTTATTCGGGAGGCCTGGCGGGATCTGCATACGGCGCGAGTCTGACTAACTGCTACAATCTCGGCACGGTGACCGGCAACGGCACGGATGACAACGGAGAGCTGATCGGTTACGGCACAGAAGCGACGGCGGAGAACTGTTATACCAGTGGGGATACCGACCTTTCTGCACTGGTGCTTGGCTCCGCGTATAAGGAAGGCATCGGCACATCGGCGCCGGCTCTTTCCTGGGAGACGGCAGCCTATGAGGCGCCGGTTTCTCTGACTGGTATCGAGGTAACGCAGGCGCCGGACAAGATATCCTATAAGACGACAGAGTCGTTTGATCCGTCCGGCATGGTTGTTACGGCGACCTACAGTGATGGCAGCACGGTACAGGTCAGTGATTATACATGGAGCCCGACCGACACACTGAGCGAAGATGTAACACAGGTGGTTATTTCTTATAATGATTATCTGACTGTTGTAGATGATGTCACCGCAACCGTGGATATCAGTGTAGGACAGCAGGTGTACACGGTTACGTTTGATTGCGCGGATGGCACCTATATCTATGTGGGATCCGGCGGAACCGGCTATGAGACCATTACGGATGAGAGCGGAAAAGTTACCGGCGTGAACGTATATGATACATATTCTCTGCTGTTCATTGTGCGGGCAGAGTCCGGGTACAGCGTTGACACTGTGACGTTTTCTCCGGAGGATGTTGTTTACACTTCCAGTGTGAATGCGGATTCTGTATCCTATACGATTACCAGTGTGACACAGGATATTTCAGTCAGCGTGAACGCGCAGGAGGCTGATACCTACTTTAATGGAGAGGGAAGCGGAACCGCGGAGGATCCTTATCTGATTCAGAGCGAAGACGACCTGAGAGAGCTGGCAAACAGGGTCAATGCGGGCAGGACCTACTACGGCGTTTCCTTCCTGCTGACAGAGGATATTGAGCTGACCGGAGAATGGACGCCCATCGGAACCGGCGCGTACTATCAGACGACCGGATCTTTCCAGGGAACGTTTGACGGCGGTAATCATACAGTCAGCGGCCTTTCCATTACGTCGAATCATACTGAGTCCTATAACGGCTATGGCCTGTTCGGCAAGGTGAACGGGGCGGTGATAAAAAATCTGGCCGTAGATGGTGCGATCACCAATCAGGCCTCAGATGATTCGGGATGTAAGAGCTATTACGGCGGTATCGTGGGCGTGTCCTACGGAGGACTTACGCTTGAAAACTGCACAAGCCACGTGGATGTGACGAACAGCTATTACTGGCAGTCTCAGGAGACCGCACCGGAGTCCTATGTGGGCGGTCTGATCGGCTACAGCTACGGCGGCACACTGACCGTAGTGAACAGCTATTCGGACGGCAGTCTGATGAATCGCAACACCAGTGCCTACTATTACAATACGACGAAGAATTATGTGGGCGGTCTGCTGGGAGGATTTTATAATTACGGGGATACGGACAGCAGCATCAGCAACAGCTTTACGATCAGCGAAGTGACCTGCAGCAGCACGAGCTGGCAGGGAGCCGTCATCGGTTATAACGGCAACAGCTATGGCTCTGTTTCCGTGTCGGACTGCTGGTATCTGGCCGGCGATGTGTCAGACGCCAACGGGGCGACGGGGCTGAGCGCAGAGGCGTTTGCCGGTCTGGCAGATACCCTGAATACGAACGCGGATGCGACATTATTTAAGACAGACGCGACCGGCTATCCGATTTTTGTCTGGGAGACAGAGACATCGGTTGATCCGGTGGTTGAACCGGATACTTCCTGGTATACGGGAGATGCGGAAAGCTATACCATCAGCACGGAGGAGGAGTTGCTTGGCCTGGCAGAGATTGTCAACGGCGGGAATTCTCTTGAGAATGTAACGATTCTTCTGGACGCGGATATTGAGGTGACATCCGAATGGACGCCGATCGGCAGCTACGGCACCGGCAGCAAGCCGTTTTCCGGCACACTGAATGGACAGAACCACACCGTTACCATCACGCAGAACCGCAGCACGCTTCAGGATTACAACGGTCTCTTCGGTTATATTTCCAAGGCGACTGTAGAGCGCCTGATTGTGGCCGGCAGCGTGACCGGCGGAAATTATACAGCCGGTATCGCGGGACGGGCCTATGACTCCGCGATTCAGTATTGCGGCAACCAGGCGGAAGTCAATGGCTACGGTTATATGGGCGGTATTGTGGGATATGCTTCCTCTACGACTGTTCTGGCCTGCTACAACAGAGGAGATCTGGTTAATACTGCGACGACGGATGTCTATACCGGCGGTATCGCGGGATATCTGACCCATGTATCTGATCAGAGCGCCATCCAGTGCTGCTATAATACGGGAACTGTCACCGCGAACAGCGCGACTGACAATTACTGTTATACCGGAGGTATCGCCGGCATGAGCTGGAGCACGGCGATCGTTGGTTCCTACAGTGTCGGCGCCATCTCGGGCGGTGCTTATACCGGCGGTATCGTGGGCAGCACGAATCTGTATTATCAGCAGGGCGGTCTGAACTATTACCTGACGGGTACGGCGGCGGCCGGAGCCGGTACGGGCGACGACAGCGCGGATTATATCCTGTCCGCGACTGAGGAAGAATTAACAACGGCGGGCAGCACAGTGCTCGAAAACCTCGGACTTGCCTATGAGAATCCGGAGACCGGTATCAACGGCGGCTACCCCGCACTGAAGTGGGAGCAGGATCCCGATTACCAGTTTGAGTACATTACAGAGCTCTACGACGCGGGCGACCTGCGCGAGTTCATGAACAACGTAAAGACCGGACATGACTACGCGGATGAGACAGTATATCTCATGGCGGACATTGATCTGGAGGGATTCTATGACGGAACAGGCTTTGAGAATCTCTGGACGGCTATCGGCGACGCAAACCAGACTGTGTTTGCGGGAACGTTTGACGGACAGGGATACACAGTCTCGAATATGCTGATTCTTAATGATACCAGCGGTTCTCTCGGCTTCTTCTCAGCGCTTCCTTCCTCCGCTGTGGTCAGAAACCTGACCGTGGACGGACTGATTGAGAGCTATGGCGACAGCAGTGAGAGCAGCTGCGTCGGCGGTATCGTGGGATGGAATCAGGGTACAGTTGAAAACTGTGTCTCGAATGTTTCAATCTGCGCGGCCTGCTACTATGCGGTGGGCGGCATCGTCGGCGACAATGCCGGTGTGATCACGGATTGTGTGAATTACGGCGAAGTAAACGGATCTTCCTCCAGCGACCGCGTGGGCGGTATCGCGGGGCGGATGGAGCCTGCCTATGACGGCAGCACTTATGAGGCAGTGACCAGCCCGAGCATCACCGGATGCGGTAATTACGGCGATGTAACCGGCTATCAGTATGTGGGAGGCGTCGTCGGCGCCCAGTTTAACGAAGACGACAATCTTAACATGGCTGACATCTCGGACTGCTTTAACCGCGGCGCGGTCAGCGGATATGAAGATGTCGGCTATATCGCGGGTAAGAGCAGCGTCTCTGTCATCAACTGCTATTATCAGCTGGGAGACGACACGGACTCGATTCTGGTCGGTTCTGTATCCGGCAGTATTTATGAGCGGCCGGTGAGCGAAGCCTATATGGATACGGAAGAGTTTTCAGCTCTGCTGGGAGCGGACAACGCGGAAACTGCGTCGGAAGCATCTGCTTCAGCAATCTTACTTGCTTCGGACGATGAGGATGAGACGCTGGCATACTTTGACACACAAGATGTGTGGACGGTCAACATTTGTGAGGACGACAGCGGATACTGGCGTCTGACCGTGACACGTCTGCCGCAGGCTTACACGGGCAATCTGGAGGGCGTTCAGGCAGGCAGTGCATATTATGATGTGTCAGATGCCGCGGAAGACTCCCTGGTTCTGGATGCATACGGCAATGTAAAGCAGGCTTCGTTCTATCTGGATAATTACGAGGCGGGAACTGAAGTTGCGGTAGACGCGTCTGAGCATACGGTTACGGTTTCTGTGAATGGCGAGACAATCACCGTTAATATGGAGGAACTCGTAACAGATTATATAGAAGAGAATGAAGTGATTACTTACAGCAGCCAGAAGGCAGACGAAATTGTTACTTACGGTATCGCTGCGGAGTATGTCACACTGGCACAGCTTCTGGATTATCTGGAGCTGGATGCGGATGGCGTAGAGCAGATAAGTTTTCAGCCGGTTGACTGGGAAGGAAACAGCGCGTATATCCGTACGGTGGATCCGGACGAGGTCAGCCTGAATGAGGCCGTGCTGGTCTATAAGGGCTACCAGAGCACGACATATGGAGAGGCGACGGCGGATATCGCTGATACCATGAACGCTCCCCGCCTGGTTTATACAGGGAATGACACGGATGCGTTTGACAGCGTGAAGTGGGTGAATACGATCAGCATCACATATGAAGGCGGAGAAACGGAAGAGCTTCAGATTACATCCCACCCCGCGGATGTTACCGGGACAGCCGGGAGCACGGCGGTGTTTGAGGTGGAAGCGACCGGCAGCGGACTCACTTATCAATGGCAGTATCTGAATGCGGGCGCCTCGACGTGGAGGGATTCCGGAATGAGCGGAGCTGATACGGCGTCCATCTCTGTGCCTGTCACGGAGGCGCGCAACGGCCAGCAGTATCGCTGCGTGGTGACGGACGGCGACGGCAATACCGTGACCAGCGACACCGCGACACTGACGGTAACCGATGAGGCCGGATTTACGATCACGCTGCAGCCGTCTGACTATACGGGGCTGGCCGGGAGCACGGCCACCTTCACTGTGGAAGCGACCGGGACAGGCATGACCTACCAGTGGCAGTACATGAGCGTAGGCGGCACAACGTGGCATGATTCCGGCATGAGCGGAGCCACGACGGCGACGCTCTCCGTGCCCGTCACGGAGGTGCGCGACGGTCAGCAGTATCGCTGCATCGTGACGGATGAGAATGGGAACAGCGTCATCAGCGAGGCGGCGATCCTGAGCCTGCCGTCCGCGGGCAGTATCGAAATCACCGCGCAGCCGTCCGACTGTGCGGGCGCAGTGGGAGATACGGTCACCTTCGCCGTGGAAGCGGCCGGCAACGGCCTGAGTTACCAGTGGCAGTACATGAGTTCCGGCGGCACGGAATGGCATGATTCCGGCATGACCGGAGCCACGACGGCAACGCTCTCCGTACCCGTCACGGAGGCACGCGACGGCCAGCAGTACCGCTGCGTGATCACGGACGAGGACGGGAGTATGGCTGTGAGCGATGTGGTGACGCTGAGCGTGCATTAAAATATGCAGACGATATGTGAACACAATGATAAAGCATGCAGGGGCATTTAAGAGCATGTAAAAACAGTTCCCTCCGGGGTTCCTTTTTGGAGGAGGACGGTGCTGCCGCGCGGTTCATATCACGCGGCAGCCGGTCCTTTTCGCCAAAACAGCAGGAAACAAGTTTATTCAAATCAGGGGCTTTAACAATTCCTGGTATACGGAAGTACCACTTATTTATGCCGCCGGTCAAGAGGCGGTGGAATGGAGGATTTTATGGAAAAGGGAATTTTGAAACAGAGAAGACGAATTCTTGCCCTGATGATGTCGCTGTTTCTGGCGGTGTCCGGACTGGTGATCTCATCCCCTGTGGAGGTCATGGCGGCTGCGGGGACAGAGACGGTAACGATCGGGGATGAGTCGTCGAATACTTCATCCTATTATATGCCATATGTTATCTATTATAATAATGGATTGTCGGAATCCATCTATACGGCAGACCAGATCGGTACAGCCGGAACGATCGAAGAGATCGCGTATCAGGCAGCGTCGGCGTCTTCTTACACAACGACTTCTGTCATGATCTACATGGGACATACTACAAAGAGTACATTTTCCAATAATAGTGACTGGATCTCGGCGGATGATCTGACGCTGGTCTATTCGGGCAGTCCCACGCTGGGGACGACAGCCGGCTGGGAATCGGTTACTCTGGATACGGAGTTTGAGTACAATGGCGAGGATAACCTGGTCATTGCCGTGGCGAAAAAGGCGTCCGGGTACAGCAGCTCACTCAGGTATTATTATACATCCCAGAGCGGCAGTGTCACTCTCTATCGTTACAGTGACAATTATTCGAATTACGGAGACATCTCGGATACGACGAGCGGGGCAATGTCCGCCTATCTTCCGAATCTGAAGCTTACCATGGCTACCTGCTCTCACGAGAATAAAACAGAGACCGGCAACAGCCGGGAGGCGACCTGTACGGAGACCGGATATACAGAGTATTATTGCCCGGATTGTGAGAGTACGATTGTCGAAGAGATTGATGCGCTGGGCCATGATTATCAGTATAATGTAACACAGGAGGCGACCTGTACCGAGGCCGGAGCACAGACCGTAACCTGCAGCCGCTGTGATTACGAGGTGCAGGAGGAGATTGATGCGCTCGGCCATGATTATCAATATGCAGTGACGAAAGAGGCGACCTGCACGGAGAGCGGAGCACAGACCGTGACCTGCAGCCGCTGTGACTATGAAGCAGAAGAGACGATAAGCCCGCTCGGCCATACCTGGGTATGGGGTGAACCGGATGAGGATGGCGTCACGACGGGAACCTGTTCTGTCTGCGGCGCGACGACGCAGCTGGCGAACTCGACCGTGACCATCGGGGATGAGACTTCGACTTCTACCAGTATGTATATGCCCTATTACGCCTATGACAAGATGTCTCTGGCTGAGATGATTTATACAGCGGACGAGATCGGTACGGCGGGGAGCATCTCGCAGATCGCGTTTCAGGTAGCGTCGGCCGTTTCTCACACGACAACATCCCTCGAAATCTATATGGGGCACACGTCAAAGAGTACATTCACCTCGGCCGGCTGGGTTTCGGCGGACGACCTGACGCTGGTCTATTCGGGGTCGCCGACGCTGGGAGCCTCAACCGGCTGGGAGGCGATCACGCTGGATACGGAGTTTGATTATAACGGCGAGGATAATCTCGTTATCGCCGTATCCAGAAAAGCATCCGCCTATACCTCGGGCCTGACCTATGTCGTCACTGCGAAAAGCGGGTATGCCACTCTGTACCGCGGGAGCGATACCACGGATAGCTATGCGGATGTCTCGAATACATCCATATCGGGAACGACCAGCGTTTCTGTTCCAAATCTTCAGCTGGAAATGTCGACCTGCGGCCATGCGAACAAAGTGCTGACGAAAACAAGCGACGCAACCTGTACGGAGGCCGGGCACAATACTTATTTCTGCCCGGACTGCGGCAAGACAATCGTGGAGGATACGGAAGACGCGCTCGGCCATGATTATCAGTATGAAATAACACAGGAGCCGACCTGTACACAGACAGGCGTACAGACGGTGACGTGCAGCCGCTGTGATTACATGGCGGAGGAAACGATCAATGCGCTTGGTCATGACTATCAGTATGAGGTAACGCAGGAGCCGACCTGCACACAGACAGGCGTACAGACGGTGACGTGCAGCCGCTGCGATTACACGGCGGAGGAAACGATTGATGCGCTTGGTCATGACTGGGATTGGGAGAACGCGGTTCAGGACGGAGATTACCTGATTGCGTCCTGCACCCGCTGCGACGAGACGACATCCAAAAATACGGCGATCGACGAATGGGACGGCAGTTCCTCCGAGATCTGGGTCAGCGGTTCCGGTACGGAGAGCGACCCGTATCTGATTGAATCTGCCGCGAACCTTAAATATCTTGCTTCTCAGGTGACATATGGCACAACTTACAGCGGCGTATATTTTAAACTGGACGTAGATCTGGATCTGGGGAGCTATACCTGGTCGCCGATCGGCAATTACAGCAGTCGATTCTGCGGCACGTTTGACGGAGATTATCATACGATACAGGGATTGTTCACATCGACATCTTCTGATTATCAGGGGCTCTTCGGCGGGGTCGGGAAGTCGGGTTATCCGGCAACGGTGAAAAATCTGATCGTGCAGGGTACTGTGACCGGCAGCTATTATGTCGGCGGCATCGCAGGCTACGCCGGTTATGCGACATTTGAAAATGTGGGGAACGAAGCCAGTGTCGGCACGTCGTCGTCGCATAATGTCGGCGGAATTGTCGGGTGCTGCGACGGCCCGGTTACATTCAGCAGCTGCTATAACAAAGGATCTGTCACAGGATACACTCTTTCTTCGTCTACTTATTCTCAGGGCGCCGGCGGTATTGTCGGGACATCCTACAGCTATGTGGTGACTCTGAATAACTGCTATAATCTCGGAACGGTCAGCGGCGGATATTCTGCCGGCGGACTGGTCGGATGCGGGAACAAGGATGGCAATGTGCTGATCAACTGCTATAACGGACTGGATGCCGCGGTGACATCCTCCGGCACCTATGTAGGATCCATCGGAGGCTATCTGAGAACCAGTGAGGATACTCTGTCCTACTACGGGGCGGATACGGCGGCATTGCCCAACGGACTGACGACTGCAGGCTATAACCTTGGTACGCTGACATTGTACAGCGCCTATGACAGCCTGCTCACGGAGCTGGGATCTGAGTACATATCCGGCGCGGAGATTAACAGCGCCTATGACGGAGCCCCCGCGCTTGCCTGGGAGGAGACCGGGGATGATGCGGAGGAGCTCCAGATCATCACCCAGCCGGAGGACTATACCGCTACCGCCGGGAGCACGGCCGTGTTTGAGGTGGAAGCGACCGGCAGCAGCCTCACGTATCAGTGGCAGTACCTGAACGCAGGCGCTTCGACCTGGAGGGATTCCGGCATGAGCGGAGCCGATACGGCATCCATTTCCGTGCCGGTCACGGAGGCACGCGACGGCCAGCAGTACCGCTGCGTGGTGACGGACGGCGACGGCAATACCGTGACCAGCGATGCCGCGACTCTGACGGTAACCGATGATGCCGGATTTACGATCACGCTGCAGCCGTCCGATTATACGGGGCTGGTCGGGACCATGGCCACCTTTACCGTGGAAGCGGACGGGACAGGCCTGACCTACCGGTGGCAGTACATGAGCGCGGGCGGCACGATATGGCATGACTCCGGCATGACCGGGGCTACGACGGCGTCGCTCTCTGTATCGATGACGGAGACGCGCGACGGCCAGCAGTACCGCTGCATCGTGACGGATGAGAACGGAAACAGCGTCATCAGCGAGACGGCGACCCTGAGCCTGCCGTCCGCGGGCAGTATCGTGATCACCGCGCAGCCGTCCGACTGTGCGGGCGCAGTGGGAGACACAGCTGCCTTTACCGTGGAAGCGACCGGCAACGGCCTTACTTACCAGTGGCAGTACCTGAATGCCGGTGCGTCGACCTGGAGGGATTCCGGCATGGACGGAGCCGACACGGCGACGGTCTCCGTACCCATCACGGAGGCACGCGACGGCCAGCAGTACCGATGCGTGATCACGGATGAGGACGGGAACATGGCAGTGAGCAACGCGGTGACACTGAGCGTTGAATAGACACAGGCAGACGACTTGTGAACTCAATTTAAAAGCATGTAAGGACATAAAAAACATGTAGGAAAACAGATTTCTTCGGGATGTTTTCTGGAGAAGGACGGGTCTGCCGCACGATGTGATTCGTGCGGCAGACCTTTTTTCAGCAGGATAATTACTACTCAGAGGGTGGGCTAACAGAAAATCAAAGAAAAAAAGTAACATGCAGAATAGTTTATGACAGATGATGATATAGGCCGGGGTTGCTAAGTGGGCGGCTTTTTGGTAATATACCAGTAAAACAGAACGGTCGTATACAGATGTAAGATTTGAGGTGAGCGGCGTTTCGTTTGAAGAGGCACGGCAGCAACTGTGGAGTTCTGTTGCTGAGGCAGCAGAACAGCTGGATCATTTGCAGGAAAGCGGGAAGCTGAATGCCCGTGATAAAAAAAAGATATTTGATCTGAGCGAGGGAAAAGGAAATCAGCAGGAAGGGCTGAGATTGATGTCAAGAATGCTTTATAAGCATTATGGCAAAAAAGCTATAATCCTGATTGATGAATATGACGCGCCGCTGCAAAAAGCATATGAAAATCACTATTATGATGATATGGTTGCGCTCATACGCCAGATTTTCGGTTATGCCTTAAAATCAAATGATTCTTTATTTTTCAGTGTTATGACCGGATGTATGAGGATCTCGAAGGAAAGTATTTTCTCGGATCTGAATAATCCTGTCATTCATTCGATCAGCGACGAGCAGTTTGATGAGTGGTTTGGTTTTACTGATGCGGAAATGGTTCAGATGCTGGGTGATCTTGGCCTGGCTGGATATTATGATGCCACCCGGGAGTGGTATGACGGATACCGGTTCGGGCAGCAGGATGTATATTGCCCCTGGGATGTTATCAACTGGTGCAGCCAGCTTTTGAACACATCGGACCGTATTCCGCAGAATTTTTGGGTAAACTCCGGTGGGACGGATATAATCCGGCAGTTCGCTGAACAGGCTGACAGCATAACCCGCGACCAGATCGGCGCTTTGATAGAAGGGCGGGTTGTCCGCAGAAAGCTGGCGCCGGATCTGACATACAGGGATATGATGGATCAGCCGGAGAACATATGGAGTGTTCTGTATACATCGGGCTATCTGACACACCGGGCGCGATATGAGGACGGGAGCTATGACCTGTGCATTCCGAACCGTGAAGTAAAAGATATTTTCATAACGAAGATTGATGCCTGGTTTTCTGCAAAGGTCCTTGATGACGGGGACGGGCTGGAAGAATTTTTTATTGCCTTTACGTCCGGAAACGCAGAGACTCTGGAGGATTGCCTGAATTACTGCCTTGGCGAGTCTGTCAGTTATCTGGACGGTGGAAATTATGAGGATAAGGAAACCTTTTATCACGGTCTGCTGCTCGGGATGCTTAGCACCAGAAGAGGCTGGGAGATCAGATCCGAGCGTGAGGCAGGCAATGGCAGGGCGGATATAACCGCGTTTGACCTGCGCAGGAAAGAAGCATATGTGATAGAGGTAAAGTATTCGAAGCACAATGAGGATCTGACAGCAGATGCGCGGGAAGCGCTGAATCAGATGAACAGGCTCCGATATGATCAGTATTTCAGTCAGCGTTCGCCGAAAAATATCCGGCATTACGGAATTGCGTTTTGCCTGAAGCAGTGCAGGGTTCTGACAGAGTAATATCTACATCCTGCATTGCCTGATACGAAAATCACAGACTTTAAAAGCCTCGTCGTAGTAAAGAAGGAGTATCTACAGCAATTAAAGCATACAAGTTGTTTCCTAAATAAGTTAATGCGAAAAAGGAAATATACAATAGATTATTATTCTGCTACAATAAGAACAATTGCATACGAAAAGAGTTCATTTTATGGCAGGAGGTGACGGAGATATGTTTGACACGGAGACGGAGAATTTTATCCTGGGGTCGAAGATATTTATTGGTTTCAGTCAGGAAGATTTCCGAAATCTTTGCGAACATATCACGGAGGCTCCTGAGAAGAGATTTCTGCGGGGAGAGACGATTCTTTCCGAGGGGGATATGATCAGATATGTCGGCCTGATCATATCCGGAGAGGTGGAAGTCAGCCGGCTGCTTGTGAACGGAGAATTTTTCCTGGTCAATAAGCTGAGCAGAAGGAACACGATCGGGATTGACACTGCCTACAAGGTCGGACACACCAGCGATTATTTTTATACAGCTGTGACTGATGTGGAGTTTTTCCGGATTCCTCTTAATGATGTGATCAAGGAGGGGCATATTGATGAAAATCTGAGGGTTCGTCTCGTGACAAATATAACGATTATTCTCACACAGGAGAATCTGAGGATCAATATGCGGCTGAACATCCTGTCGGAGAAAAGCCTGCGGAGACGGATTTATCTCTATCTCAGTGATAAAAAGCGGGTATACAAAAAGAATTCTTTTACCATTCCGTACAACAGGGAGGAGATGGCTAATTTTCTCTGTGTCAATCGCTCTGCTCTTTCGAAAGAACTGGCGAAAATGAAGGAGGATGGGATTCTGGATTATTACCAGAACAGCTTCCGGCTGCTGAAATGACAGACGCAGCTGACGGCTGCTTTCAGTTCGATTTATCTGTACGCGAGAGATAGACCTTGTAGCCGGTGGTGTACATGGAGCCGAACTGTCCTCCGGTCAGGATACGGTCTGCCTGATCCAGGTCACGGAAGACGAAGCCGGACATATCGTCCACGCCGTGAGAAAAAAGCAGCGGTGTGAGCGGTGTGGCGGGGCCGACCAGGACAGTCCAGGCATTTTTCGACAGCTCCAGCAGCCGCGGAAGCCTTTTGTCGGTCAGAGTCCCGCAGGTGAGAAATACATAGTCGGCATCCGGAATCAGATATTCACATGCGGAGATCGGATAGTCTCCCTTCTGGGGATCCAGCTCCAGTATGGAGAGATGGCAGATGGGCTCGATCAGGGTTTCGAGATAGGGAAAGTGGCCGACGACGGCGACATTTTTATTCCGGACCCGTTTCTGATAACTGATAAAAGGATCGTTCATGCGATCCTCCCCGGAGCGGGCGGTCGGAATGCGGATGCCGTTCTGAATGGCCTGTTCCATGGAATTATAGTAGCAGTTGATGGCCGCTATGCCGACAGACGCCTCGATCATGTTCCATGATTTGGCGCAGCAGGCGATATCTTTGAGCGGCCTTCCGGTCCAGTCTGTTTTGAAACGGGGCATCCGGCTGTCAATGGGATACATGACGCCGATGCCGCAGTTGTCTTCACAGGATACGTATCCCCAGGATGATCCGATGCGCACGTCTTTCGCGCATATGTTCCCGGGAATGTTTTCGATGAGTTCGTCATATAACTTCCACATAATAATCTCCATTCCGCCGCCCTTTGGCGGGCAGTTCCTTACTGTATATGCATGTCCCTTACGGTAATGCGCTCACCTCTGCGCAGGTCGTCCCTGACGCAGTGAAGGACTGTGTCCATCTGCTCAATGATAGCCAGACCGGCGCGTTCCTCTTCTGTCGTGCGTAAAATGCCGGAGATACCTCCGTTTTTGATGACGATGCGCCGGGAGGCATTCAGGGCGAGTACCGGATCATGGGTGGAGAGAAACACGATCCTCCCTTCCTTTGCCAGCAGACGGATCGCTTCATGCCGGTTGATGCCGGCATTTTCAATCTCATCCACCAGGATGATCGGAGAATTGCTGATGCAGGCTGTGTCAGCAATCATCAGAGCCCGGGACTGTCCGCCGCTCAGCTGTGTTACTTTCGTGTCGAGGTCAAACGGTTCTCCGGACAGCCGGATGGCACAGTCAAAACAGGCGTCGATCTGTTCCTTCGTGTCAGGACGGAGGCGGCAGCGCGCGTGCATTTCCAGAAAATCGCGCACTGTCAGATCCATGACGAAATTCATATTCTGTGTCAGCTGAGCGACCAGCCTGTGCTGTGTTCCGAACCGGATTTCATCCGGAACCGGCGCGTGGTTCAGCAGGATGCGGCGCCCTGTGGGTGTGTCTCCCTGTGCCAGACATTCGATATCCTCCAGAAGACGGCTTTTTCCGGAGCCGGTAGGTCCCACGATGCTGATGACCTCGCCCGGGGAAACCTCCAGCCGGCATTCTTCCGGACAGCCGGATTTGTCGTTCCCGCCGATGAGTGTCAGCGTCTGAATGTCTGCGATGCCTTCATCCGATGTGGTAAAGTGATCGAAGAACAGCAGAAACTGATCATACACTTCCATCGGGGTCAGCTCAAAATCGGCAAGCATATCCGGGTGAAGACCCAGGATGGCGTCCTCTGGCGGAAGAGAAAGATCAAGGGAGGAAAGACGCAGATTTTCAAAGAAATCACGGAGTATGGGCCATGTCTGCAGCAGCTCTGCAAGGGTCATGTTTTCAGGCGGCTTCTGAATGCTGTTGCTCATGCATATCTCCTTTAATAAAACTCCATTTTTTTCATGGTTCCGAGCTGGTGTGATTCCCCGATTCTCGTCTCCCCTGTGCAGTAGGAGCAGATGGAGGATGGTGTGGTAAAGCGCAGCTTCATGTCCCGGACGGTGTCGGTCTCCGCGGTCTGCCGGATATAGCCTGCAAGCGGCAGTATCCCCTGTCCGGTGATGCCGTTTACAAACAGGACGCGGGCGTTCGGATTGACCTGCGAGATGTTGAAAGCAAACACCTCGCGTTCCGCCTGAGAGACAATATCGCTTTTGGTGATGACCGCGACGTCGGCGGACTTCAGCATGGGCCCGACTTTTTTCGGTGTTTGAATACCGGCCAGGCTGTCGATGACGCAGACGGCCGGAACCGCGCGTATGTACGGAGAACAGCGGTTGCACAGGCCGGCGCTCTCTGTAAAAAGGAAATCAAACCCGGAGGCCTGTCCCCATTCGACGGCCTCCTCGATATTGCTGACAAAGAAATGATCCGGACATATTTTGCCGGCATAGCCGACGCTGGCCGGAATGCCGTGCTGCTGATAGCGTTCCCGGTCAAACGAGGTGAGACAGTCGAATTTTACCACCCCGGAGGAAAAACCGGATTTTTTCAGATGCAGGATCGTCTGTATAATGACAGACGTCTTGCCGGACGACGGCGGACCGGCAAATGTAATCAGTCTCATGGCTGCCTCCGATCTCATCATATTTTACTTATTATAGGAAAAATATCTCTGCTTTGCAATCTGTCATGCTGAAAATTATAACTTATATTTAATTTTCATATTGTTGCCATGGCAACAGCGCAGATCGAAGGAAGATAGTATACTGACAACATGTTCGTTTGTGTGAGGAAGCATTGCCCGGCTTACAGAGGGAGAATTTATGCAGATAAAAATAGATCCTATAGCACGAAAAGCTTTCGGGAAAGGAAAGCGCAGAAAGAAAATCTCGGTTTTGCTTGACGGGGATGAATACTCGGTGCTGAGAGAGAGAGCACACAAAAATGATATGCGGACGCCGCAGTATCTGTACAGCCTGTTGCGTTACGCCATGTCGGATGATTCCTGGATTGACTGATTTCAGAAATCATGATGAGGATGAGCTGTATTTGTTATATGTCATTCCCTGACCATGCAGGGTCTTTCCCGGCGAAGCAAGGTGTTGCGGGGTCAGATCGAAAAAGCTGTGTGAATGGCGTGTGAGAGTATACGGTATGATTTTGGGGGAGATACAATGTTTAAGTGGAGTGATGAGAGTATATTGTGGTATCTGGCGGCATCGGAGTGGACCGGATATCATGCTCTTCTGGCGAAAGAGGCTTCTGAGTTTCTGAAGCCCGGAGACGAAGTATGCGACGTCGGCTGCGGACCGGGCTGTCTCGCTGTAGAGCTGGCGCCTCTGGTACGGCGGGTGACTGCCGTTGATGTGGATGAGAGGGTGCTGCAGTGTATCCGCGAAAGGTCTGCTGAGCGGGGAATAGACAATGTCAGTCCGGTTCTGAGCGATTACGCGGATCTGCCGGAAAACTGCTGTGACGTGGTGGTGGCCTGTTCCTTTGGCGTCATGGAGAAGAATGCTTATGAATTCATGAGACTGGCGCGGAGACGGATGATCGTCATAAAACGTAAGGATCCGCCGGTGGAAGAGGGATTTACGACGGCATACGGGCGCAGGTATAAATCATTTGATGATGAAAAATACCTGGATGAGCATCAGATCTCTTATCGACTGTATACGTTTGACGGCGATTTCGGACAACCGCTGCATGACCGGGAGGAAGCGTTTCGTTTTCTGGACTATTACGCGCTTAACGGAGAGGAGTCCGCAGATGATTTTCTTGCACGGTGTGAGATCACGGATCCGGAAAGCGCGTACCGGTATTATATTCCGAATAAAAAGGAAGTCCATATGCTGATTACCGAAAAAGTAGATCTGATGTAACTGTGAAGGTATTGAACAGTTGTGATCTGATGTAAATTCAGTATGGCAGGAATAACTGCCGGGTATCAGGGACACCGAGAGGCGTCCTTTTATCTATGATTTCATCAGTTTTCCGTTGCCATGGCAACGGAAACAAAGGAAAAAGGGTGCTAAAATGAAAAAAACTGTAGATAATGGTCGTTGTCTGTCTGCCTGTACCGTGCGTGCATACGCATATGCAGGTTTTGTCAGAAGTGAAGGGAGGTCGCCATGAAAATACAGAAAAAGAAAGCGATACCGGTGTTTTTTCTGTGTCTGGTGCTGGTGCTTGCGCTGTTTTCCGGCTGCGGTGGAACGAACCAGTCGTCCGGAACGCAGTCGGAGGATGCGGAGACGGTCATTTTTACGGATTCTCTTGGCCGGGAGGTAGAACTGCCGGCTGACATTGAGCGCTATGCGGTGACGGGTCCGCTGGCGCAGATTGTCTGCTTTGCTCTGGATCCGGATGAGATGGTGGCACTGGCCAGCGACTGGTCGGTGGAGGCTGAGCTGTATATTGATGAGGCGTATTATAATCTGCCGGTTCTCGGTCAGTTATATGGAGGCAGCGGTGACTTAAACCGTGAGGAGCTGGCGAAAGCGGATCCCCAGGTGATCATTGATGTCGGTGAGACGAAGACCGATCTGGAGGACGACCTGGAGGGGATTGAGGAGCAGACCGGCATCCCCGCGGTGCACATTTCCATGGATACGGAGACCGCGTCCGATGCGTACCGTATGCTGGGGGAACTGTTTGATATGGAGGAGGAGGCGGAGACGCTCGCCGCCTACTGCGCTGAGATTTACAGTGAGATGGAGGATATCATGGAGCAGGTGGGGGATGACAGGACGACGGTGCTGTACTGCCTGGGAGATCTGGGCTGCAATGTGATCTGTAAGGACTCCTATCATGCCGAGGTGATTGATCTGCTCTCGGACAATCTGGCGGTGGTGGATACGCCGTCGTCGAAGGGTACCGGAAATGAGGTTGACTTTGAGCAGATCCTGAAGTGGAATCCGGAGGTGATCTTTTTCGCTCCGCAGAGTATCTATTCCGTGGTGGCGGAGGATTCACTCTGGCAGGAGCTGGACGCGATTCAGAACGGGAATTATTACGAGGTTCCCTACGGACCGTATAACTGGATGGGCTTCCCTCCCTCCGTGCAGCGGTATCTGGGTATGATGTGGATGGCGAAGATTCTCTATCCCGAGTACGCGACTTATGATCTGGAGGAGGAGGTGACACGCTACTATGAGCTTTTCTACCATTGCGAGCTGACGTCGGAGCAGTATCACGATCTGGTCGCGAACTCCATTCCGGAGTGATAGCGGTCCGGCAGTTTCAGAGAATCTGCGGCATACCGGCCTGGTCGTCGAATATCCAGTCATCTGGGTGTGCAAGCCCCCATCTGTCTGTCTATTCACGACACTTTCATAGTAAACTTCCATGCGCTGCTGTCGCAGCGCGCCAACATCTATGAAAGTCGATTGCT
>JAJBUT010000054.1 GCA_020860185.1 Lachnospiraceae bacterium | reverse complement strand
GCATAGCGATTTCCTCCCATAAAATATAAAAACACATAAAAAAGGTACGCGGAGTCCTGCGGCCCAGGACACGCCTCCGGATGAAACTGCACGGTGTAAATATTCTTTCCGGTGTAAGCAAGCCCCTCATTCGTGCCGTCATTGACATTTACAAAAGCCGGGACCGCCACATCCGAATCAAGATGCTCCGTATCCACCACATAACCGTGGTTCTGGGAAGAAATATAAACCCGGCCGGTCCGCAGATCCTTCACCGGATGATTCCCGCCGCGGTGTCCGTATTTCAGCTTGTGCGTATCCGCCCCCGCCGCCAGCGCCATGAGCTGATGTCCCAGACAGATGGCAAAAATCGGCACATCCGATTCATAGAGCTTTCGCACCTCGTCGATGATCGTATCGCACTCCTTCGGGTCTCCGGGGCCGTTCGAGAGCATGATGCCGTCCGGCTGCGCCGCCAGTATCTCCGCCGCCTTCGTGCGGGCGGGATAGACCGTGACCTCGCACCCCCGTTCATTCAGGGAACGCGCGATGTTTCGCTTCGCGCCGACATCCAGCAGAGCCACCCTGTAGCCGTCGCCCGGCAGAACATATTTCTCCTTACAGGTGACTTTATCCACCACTTTTCCGGTTTTATAGCTCTTAAGGCGCGGAAGGATCGCCTCTATATCATAGTCTTCCCGCCGTGTGATCATCCCGTTCATGGTACCCTTCTCACGCAGAATCTTCGTCAGCGCCCTCGTATCGATCCCTGCGATTCCCGGAATGTCGTATTTTTCCAGAAAATCCTGAATCGTCCCCTCACAGCGGAAATTGCTCGGCATCCTGGATAACTCCCTCACAATATATCCGTCCGGCCAGGGCCGATCCGACTCCATATCCGGTGTGATGCCGTAATTGCCGATCAGCGGATAGGTCATGACGACCGCCTGTCCCGCATAGGACGGGTCGGTCAGAACCTCCAGATAACCGGTCATGGAAGTGTTAAATACGATTTCGCTGATGACGTCCCGTCCTGAGCCGATGCCGGTTCCCTGAAATACGGTTCCGTCCTCCAAAATCAGAAACGCTTTCATTCATTATCCCCTTTCTGTTCAAATGTTTTCAATGAAAGTCGTTCGACAGACCATCGGCCCGGCGTGCAGGCACGCCGGTCTGATGATCCGTTGACGACGCTTTCATCGCAAAAAAAAAGAGGAAATAATCTCTCTTTTTTTCTGTTTATACATCATGAATCATGTATTACTCTATTTTTGATTTGCCGCCCATATACGGCTGAAGTACCGTCGGGATATTTACCGTCCCGTCCGCGTTCAGATTGTTCTCCAGAAATGCAATCAGCATACGCGGCGGAGCGACCACCGTGTTGTTCAGCGTGTGAGCAAAATACTTGCCGTCCTTCCCCTTTACACGAATGCGCAGTCTGCGCGCCTGTGCATCGCCCAGATTGGAACAGCTTCCCACTTCAAAATATTTCTTCTGGCGCGGAGACCACGCCTCCACGTCAACAGACTTCACCTTCAGATCAGCCAGATCGCCGGAACAACACTCCAGCGTGCGCACCGGGATATCCAGACTCCGGAAAAGATCCACGGTATTCTGCCACAGCCGGTCGAACCACATCATGGAATCCTCCGGTTTGCAGACAACGATCATCTCCTGCTTCTCGAACTGATGGATGCGGTAAACGCCGCGCTCCTCGATGCCGTGCGCGCCCTTCTCCTTGCGGAAGCAGGGCGAATAGCTGGTCAGCGTCTTCGGCAGCTCATCCTCCTCGAGCATCTGGTCGATGAATTTGCCGATCATGGAATGCTCGGACGTGCCGATCAGATAGAGATCCTCGCCCTCGATCTTATACATCATGGCGTCCATCTCATCAAAGCTCATCACACCGTCCACCACACTGCTGCGGATCATAAACGGCGGAATACAGTAGGTAAATCCCCGGTCAATCATAAAATCGCGGGCATAGGCCGTCATCGCGGAGTGCAGCCGCGCAATGTCCCCCTGCAGATAATAGAAACCGTTCCCGGCCACCCTGCGGGCGGCGTCCAGATCAATGCCGTGGAACCGATCCATGATCTCCGTGTGATACGGAATCTCAAAATCCGGCACCACCGGGTCTCCGAAACGCTCCACCTCCACGTTCTCACTGTCGTCCTTTCCGATGGGAACGGATGGATCGATGATATTCGGGATCGTCATCATAATGGGACGAATCTGCTCCTGAAGGCCGCGCTCCTGCTCCTCCAGTTCAGAGAGACGGGCCGCGTCCTTCGCCACCTGCTCTTTCAGCGCCATCGCCTCGTCCCGTTTGCCCTGCGCCATCAGGGCGCCGATCTGCTTTGAGATCTTATTGCGGCTGGAACGAAGATCGTCCGCTTCCTTCTGGGTCGCGCGCGCCTGCGCGTCAAGCGCGATGACGTCGTCCACCAGAGGCAGCTTCTGATCCTGGAATTTATTTTTGATATTCTGTTTCACAATTTCGGGGTTCTCTCTTAAAAATTTGATGTCTATCATGGTCTCCCCTGTGCCGGAAGAAGCAGTGAAAACTGATTCTCACGTCAGGCACAGTCTCCCTCTCTTTCATTTGATATCTTATCCAAAAAGATTATACACGGATTCCCGCACGGATTCAAGAGAAAAATATCTGATGCGCCATACAGGTGTCTGAGTGGATTTTTTTAAGAGTCCTGTTCATGATATGAATCCGTCGCAAAATTCCGTCCTGCGATCAGGCTCAGAACCCGAAATATTCATCCAGCCCGTCCGCGATCCCCTGCACGATCCTGTACTGATATTCATCCGTCGCCATCTTCTGATCCTCTGTCGGGTTCGTCATATAGCCCATCTCGATGATCGTGGTCGGAACGGTCGCCCAGTTGATGCCGGACATGGTATCGGTCTCCCACACCTTATTCCGGGCCGCCCCGGTCTGAGCGACCATATGGTCCAGAATCGCAGTAGCCAGCGCCTTGCTCTCGCTGTACAGATAAGCATTATACGGATTGGAGGACGTCTGGCAGATCGTCATCATGCCGTTCGTACTGCTGTCCTCGGAGCCGTCCGCGTGAATGCGGACAAAAGCGTCCGCATTGGCATTGTTGGCAATCGACGCCCTCTCACTATTGGAAATATCCACATCGTTGCTCGTCCGCGTCATAATGACCTGATATCCTCTGGACTCCAGCTCCGCCTGAAGCTTCAGGGAGACCTGAAGATTCAGCTCATATTCTGCCAGTCCGGTGCTCACACCGCTGGTGCCGCCGGTCACCTTTGCCTTTGTGGTAGATGCTCCCGGGCCGATCGGCTCCTGTTCACTATTGCCGTATCGCTGATGTCCCGGGTCGATCACGACCAGCTTTTCGCTGCGGCCGCCGCTCCCGCCGTCAGAGCTGTCGGCCTGCTCCGCTATGACATCACTGCTTTCCGCATCCGCGGTCTGACTGTCAGCCTCCGCAGCCTCGCTCTCATCCGTCGTTTCCTCAACCGTCCCTGTAATCTCCTCTGTATTTCCCGATCTCGTCTCTGCTACCTCTTCATCTGCGGAAATGTCGTTCTCCATCTCCGCTTCCTCCTGCTCCTCCTCCACGGATAAGAAGGAATCCGCGGAAGACCCCACGCCGGCCTGTTCCGTCTCAGCACTGCCGCAGCCGGCCAGAAAAAATACGGCAAAACAGAGTATCAGAAAAAAACAACACAATTTTTTCCGAACATTCATACATCGGTCTCCTCATTTCATCAGTTTTCCGGATATGGTAAACGACTTTTTGCCGTTCATTAGAAAAAGGCTGCCTCACAGATGCACATCCTCACAGCAGCCTTTCTTTTTTATAATCAGGAACTGTTAAGAAATAACTTTTAAATAGTGCGCCGGATTTTTCTTCGAGAGTG
>JAJBUT010000184.1 GCA_020860185.1 Lachnospiraceae bacterium | reverse complement strand
CCCCCCCCCCCCCCCCCCCCCCCCCCCCCCACTTTTTTTTTTACACCCCCCCCGCGCCACACCCCCATCCCACCCCGGCGGGGGGGGTGGTCTTTTTTAAAACCCCACGGGTCCCCCCCCCCGGGGGGGGTTTCTCTATCGCGGCTAACGGGGTGCCCGGGGGTCCCACTGTGTCTGGCCGCATTCGATCACGCCGCCGGAGGAGTCCTGATCCTGTATACAGTGATTCAGATAATCCTGTGCTTTCGAGGCTGCGGCAGCGTCCGGCATATAGAGCGGATTCGCGCAGATTTCATCGGGGTCAAATCTCTCATCAGAGATTGTAACCGGACCGATGGACCGGGTATAGGTGAGGATTGAGATACCCATTTCCTCCAGAATTTTCGATGCGACAGCCCCTGCGGCCACGCGTCCGATGGTCTCCCGGCCGGAGGAGCGTCCGCCGCCGCGGTAATCACGAAACCCGTATTTGGCGTCAAAGGTATAGTCTGCGTGTCCCGGGCGGTAATACGAGGCAATCTCGCTGTAATCTTTGGAGCGCTGGTTTTCGTTGCGAACCATGAGAGATATGGGGGTGCCGGCCGTCTTTCCTTCAAATATACCGGAGAGAATCTCCACGGTGTCAGATTCTTTTCTCGGGGTGGAAAACCTTGACTGACCGGGTTTTCGACGGTCTAAAAACTTCTGGATATCCGTCTCGCACAGGGGAAGTCCGGCCGGGCAGCCGTCGATGACGACGCCGACGCCTTTTCCGTGAGATTCTCCCCAGGTGGTTATTTTGAATATGGTTCCGAGACTTGAGCCTGCCATGGCGCATTCCTCCTTGATTTTTATATGGTTATAAGGTAAATTGATATATCAGGGTCACAAAGTCATGAACGGAGCGTTTGCCCCAGACATTCTTCGATTATAAATGAAATGATAAGGAAAAGCAATCTTAAAGGGGATTTTGCGATGTATAAATTATTGAAAAAAGACGGCAGGGCAAAACGGGCGGAGCTTCATACTGTCCACGGCACGGTGCAGACGCCGGTGTTTATGAATGTAGGGACGGCCGCGGCGATCAAGGGCGCGGTTTCCACGGATGACTTAAAGCAGATCAAAACACAGATTCAGCTTTCCAACACCTACCATCTGCATGTGCGCCCGGGAGACCGCCTGATCCGTGATCTTGGCGGGCTTCATAAATTCATGGTCTGGGACCGGCCGATTCTGACGGATTCCGGCGGATTTCAGGTCTTTTCACTGGCCGGTCTGCGGAAGATCAAAGAGGAGGGCGTGCATTTTCATTCCCATGTGGACGGGCGGAAGATCTTTATGGGACCGGAGGAAAGCATGCAGATTCAGTCCAATCTTGGATCAACGATTGCCATGGCGTTCGATGAATGTCCGCCCGCGAAGGCGGAGAGGGAGTATGTAAAGCCGTCGGTGGAGCGCACCACGCGGTGGCTGGCGCGCTGCAAGACAGAGATGGAGAGGCTGAACGCGCGGGAGGATACGCTCAACCGGAAGCAGCTGCTGTTCGGCATCAACCAGGGAGCTGTCTATGAGGATATCCGGATCGATCACGCGAAGCGGATTCGTGAGATGGAACTGGACGGATATGCCGTCGGCGGGCTGGCTGTCGGGGAAAGCCATGAGGAGATGTACCACGTCCTGGATGTGACGGTGCCTTATCTGCCGGAGGATAAGCCGACGTATCTGATGGGGGTCGGGACGCCCGCCAACATTCTGGAGGCGGTGGACCGCGGCGTGGATTTTTTTGACTGTGTGTATCCGAGCCGAAACGGACGGCACGGCCATGTTTACACCAGTCATGGAAAAATGAATCTGTTCAATCAGAAATACGAGCGGGATATGCGGCCGATTGAGGAGGGCTGTCAGTGTCCGGCCTGTCAAAGCTACAGCCGCGCGTATATCCGGCATCTGTTAAAAGCGAAGGAGATGCTGGGGATGCGGCTGTGCGTGCTCCACAATCTGTATTTTTACAATACAATGATGGAAGAAATCAGGGATGCGATCGATGCGGGCCGGTATCAGAGCTATAAAGAGGACAAACTGTATCGGATGAAAGAACTGTGAATTATCTGCCCCGGGGTATCTGGACATTTTTTATTCAAGGTCAGTGAACGGATACTTGGAGGACAGGAGGTTGAGAGATATTTTTTTTGTGATACAATGAGCAGCGAAATGAGATCATGTGCTGTTTTTGCACATGATAGAATAAAAAATACGAAACGGCAGTTTTGCTGCATATTATTTGATCGCAAAAAAGAGGGGGCGCCTGGGTGAATGCAGATGAATAACAGAGAAAAAAGAATTTCAAAGTTTATGACAAAACTCAATGAGGGCAAATATCAGGAGGCAGAAGCTTTCTGCCCGGATTCAGCGCAGGATGAGCTGCGAGATTGTTTTGTCAAAATCTCGGCCGAAACGAAAAACATATCAATTTACAGCTTTGTCCGATATATGTATGAAAAAACCGCGGAAAGGGAGTGGCTGCTCACCGCCATTTCTGTCGCCCGGCGTGGTCTGACATGGCTCAGGGGAGGAGCTTTCGTCGCTTTGTTTCACTGCAGACAGCTTCTGGAGACTGAACCGGAGAATCAGCCGGTCACTGCCCTGATGGAAGAACTGCAAAGTATCGAACAGCCGCCATGCAAAAGGGTTAAGGACAAAGACTTTTTTTCTTCATTGATACAGGGAGACTATGAGACAGCTGCGCAGATCTGTGTGGACAGGGATTTGCGCAGTAAACTGGTGGGCATGGTCTATGATACAGATAACCTGTGCGTTTACAGTTTCGCAAGATACATGTATGAAAGGACCGGTGAAATGAAATGGCTGTGTACGACCGAAACCATCGCGGAGATCGATATGTGCTGGATGGAAGGCGGTTATTCCGTCGCGCTGTTTCATGCCAGAAAAGCGCTGGAACTGGAACAGACTTACATACATTATAAACATTTGCTGGCTTACTGGATGATTCCGGAAAAGCTTGTGGATGATGATGAGGCTTTGGAGATCGCGTCCGTAGTTGTACAAGAAGAACCCCATAATGATCTGGCATTGCGTGTCTTTAAGCGAAACGGTCAGGCATTACCTGATCCGCAGCTGGCGGGGGAGTCGGCACCGGAGGAACTGCTGGCCGAAATTATGGAGGGGAAATTCCGGCGTGCCAGAGCATTTTTTATGGATATGGAAGAACAGAAGCGGTATGATATGCTGCTGAAAATGGCCTATGATACCCGGCACAGGAGTATCGCTCTGTTTGTACACGATCTGATGAGCGCATACCAGGAAAATGTTTTGTGGAATAATCATACGGTCACCGGGAGTAAAACAGAGCGTCTGCGTGTTCCTGACCGGGCCATCGACCTGTTATGCGGCGGGCACAGATACGATGAAGCGTTCTTCGATCTGGTGGCAAAAATCCTGCAGGAAGAGCCTGTCAATCTGTCGGCTCTCTGGATCATGCAGCAGAATAAAAGGATTCTGCCGGATATTGTTATCCGGGAACCCGATGTTTCGGAAGCGTTGCTTCGGGAGATCAATCGCGGGAATTATCATAAGGCGGCGGAATATCTGATGGATTTTGATGAGGAGGAACAGAACGACATCCTGGTGAGGCTGCAGTATCAGGTAAAAAACGGCAGCATATTTGTCTTCTTAAAGTATCTGCATGAGGAGACGGGCGATCCGCGCTGGGATAAGCCGGGTCGTATTGTCGGAGCGATTTTTTCCGCGCAGCGGGCATCCGGGGTACATAACTGCAAAGAGAATCAGCCGGAACTTCCCGAATATGAGATCTGTGTGGTCGACAGACGGCGAAAAAAGCATCCGGATTTTATCATTTTCGGGGAGGATATGAACAAAGAGAAAGTGGATTATGTCGATCTGTTGCTCATACAGAAAGAAAAAAGCAGTAAATATGTGGAATTCTGTACCGCAGATCAGCGGTTCAGGAAGAGAATTACCATGGAGGCCGCAATGGAGGAGGCGCGATATCATTCGTTTATTCTGGTCAATCGGGGACAGGCGGTCAATCTGCGCCATGTAAAAAGCGTTGCCGGAGATCAGATGATGCTGGATGACGAGAAATCTGTCTTCGTCAGCGCGCAGCGCCTGCCGGAAGTGAGGAGCTGTCTTGAACGATACTGGTGCTCTGAGGCAAATAAAAAGAAAAAAATGCGGTAAGCAAAAAAATATCTTGAATAATGGTCATTAATTGTGTAGAATGGAAACGATATTGATACGTTGAGGGTATTCAGCGTGTTCAGAAATGAATCAGACAGGAGGAATCTTATATGTACGTTTTGACTTCCAGCAGCGGCGGCTACGGCATTGTCATCTGGGTGGTCATTCTGGTTGTGTTCATGTTCTTTTTCATGATCCGGCCGAACCGGAAAGAGCAGGCCAGAAAGAATGACATGCTGTCGAATATGGCAGTTGGCGATACGGTATGTACGACAGGCGGCTTTTACGGCACTTTGATTGATATTGATGAGGATGTTGTGATCGTTGAGTTCGGAAATAACAAGAACTGCCGCATCCCGATGCAGCGCGCTGCGATTGCGCAGGTTGAGAAAGCAGAAGACGCGATTGAGGGCTGATACAGACATTCGCGGGTCGTCGGAGCAGATTGCGAAATGCTGTGTCGCCCCGAGGGCTGACGGATGAGAAGGAGCGTGTGGAATGCTGAAAGGCATTTTGCAGGCTTCCTTTTTCTGGTATCCTTTTTCCGGTGTCAGATTTAACACTTGAAATCCATGTCGAATTATACTATATTATTGAGATATAAGCGCAGCGATGTATCTGAAAGTTACATTTCACATCCCGTATGGATGAAAAACGTAAATTTGGCGGGGATGTGCCTTGTAACATCTGAAAAGCGCTGTGCGGATCGTGGATGGGAGGAATACACATGAAATTTAAGGTCGGAGTGATCGCCGGGGACGGCATCGGTCCGGAGATCGTCGCGGAAGCACGGAAGGTGCTGGATTGTGTCGCCGCGAAATACGGTCACGAGTTTGTATATGAAGAGATTCTGATGGGAGGGTGTTCAATCGACGCGACGGGCGTTCCGCTCACGGATCATGCGATTGAACAGGCATTGGCGTCGGACGCGGTTCTCATGGGATCCATCGGGGGGAATACCAGTACGTCGCCCTGGTATCAGCTTCCGCCGGAGCGGCGGCCGGAGGCAGGGCTTTTAAAGCTTCGCAAGTCGCTGAATCTTTTTGCCAATCTGAGACCGGCTTATCTGTATGAAGAGCTAAAGGAGGCCTGTCCGCTGCGCGATGATATCATCGGAGACGGTTTTGATATGATGATCATGCGTGAGCTGACCGGTGGATTATATTTCGGTGAGAGACGGACAGAAGCAGTGGACGGTGTCATGACCGCCGTGGATACACTTTCCTATAATGAGAATGAGATTCGCAGGATCGCCGTCAAGGGATTTGAGATCGCCATGAAGAGACGGAAGAAGGTCACCAGCGTAGACAAGGCGAATGTACTGGATTCTTCCCGGCTCTGGCGGCGGATCGTCGAAGAGGTCGCGGCAGATTACCCGGAGGTCACATATGAGCATATGCTGGTGGACAACTGTGCGATGCAGCTGGTGCGGGATCCGAAACAGTTTGATGTGATTCTGACGGAGAATATGTTCGGCGATATCCTGTCGGATGAGGCCAGCATGGTGACCGGCTCGATCGGTATGCTTTCCAGCGCCAGCTTAAATGATACGAAGTTCGGCCTGTACGAGCCGAGCGGCGGCTCCGCGCCGGATATTGCGGGGAAGGGCATTGCGAATCCCATCGCGACGATCCTGTCAGCGGCGATGATGCTGCGTTACTCCTTTGATCTTGACCGGGAGGCGGATGCGGTGGAACAGGCTGTAAAACAGGTGTTAAAGGATCATTACCGCACGATCGACATCATGCCGCAGGAGGAAGATAAAAAGTCTTCTGTGGAGCTGGTGGGTACTTCACGGATGGGAGATCTGATCTGTGAGAGAATTTCGGGAGTCTGAAGTTCGGACATATAAATTATTTTAAAAATACAAAAACAGTTGTGCTTTCGGATCCTTTTTGCCGGTCGCAGGGAAGATTGTGAGAGTACATAAAAGAAAAGGAGACACAGTCATGAGAAGTGATAACGCAAAAAAGGGGATGCAGCAGGCGCCCCACAGATCTTTATTCAACGCGCTCGGTCTGACGAAAGAAGAGCTGGAGCGGCCGCTGGTCGGTATTGTATGTTCCTATAATGAGATTGTTCCGGGTCATATGCATCTGGATAAGCTGGCGGAGGCTGCCAAGATCGGCGTGGCCATGGCGGGGGGTACTCCGATCATGTTTCCGGCGATCGCGGTTTGCGACGGTATCGCCATGGGGCATATCGGCATGAAATATTCTCTGGTGACCCGCGACCTGATCGCGGATTCGACCGAGTGTATGGCGCTGGCGCATCAGTTTGACGCTCTGATCATGATTCCGAACTGTGACAAGAATGTTCCCGGTCTGCTGATGGCGGCGGCGCGTGTGAATGTACCTACCGTGTTTGTCAGCGGCGGCCCGATGCTGGCCGGACATGTGAAGGGACAGAAGAGAAGTCTTTCATCTATGTTCGAGGCGGTCGGATCCTATGAGGCGGGACTGATGAGCGAGGAGGATGTGACAAACTTCGAGCAGAATGTATGCCCGACCTGCGGCTCCTGTTCCGGTATGTATACGGCGAACTCCATGAACTGTCTGACTGAGTCTCTCGGCATGGGCCTTCCGGGCAACGGAACGATTCCTGCTGTATATTCTGCCCGTATTCAGCTGGCGAAGCATGCGGGGATGGCCGTTATGGATCTTTACCGAAAGAATATCCGTCCGCTGGATATTATGACCAGAGACGCGTTTATGAACGCGCTCACCATGGATATGGCGCTGGGGTGCTCCACGAACTCCATGCTGCATCTGCCGGCGATTGCTCATGAGGCGGGTGTGGAGATCGACCTCGATATCGCGAATGCGATGAGCGAGAAGACCCCGAACCTCTGCCATCTGGCTCCGGCAGGTCCGACTTACATGGAGGATCTGAATGAAGCGGGCGGCATTTCCGCGGTGATGACTGAGCTGGATAAGGTCGGACTGCTCCATACGGACTGCATGACCGTGACAGGAAAGACGATCGCTGAGAATATAAAAGGCGCTGTGAATAAGAACCCGGAGGTGATCCGTCCGATTGACAACCCGTACAGCAAGACCGGCGGCATCGCTGTGCTGAAAGGAAACCTGGCTCCGGATTCCGGCGTGGTAAAACGCTCCGCCGTGGCTCCCGAGATGATGGTTCACGAGGGACCGGCCCGTGTCTTTGACTGTGAGGAGGATGCGATCGCGGCGATCAAGGGCGGTAAGATCGTGGAGGGTGATGTGGTGGTCATCCGTTACGAAGGACCGAAGGGCGGCCCGGGTATGCGCGAGATGCTGAATCCGACGTCCGCGATTGTCGGTATGGGACTCGGTTCTACCGTGGCACTGATCACGGACGGACGTTTTTCAGGTGCGTCCAGAGGCGCGGCGATCGGTCATGTCTCCCCGGAGGCGGCTGTGGGCGGACCCATCGCGCTTGTCGAGGACGGCGACATCATCAAGATCGATATTCCGGCGAATAAGCTGGATGTGGATATCTCCGATGAGGAGATGGCAGCCAGAAAGGCTAAATGGCAGCCGCGTGAGCCGAGAGTGACGACCGGATATCTGAAGCGCTATCAGGCGATGGTGACTTCCGGCAACACCGGCGCGATATTAAAAGTAAACGAATAAATGCAGATGTTCGGAGCCGGAGGATGCAAAGAGGGCTGCCTCCGGTCCTGAACCGCTGCGGACGATAAAGAAAAGAGGAACCGCAAATGCAGCTGACAGGAGCTGAGATCGTTATAGAATGTTTGAAGGAACAGGGCGTGGATACCGTATTCGGCTATCCGGGCGGTGCGATTCTGAATGTCTATGATGAGTTATATAAGCACAGCGATGAGATTCGCCATGTGCTGACTTCCCATGAGCAGGGAGCCTCCCACGCGGCGGACGGTTATGCGCGCTCTACCGGAAAGGTGGGCGTCTGCTTTGCAACGTCCGGACCGGGTGCGACGAACCTGGTCACCGGCATTGCGACCGCCTATATGGATTCGGTTCCCATCGTGGCGATCACCTGTAATGTCGGCGTATCTCTCCTCGGAAAAGACAGTTTTCAGGAGGTAGATATCACGGGTATCACCATGCCGATCACAAAGCATAATTTTATCGTAAAGGATATCCGTGATCTGGCGGATGTGATTCGCAGGGCTTTCCGTATCGCACGGACAGGGCGGCCTGGTCCCGTGCTGGTGGACATTCCGAAGGATGTGACCGGCGCCAGGACAGAGTTTGAGTTTCAGCAGATTCCGCCTGTCCCGCGTTCCGCGGATCAGATCACGGAGGAGGATCTCACGACGGCGGCTGAGTTGATTCGCCGTTCTGAGAAACCGTATATTTTTGTCGGGGGCGGAGCTGTCATCTCTGACACCGGCCGCCAGCTTGCCCGGTTTGTTGAGAAGGTGGATGCGCCGGTCTGTGATTCTCTGATGGGAAAGGGCGCGTTTGACGGCACAGATCCGAATTATACGGGTATGCTTGGCATGCACGGCACGAAGGTTTCCAATTATGGCGTCAGCGGCTGTGATCTGCTGATCGCGATCGGCGTTCGCTTCAGTGACCGTGTCATCGGCGATGCGAAGCGTTTCGCACAGCATGCGAAGATTCTTCAGTTTGACGTCGATCCGGCGGAGATCAACAAAAATATTCAGACAGACGCAAGTGTGGTCGGCGACATCCGAGAAATCCTTGTCCGGCTGGATAAGCTGCTGGAGCCGCAGGATCATTCTGACTGGAAACGAGAGATCGCCGACCTTCAGAAGAAATACCCGATGATTTACACGGAACAGGGACTGACCGGTCCCTTTATCATGGAGGAGATTTATCGTCAGACAGCCGGTGACGCGATCATTGTGACTGAGGTGGGTCAGCATCAGATGTGGGCTGCCCAGTATTACCGGTATAAGAATCCGCGTACGTTTCTTTCATCCGGCGGTCTGGGTACTATGGGTTACGGCCTCGGCGCCGCGATCGGTGCACAGGTGGCGCATCCGGATAAGCATGTGATCAACATCGCCGGCGACGGGTGCTTCCGCATGAACATGATTGAGCTGATGACGGCGGCACGCCAGAAGCTGCCCATTATCCAGGTGGTGATCAACAACAGTGTGCTGGGTATGGTGCATCAGTGGCAGCAGCTGTTTTACGGCGGGCGTTATTCCAGCACGGTGTTCTCCGATGGCGCTGATTTTGTAAAAATCGCCGAGGGGATGGGCGCGGAAGGGATGCGCGTGACGACCAGAGAGGAGTTCGCTGAGGCTTTTGCAAAGGCTCTTTCCGGAGAAGGACCGGTACTGATCGACTGCATGATCGGAAGCGACGATAACGTATGGCCGATGGTAGCCCCGGGGGCGCCGATCAGCGATGCGTTTGACAAGCAGGATCTGGAATCCTGCGAACAATAGATGGCACGCTGCGTCAGCAGCATATAGAAAGTTTATTCAGGAGGATAGGAGAATGAAAAGAGTTTATAATTTTTCGGCCGGACCGGCTGTCCTGCCGGAGGAGGTTCTGAGAGAGGCGCAGGAGGAGATGATGGACTACCGCGGATGCGGCATGTCTGTGATGGAGATGAGCCATCGTTCCGCCATGTTTCAGGAGATTATCGACGAGGCTGAGGCTGATCTGAGAGAGCTGATGGGCATCCCGGACAATTATAAAGTACTGTTTTTACAGGGCGGCGCGGCGCTGCATTTTGCGACCATTCCGATGAACCTGATGAAAAACGGTGTGGCGGATTACATCGTGACCGGTCAGTGGGCGAAAAAGGCCTATGTGGAGGCTCAGAAATACGGAAGGGCAAATAAAATCGCCACCTCTGAGGATAAGACATTTTCATACATTCCGGATTGCTCGGATCTGCCGATCTCTGAGGACGCGGATTATGTATATATCTGCCAGAATAATACAATCTACGGCACCACCTATCACACGCTGCCGAATACGAAGGGCAAGACGCTGGTTGCGGATGTATCATCCTGCTTCCTGGCGGGTCCCATCGATGTGGAGAAATATGGCGTGATCTACGGCGGCGTACAGAAGAATATCGGACCCGCGGGCGTTCAGATCGTGATCATCCGCGAAGATCTGCTCCGCGACGACCTGCCGGCTTATGTGCCGACCATGCTGAATCTGAAAGTGCAGGCGGACAACGGCTCCATGTACAATACGCCGCCGTGCTATGGCATCTATATCTGCGGCAAGGTATTTAAATGGATCAAGAATCTCGGCGGGCTTGAGGCGATGCAGAAGCGCAACGAGGAGAAGGCAGCGATCCTTTACGATTACCTTGACAACAACACTATGTTCAGGGGTACAGTCGTGAAGGAAGACCGTTCCCTGATGAATGTCCCGTTCGTTATCGGCGACAAGGATCTGGAGGCGAAGTTTGTCAAAGAGGCGAAGGCAGCCGGATTTGAGAATCTGAAGGGTCACCGTACGGTCGGCGGCATGCGCGCCTCCATCTATAATGCAATGCCGATCGAGGGCGTGAAGGCGCTGGTGGAGTTTATGAAGAAATTCGAAGCGGAGAATGCCTGAGAACAGTGAGATTATGATGCCGGCAGAATTTCTATATACAGATTCTGCACGGACAGAAAGCAGTATGTGACGGAGAGGGTACGGAACAACTGCAAAAAAGAAGAAAAGAGGATGATAAATATGGCGAAATATACATGCCTGAATCCGATCGCGTCCTGCGGTCTGGATATTTTCCCGGATACTTATGAAAAAACGGACGATCTCGCGGCGTCGGACGTTGTCCTTGTGCGGAGTGCGGCCATGCATGATCTGGATCTTCCCGATTCCATGCTTGCGGTTGCCCGCGCGGGCGCCGGCGTCAACAATATTCCGCTGGATAAATGCGCGGAGAAGGGAATTGTCGTGTTTAACACACCCGGCGCAAACGCGAACGGTGTGAAGGAACTGGTGATCGCCGGCATGCTTCTGGCCTGCCGGGATATCGCTGGCGGCATCAGCTGGGTGAAGGAAAATAAAGGCGACGCAGGTATCGCGAAATCCACCGAGAAGGCAAAAAAGGCATTTGCCGGAACGGAGCTGATGGGGAAAACCCTCGGTGTCATCGGACTCGGCGCGATCGGCGTAAAGCTTGCGAATGCCGCGGTTGATCTCGGCATGAAGGTATTGGGCTATGACCCGTATCTTTCTTTAAATTCGGCGTGGAATGTCTCCACGCAGGTGAAGCATGTCTTTTCCGCTGATGATATCTATAAAGAATGTGATTTTATTTCCATCCATGTACCGCTGATGGATTCTACAAAGGGCATGATCAGCAGGGAAGCTATTGCGTCCATGAAGGAAAATGCGGTCGTATTGAATTTTGCCCGCGATACTCTGGTGGATGAGGAGGCTATGGTGGAAGCTCTGGCGGCCGGGAAAATTCGCAAATATGTGGTAGATTTCCCGAACCCGACGACAGCGGGCGCAGAGGGCTGTATCGTAATTCCGCACCTCGGCGCTTCCACGGCGGAGTCTGAGGATAACTGCGCGGTGATGGCAGTAAATGAGCTGATTGATTATGTGGAGAACGGAAATATCACTCATTCTGTCAACTATCCCGACTGCAATATGGGCGTCTGCTCGGGTGCCGGCCGGATTGCGATCTGCCATCGGAATGTCAAGAACACTATCAGCCAGTATACGGCTGTCTGCGGCGATGCGGGAATCAATATTTCCGATATGACGAATAAGAGCCGCGGGGAGTATGCGTACTCCATCCTGGATCTGGACGCGCCGGCCACGGCGGAGGTGATTGAGAAGCTGTCCGCGATCGAGGGTGTGCTGAAGGTTCGCGTGGTGAAATAGTTCATCTTTTGAGGGAGGATGAGAACATGGCAGTGATCAGACCATTTGCAGCGATTCGCCCGTGCCGGGAAAAAGCGGCGCGGATCGCTGCCCTGCCTTACGATGTGTACAATCGCACGGAGGCAAAGGAGGAGGTTCTGCGGGAACCGGAGTCGTTTCTGCGGATTGACCGCGCGGAGACGCAGTTTGATGATTCCGTGGATACCTATGCGCCGGAGGTTTATCAGAAGGCGCATGATATTCTTTGGAAAATGATCGGTAACGGGGATTTTGTAACTGAGGAGAAGCCGTGCTACTATATATATGAGCTGACAATGGACGGCAGGGCGCAGACGGGAATTGCCGCGTGCGCGTCGATCGACGATTATCAGAACGGCGTGATCAAAAAACACGAGAACACCCGTGCGGAGAAGGAACAGGATCGTATTCGTCATGTCGACACCTGTGACGCGCAGACCGGGCCGATTTTTCTGGCGTACCGTGCGGATGCTTTGATTACTGCTGTCGTAAACCGGACGAAGCAGGAGACACCGGCGTATGATTTTACAGCTCCGGATGGAGTTACTCACCGGGTGTGGGTGATCGCGGATGATGTGGATATAGATACGGTGCAGGATGTTTTCTCCGGCATCAATCAGATATACATTGCCGACGGACATCACCGGGCCGCATCCGCGGTCAAAGTCGGATTAAAACGACGCGACGAGCATCCGGATTATGACGGCACGGAGGAGTTTAACTTCTTCCTCTCTGTTCTGTTTCCGGATGAAGAACTGTATATCATGGATTATAACCGTGTGGTAAGAGATTTAAACGGCATGGACGCGGACGCGTTTCTCGCGAAAATGCAGGATATCTTTGATGTATCTCTGTTGGAAGGCGCAGAGCGCAGACCGCGGGAGAAGGGCAGCTTTACCATGTACCTGGATGGGCGGTGGTACCTGTGCAGATTCCGGACGACGGACCGGTCGGACGATCCGGTGGACGGGCTGGATGTTTCTTTGCTGCAGAACCTGCTCCTGGCGCCGGTACTCGGCATCACCGATCCGAAGGTGGATCCCAGGATTGATTTTGTGGGCGGCATCCGCGGTATGGATGAGCTTGAACGGCGCTGCCATGCCGACGCGAAAGCGGCTTTCGCCATGTATCCGACATCCATTCAGGAACTGTTTGCCGTGGCGGATGCCGGTCGGCTGATGCCGCCGAAGTCTACCTGGTTTGAACCGAAGCTGCGCAGCGGATTGTTTATACATGCGCTGTCGTAATCCTGAGTCGTAACGGACATGTCTGTTTACGCAGACGGCACTATTTATAAAAGCGAGATATCCATGTTTTCTGTTTTTACAGGTATTCTGTCGGAGAATGTGGCGGATACGATCACGGAAGTGATTTCCGATAATGTAGAAATTGTCACCTGGGATGTGCTGGTAGAGTATTTTCATGAATCTCTGCCAACCATTCTTGATTTTCTGGTAAAGCTGATCATTGCGATTATTGTTCTTCTGGTCGGACGGCGGATCATCCGGTTTGTCCGGAAGTGTTTCTGTCGTTTTCTTGATAAAACGAATCTTGACACGGGACTGAAGCAGTTCTTTGATAAGTTTGTCGGCGTAGCTCTGCATTTCGTGCTGATCCTGATTGTACTGGGGCATTTCGGTATCACGGCGAGCTCCGTGATCGCGATTATCGGTTCTGCGGGACTGTCCATCGGACTTGCGCTGCAGGGCACATTATCCAATTTCGCCGGCGGTGTGCTGATCCTGATGCTCCGGCCGTTTAAGGTGGGAGACTATATTAAGGAGGACACCAGCGGGAACGAGGGCCGTGTACAGGAGATTCAGCTTTTTTATACGAAGCTGGTCACCCTGGATAACAAAGTTGTCGTTGTCCCGAACGCGAATCTCACCAGCTCCAGCCTGACGAATATGACAAATCAGGACAGGCGGCGGGTAGATATCAAGGTAGGTATTTCCTACAGCGCGGATATTCGGGAGGCAAAGCGGGTCATCGAGACTGTGCTGGCCGGTGAACAGAAACGCATCGAGGACGAACCCTATAAGATCTATGTGGATGAGCTGGCGGACAGTTCTGTGGTCATCGGAACCATGACATGGGTGCGGACGGAAGATTATTACGAGGTAAAATGGCGGCTCACGGAAAATATTAAATATGCGCTGGATGAAAATAACATTGAGATTCCGTTTCCGCAGGTTACGGTTACATACGCACAACAGGGTGAAAATCAATAAATTTTATTCTGTTGACAAACGTCCTCGTATGTGATACCTTTAAGAAGTGAGAAAAGCGTTTTTTGCGCGATGCGGCATTTAGGTACCGTTTTTGCCGCAAATGAAACTTGCAGAAGGGAGTAAGGTATGCAACAGGGTACAGTCAAATGGTTTAATGCCAAAAAGGGGTATGGCTTTATTTCAGATGCTGAAGGCAATGATATATTCGTCTATTTTTCCGCTATTGCTATGGATGGTTTCAAAGAACTGAAAGAAAACGAAGCAGTCGAGTTTGAAGTCATCGAGGGCGATAAGGGTGTACAGGCCGCGAATGTAAGACGCATTTAGGATTACAGACCGCGGTTGGTTACATAGACAGATAAGAGATTGATCTATGGAGGCTGTCCGATGGGACAGCCTCTTCCCATATCATAATTTTTCGGAGGAAATGATTTTGAAACTGAATTTAAAGAATCTGAATGCATACGAAATACTGCAGGAGAGACCTTTGGAAGACATTCATTCAGAGGGATACTATCTGCTTCATAAGAAAAGCGGCGCGAAGGTTGTCGTGGTCTCCAATGAGGATGAAAACAAGGTGTTTTACATCGGTTTCCGCACTCCGCCGAAGGACAGCACCGGCGTACCTCATATCATCGAGCATACCGTCCTGTGCGGCAGTGAGAAGTTTCCGGCAAAGGATCCTTTTATTGAGCTGGTGAAGGGCTCGATGAATACATTTCTGAATGCCATGACCTATCCGGATAAGACGGTATATCCGGTGGCGAGCTGCAATGATAAGGATTTCCAGAATCTGATGGACGTCTATATGGATGCGGTGCTCCATCCAAATATTTACAAAGAACAGAATATTTTCCGCCAGGAGGGCTGGCATTATGAGATGGACTCTCCGGAGGACGATCTTACCATAAACGGTGTGGTTTACAATGAGATGAAGGGCGCGTATTCGGTTGCGGATTCTGTTGTGGAGAGGAGCATCCAGACTTCTCTCTATCCGGACACGCCCTACCGTTATGATTCCGGCGGAGATCCGGAGGTGATACCGGATCTGACATACGAGCAGTATCTCGCGTTTCACAGCACGTACTATCATCCATCCAATTCCTATATCTATCTTTATGGAAACATGGATGTACAGGAGAAGTTAAGCTGGCTGGATCAGGCGTATCTGTCTGAATATGACCGTATGGAACCGGGATCGGAGATTCCGGTGCAGCCGGCGTTTGCGCAGCCGGTCTGTGAAGACAGCTTTTACTCGATTTCCAGCGCGGAGAGCGAGAGAGACAATACCTACCTCTGTTATAACTGGTCCGTGGGGACGAGTCTGGATCCCGAGCAGTATATTGCCTTTGATATACTGGGCTATGCGCTGCTGACCAGCAACGGAGCTCCTGTCAGGCAGGCGCTGATCGACGCGGGGATCGGGGATGATATTTACGGCGGATACGACGGCGGCATTTTTCAGCCGTATTTCTCCGTGATTGCAAAGAACGCGAACCCGGAGGATCAGGATCGGTTCTGCGAGGTCATCCGGGAGGTTCTGTCCGGTCAGGCGCAGAACGGCATCAACCGGACGACGCTGCTGGCGGCGGTCAACCGGGCGGAGTTTAAGTTCCGCGAGGCGGATTTCGGGCGTTTCCCGAAGGGGCTGATGTTCGGCCTGCAGATGATGGACAGCTGGCTTTATGACGATTCGCAGCCTTTTCTTCATATGGATGAGATTCATATCTATCAGGAACTGAGAGAGAAGATACCGGCCGGTTATTTTGAGGAACTGGTTCAGACCTGTCTGCTGGATAATCCGCACGCGTCCATACTTCGCGTGATGCCGAAGAAGGGACTGAATTCGGAAAGGGACCAGGCACTTCAGGAGAAGCTGAACGCTTATCGGAATTCTCTCGGGGAAAGCGAGATTCAGGCGCTGATCCGGGACACGGAAGATCTGGCGGCCTATCAGGAGGAGCCGTCGTCCAGAGAGGATCTGGATAAGATTCCGCTTTTGTCCAGAGATGATATGAAAAAGGTCTCAGATCCGTACAGCAATATCGAGGAAGAGTTGGGTGGAATCCCTTATCTCTGGCATGACTATGATACAAACGGTATTGTCTACCTGGACTTACTTTTTGACGCGAACCATATCCCGGAGGCACAGATCCCGTATCTGCAGATTTTATGCACACTGCTGGGGCGTCTGGACACGGAGGACTATTCGTTTCTTGATCTGACAAATGAGATCTATCTCTATACCGGCGGCGTTCACGCGGAGACGAACGTCTCTGCCGTAGTTGCGGGCGACCGGGAATATGAGGCGAAGCTGGAGATCCGTATGCGGACGCTGGAGTCCAATCTGACGAAGACGATCGAGCTTGCAAAGAGCATGATGCTTCGCACATTGTTTACAGATGAAAAGAGGATCTGTGAGCTGCTGGCCGAGACAAAATCCCGTCTGCAGACGCAGCTGAGGGAGAGCGGCAACAGTGTGGCGGCGGGCAGAGTGTTATCCTATTCTTCACGGAGAGCCAGATACAATGAGCTTCTGCACGGAATCGCCCAGTACCGTGTGCTGGAGAATCTGGTAGCTGATTATGAAAACAGGAAGGAAGAACTGCAATCCACCCTGAAGGGGTTGACTGCGTCCCTCATGCAGCCGTCCAATCTGGTGGTGAGCTGCACCTGCAGCTGCAGCGGGTTTGATATGGTGCAAAATCATGCGGATCAGATCCGGGAGGGTCTTTATGCGGATGAGGAGAAAACGGACGCCGGGATCGCGCTTCCGGAGCAGGTCAATGAAGGGTTTATGGACGCTTCCCAGATTCAGTATGTTGCGCTTGCCGGCAATTTTAAAAAGGCAGGCCTGCCATATACAGGGGCGCTTCGCGTGTTCCGGTGTATCATGAACTATGAATATCTGTGGCAGAATATCCGCGTCAGAGGCGGTGCATACGGATGCGGCTGCAGCGCAGGACGTACGGGTGATATTTATTTTTCCTCCTACCGGGATCCGAATCTCGGAAGAACACTGGAGGTTTATCGCGGTGTGACAGAGTATCTGAAGAATTTTGATGTGGAGGAGCGCGATATGACGAGGTATGTGATCGGTACATTCAGCGAGATGGACGCTCCTCTGACTCCGGCAGGCATGGGACGGCGTTCTCTGCAGGCGTGGCTGAACGGGACTTCTTATGAGATGATCCAGAGGGAGAGAGATGAGGTTCTGAATGCCGGCTGTCAGAGCATCCGTGATCTGGCGAAGCTGCTGGAAGCGGTGATTTCCGACGCGTATGTGTGCGCTATCGGAAATGAGGAAACGCTCAGACGGGAGTCAGATCTGTTTGAGACCCTGGAGACATTATGAATGGAGATTTTTATGAATGAGGAGTTTAAATCCGGCTTTGCCACGCTGATCGGCAGGCCGAACGTGGGAAAATCGACGTTAATGAACCGGATCATCGGTCAGAAGATCGCAATCACCTCAAAAAAACCGCAGACAACGCGGAACCGCATTCAGACAGTGTATACAGACACGAAACGGGGACAGATTGTTTTCCTGGATACACCGGGTATTCACAAGGCAAAAAACAAACTGGGAGAATATATGGTGAATGTGGCGGAGCAGACCTTTGACCAGGTGGATGTGATTCTCTGGCTGGTGGAGCCGAGTACGTTTATCGGCGCGGGGGAGCGCCACATCGCGGAGCAGCTGACGAAGGTAAAGGCGCCGGTGCTTCTGATCATCAACAAGACGGATACTGTCAAAAAGGAAGAGATTCTTACCTTTATCGACGCCTATCGGAAGATATATGATTTCGCGGAGATTATTCCGGCGTCCGCGTTAAAGGGAGATAATACGGATGTCATTCTGGATATGATTTTTAAATATCTGCCCTGCGGACCGATGTTTTACGATGAGGATACGATTACGGACCAGCCAGAGCGGCAGATCGTGGCGGAGCTGATCCGCGAGAAAGCGCTTCGCTCCCTCAGTGAAGAGATTCCACACGGGATTGCGGTCACCATAGAGTCTATGAAGGAACGGCCGAAGGGAGATATGGTCGATATCGAGGCGACCATCATCTGTGAAAAGGACTCCCATAAGGGCATCATTATCGGAAAAGGCGGCGCGATGTTGAAAAAGATCGGCAGCAATGCCCGGAAGGATATTGAAAAAATGCTGGACCGCAGGGTGAATCTCCGGCTTTGGGTGAAGGTTCGGAAGGGATGGCGCGACAGCGATGTACAAATGAAAAATTTTGGATATAATCCAAAGGACGTATAACCGATTTTGGATTGCATAACCTAACATCAGCCGATGAAAAGACGCAGATGTCTGAGACAGACGGTCTGTCATTTCCGGCAGGACTGTGAGAGCGAGGTCAGGAACTGAGGGAGAACAGTCGCCGGAAATTTTCAGTTCGGTCGGATTTGGCGGAGGGGGACATGCAATGAGAGAAAAAGAGTGGATTTGCTTCGAAAAAAGCGGGAGAGTGTCGGATTATCTGGCTTACTGTCAGAGCAGCGCCGGGAGATTCAGTGAATTCGGGGCGGACACGGAAAGAAGTGAGAGACAGGATGGGGCAGACTTGTATTCTGACGGGAATGATCATAAAGGCTGCACCGGCGGGCGAGTACGATAAGCGTATTACGTTACTTACCAGGGAACGAGGGAAGGTTACCGCCTTTGCACGGGGCGCCAGACGGCCGAAAAGCGCCATGCAGGCGGCAACGAACCTCTTCTGTTTCGGAAAATTCGAGGCCTATGAGGGCCGTGAGGCCTATACGGTCGTCCGCGCGGACATACAGGAGTATTTCAGCTGGCTGTATACCGATCCGGACCGGATGTACTACGGATGTTATTTCCTCGAACTGGCGGATTATTTCATTCAGCCGTACAGTGAAGGCGTGCAGCAGCTGAGTCTGCTCTATCAGACCGTCCGGGCACTGGGCGTTCAGAGCCTGGAGCCGCGCCTGGTCCGGCGGATCTATGAGCTGAAGACGCTTGTTTACTACGGTGTCGCTCCGCAGGTTTTTGCCTGTGTGAAATGCGGGAAAAAAGAGGGTCTCGTTTCGTTTTACATAGAGAACCGCGGGGTTCTGTGCGGCAGCTGTGCGGAAAGGTTGAACGGAATCGCGCCCGATGATGGTGACAGGCAAAGCAGGATTGCGCCGGATGATACGTGCAGGTCGGGAAAAATCGCGTTGGATGAGGCTTCTCTGTATACTCTTCAGTACATTATATCCTCGTCCGTCGGGAAATTGTATACATTTAAAGTGACGGAGACCGTGTACCGCACGGTCAGCGAAGTGATCGGGCGCTATCTGAGGCTGTATGTGGACAGGGAACTGAAAACGCTCGCTTTTCTGCCGCATGGAGAATGAAAAATGCTTACATTTGGAATAGACTGGGATGACGTGATCGCCCCGTTTAACGATCGTGCCATAGAGATGGCGAATGAGGAATACGGATTTAACCCGCCGCTGACATTGGAGGATATCACTTCATGGGAAAATACAGACCGGGCGTCCGTGATTAAAAAATATTATGATGATCCGCGGCTGTATGACCGGCAGTATGTGCCGGAGGAATCGAAAGCATTCATCCGCAGGCTGATGACAAAGGGAATCGTGTACATCGTGACAGCTGCTTATCCGCAGTATATGACGCGGCGGATGGAGCAGATCCGGGAAGCCTTTCCGGATTTTCCGGAGGAAAATATCATCATGGGTGTTCAGAAGTCGATGATCCGCGTCGATATTGCGCTGGATGACGGACCGAAGAATATTTTAAAAAGCAATGCCCGGTTTCCCGTCCTGATGAGAAAACCGTGGAATACGGAGCTGACCGGTCTGCTGGCGGTCAACAATTTTGAGGAATTTTTTGTTCTGCTGGATCAGATCAAATCTTCTATGATTGAGGATCGCGTGGAGGTGGCGCGTCCTGCTGTGGTGGCGCTCGTCGGACCGAGCGGTTCCAATAAAAACAGCATCACAGAGGAACTCTGCAAAAACGATGCTTTTCTGGTGCCGAGAGCCTACACGACGAAACCGGTCACCGACGGGATACATATTCAGATTTCGCCGGAAGAGTTTACCCGAGACAGAGAATCCTTTATCGAGACGACGATGTATGCGGGATACGCCTACGGGACAAAATGGGCGGACATTTCCGCGCTGATGGAACAGGAACGTTACATCGTTATGCCGATTGATTTAAGCGGTGCGATCGCCATGAAACGACATTATCCGACGGTGATCATATTCTGCAAGTGCAGCAGGGAGAAAATGATCGCCTCGATTCTTGAAAAACAGATGAGTAACCGGGAGAAGACGTTGCGGCTGACTTCTCTGGAAAATGAGCTGAAAAACGCGGCGCTCTGTGATTACGTGGTCAACACAGGGAAAGAGGACGCGGTGCACAGGATACTGGAAATCTGCGGGTTATTGTAAATATTCAGGACAGGACTTCGCACCTGCTGCGAAGTACGCATGCTGACGAAAATCATGAAAGATTTCCGGTAACTGTGAGGGTACTGAACAGTTACCATTTCCGAAATATCGAAAATAACCGCAGGAAACGGAAGGGAAAACGTATGGAGAAAAACCGTCTCCGGCAGCAGCTGGATTTTATTCTGGAAATAGACAAAGAAAAACAGATCCGGCGTCAGACATATCTTACAGATGGCGAGCATAAAGAAAATGACGCGGAGCATGCCTGGCATATGGCGATCATGGCGATCCTTCTGGCAGAGTACGCCAATGAACCGATCGATGTGCTGCGGACCGTGCAGATGCTTCTGATTCATGACATCGTGGAGATCGACGCCGGGGATACCTATGCCTACGACGAGGAGGGAAAGAAAACACAGGCGGAACGGGAGCAGCGGGCTGCAAAGCGCATTTACGGCCTGCTTCCGGAGGATCAGGGCAATCTGCTCTATGAGGTCTGGCGGGAATTCGAGGAACAGAAGACGCCGGAAGCCCGGTTTGCCAGAACCCTTGACAACCTGCAGCCGATGATGCTGAACGCGGCGACCGACGGAAAAGCGTGGGTGGAGCATGGCGTACATATTGATCAGATTCTGAACCGGAACCGGGATACACATCTGGGTTCGGAGACGCTTTGGAACTATGCAGAAGAACACTTTCTGAAACCAAATCTGGAGAACGGGCATATCAACAGTTGATCAGATATCGCATATGATATGAAAAACACACAGAGCGTTTTCCCATGATTAATGAGAAACTGGATAGCCTTTTAAACCTTGCACTGGAAGCATCCGAGGAAGAAAGAATCAGGTCTGAAGAACTGAATATCGGATACAATGCTGCGGATAAAACCTGGCAGCTGATTGTCAAAACCTCCGGCAGCGTGACAGAATTATTCGAATTATATCCGGAAATGGAACTCTATACGCTGCTGAACGGCTATACCGTGATGACTGTGCCGCAGAACCTGATTGACGAGATCTCACAGCGGCCGGAAATTGAATATATGGAGAAACCGAAGCGCCTGTTCTTCGCTGTGAACGAAGGCAGGCGTGTTTCGTGTGTGAATTCCCTGCAGCAGCCGATTTCGTACAACATGGGAGAGTCTTTGTTTGGCTCCGGAATTCTGGCAGCCATCATCGACTCCGGCATCGATTACGTCCATCCGGACTTTCGGAACGCGGACGGTACGACGCGGATCGTGGAGCTTTATGATCAGGTGAGCGGCGAAATTTTTGACTCTGACCAGATTAACGAGGCGCTGGCGCAGACAACGGAGTCGGAGCGGTACCGGATCGTGCCGAGCCGGGATACGAGCGGACACGGAACGCATGTGGCGGGCATCTGCGCCGGGAACGGCCGCGCTTCCGGCGGCGTGTACCGCGGCGTCGCGCCGGAAGCGCCGCTCCTCATTGTGAAAATGGGAAACGCCGACCCGGACGGTTTTCCGCGGACGACGGAACTGATGCTTGCCGTGGATTATGTGCTGCGGCGGGCGCGCAAGCTGCAGATGCCTGTGGCAGTCAATATCAGCTTCGGGAATAACTATGGTTCTCATGCCGGGACTTCTCTGCTTGAAACATATCTGAGCGAAGTCTCATCTTACTGGAAATCTGTCATTGTGACCGGAAGCGGGAATGAGGGCGCGTCCCGCATTCACACATCCGGCTTTCTTTCCGCTGACACTGCCGTGCCGAACAGGGAGACGATTGCTTTCTCCGTTGGCGAATATGAGCCGTCGCTCAATCTGCAGCTCTGGAAATCTTATGAGGATCAGTTCGACATATATCTGCGTGACCCGCAGGGAAATCAGGTCGGCCCGCTTCCGTCCGTGCCGCAGACGCAGCGCTACCGGACCGCAGGCGCAGAATCAGGATCTGCCGATGGAGATATGTCTGCTTTGCAGACGCAGCGCCGGCAGACTGCCGGAACGGAGATTCTGGTGTATTACGGCGAGCCGAGGCCGTACAGTACCGATCAGGAAATTTATTTTGATTTTATTCCGGCTGGTTCTTATATCGACGCCGGGATATGGGAACTCGCGCTTGTTCCGCGAAAAATTGTCACGGGACGTTATGAGTTCTGGTTTCCCGGACAGTCCGCCATTTCCGCCGGAACGGGTTTCCTGACGCCGACGGTCGCGAACACGATCACGGTTCCGGCCACGGCCGCAAAAGTGATCTCCGTGGGGGCATATGATGCTGTTTTCGACAGTTATGCGTCATTTTCCGGCCGCGGAAATGAGATCTGTTCATGCTCGTGTATTCAGACGGATGAAAGATCTTTGTCCGGCCGTGGAGCAGCGATGACAGATGTCTCCCATATCAAACCGGATCTGGCCGCGCCCGGCGTAGACGTTGTCTCCTGCGCACCGGGAGGCGGCTATACGGCGAAGAGCGGTACGTCCATGGCCGCACCCTTTGTCACGGGAGCGGCGATTCTTCTGATGGAATGGGGTATCCGACTCGGAAATGATCCTTATCTGTACGGGGAAAAAGTGAAAGCGTATCTGCGGCGCGGGGCGAAAAAGATGCCCGGATTTTCAGAGTATCCGAATAACCGGGTGGGATACGGAGCGCTGTGCGTGCGGGACAGTCTGCCGGACAATGGGGTTATGCGTCATCCGGTTTCAGGGATATAAGGCGCTGCACACATTATCCGGCACAATCTGCAAAGTTATTTCTGAACAGTTCCTTAGCCGTAGACAAATTCTTTCCCGATGGTTATAATAAGGACGGAATGAACGCAGATACCGTTATGAAAGACGAAGGAGGAGTATGAGATGGGATATTATCTGAATCCGACAGATGTTCTTGATTTATACAGAAAAGAAAGTGAAAAGCCGTATTTTATAGACAAAACGGAACTGTTAGACAAAATTTCTGATATGCTCGATCATGGCGGATATTATATTGCAGTTACAAGGCCGCGGAGGTTTGGAAAAACTACCGTGGCTGCCATGATCGGATCCTTTTATGGCAGGGGCACAGACAGTACCGAGATGTTTTCTCACATGAAAATCTCCGGATATAAGGATTATGATAGACATAGGAACCGGTATAATCTGATTTATATTGATTTCAGCAGGGCGGTAGAAGAGTGTGTGTCTTATGAAGAGTATATAAAGACCATAAAAATGCGCCTGTTTCATGATTTACAGGAAGCATATCCGGATGTCGCAATACGTGAAGAGGATTCTTTAGGAGCCACACTACGAATCATTTCATTAGCGAACCATAATGCAAAATTTATGATGATTTTTGACGAGTGGGATTATGTTTTTCACAAGGATTATTTCACGGAAAACGACAGAGGAAAATTTACTGCTTTTGTCGGAGGCATGACAAAAGGACAGGCATACGTCAAATTTGTCTGGCTGACAGGAGTTCTGCCCATTAAAAAATACTCTGTCAGTGACACCATGAATCATTTTGATGAATATAACATGTCGGACAGCGATATGTACGGAGGTTACTTCGGGTTTACCGGTGATGAAGTCGATGAATTGTATCAGCGATATCTGAAAAAATATGACCGGCCGGCTTTTTCGCGGGAAAATCTGCGGGAATGGTATGACGGATATCAGACAGATGACGGGGACAGTCTGTACAATCCAAATTCTGTTGTGCAGGCTCTCATGCGGAATAAACTTACGACTTACTGGGCGAGAGCAGGGGAATATGAGGAGCTGAAGGAATATGTGCTGAACGACATTGACGGCGTCAGGGAGGCTGTAATGCTGCTTGCGGCGGGCGAGTCGGTGCGGGCACACATTTCGGAATACGCAGCCACGGCGACGAAGTTAAAGCGCCGGGATGAGATTTTGTCTGTCATGACGGTTTACGGATATCTGAATTATCACGATGGTTGTGTGCGGATCCCGAACAAAGAGCTGGAGATTGAATTCCAGAAAATCGTTCAGGAAGAGCCGAAGTTCAGCTATATGCGCGAGTTGGAGAAGGAATCAGCCCGTATTCTGCAGGCCACTTATGAAGGGGATGAGAAGACAGTCGCGGAAGTATTGTCATTTGTGCATACCACAGAGTCTCCGTTGAAAGCGTATAGCGATGAGGCAGAACTGTCTGGCAGTGTGAAACTGGCCTATATTGCGGCCAGAAATAAGTACGACATTCGGCGCGAGGATCAGGCGGGCATTGGATATGTGGATTATATTTTTTATCCCCATAATCGTTCAGACGACGGCATTATCATTGAACTGAAAGTGGACGACAGCCCGGAAACCGCGCTGAAGCAGATTAAAGATAAGAATTATGCTTTGAGGTTTCGGGGAAAACTCGGAGAACAGCCCGGAACGACCGGAAGAATCATTCTGGTCGGCATCGGATATGATCGAAAAGACAAGATGCACCGATGCAGGATTGAGGTGTTGGATTCCATCAGGGACGTTAGTGTCAATTCAGATAAAAAACTGTAGGATTCACGCAACAAGAATCAGAAATACAGCCTGTCCGAGACGGACGGGCTTTTACACATAAAAAGAAAGACACAAAGATATAAGGAATTTTTTAATGGAACACAGACCTGATACAACTGCGGATAAACAGAAAAAAAGGATTACAACCGGAATCGTGGCTCACGTCGACGCAGGCAAGACGACGCTCTCTGAGAGTATTTTATATATCGCCGGGAGCATCCGGAAACCGGGCCGGGTCGATACGAAAGACGCTTTCCTGGATACATATGAACTGGAGCGTTCCAGAGGAATCACGATATTCTCCAAACAGGCGCGGTTTTCATGGAAAGATATGCAGATCACATTAGTCGACACGCCGGGCCATGTAGATTTTTCGGCGGAGATGGAGAGAACCCTGTGTGTGCTGGATTACGCGATTCTGGTGATTAGCGGTGCGGACGGCGTGCAGGGACATACACTGACGCTTTGGAAACTTCTGGAGAGATACGATGTACCGGTGTTTCTGTTTGTCAATAAAATGGATCAGCCGGGTACGGACAGAGAAAAGCTTATGACAGAGCTGAAATCCCGTCTGGACAGTTCCTGTGTGGATTTTACTGACCTTACGTCACAGCAGAGCCTGGAGGATATTGCGTCCTGTGACGAGGAGACGATGGAGACGTATTTTGAGACGGGCGGGATCCGGGACGGACAGATACGAAAGCTGATCCGGGAGAGGCGCCTGTTCCCCTGTTTCTTTGGCTCCGCGCTGAGGTTGACGGGAGTGGAAGCATTTCTGCGTGGATTTGCGCGCTATACGCTGGCAAAGGTATATCCGGATGAGTTCGGCGCGCGGATTTATAAAATTACGAGAGACATGCAGGGCAACCGGCTGACGCATCTGAAGATCACCGGAGGTGTTTTAAAAGCGAAGACGGCGCTGGCATATTTCCGGCCGGACACCGCGCGGAAAGAAAACACCCGTGAGGAGAAGGTCGATCAGATCCGCGTTTACCATGGGGAAAAGTTTGAACTGCTGCAGGAGGCGCGGGCAGGAGAGATTTGCGCGGTCACCGGACTGACCGGCACGTACCCAGGCCAGGGACTCGGATTTGAGTCCGAGGCCGACGTTCCGGTGCTCGAGCCGGTTTTGTCCAGACAGGTTCTTCTGCCGGACGGCTCGGATGCGGGGATGATGCTGCCGAAGCTGCGCATGCTGGAGGAAGAACTTCCCGAGCTTCATATTGTCTGGGACGAGCGGCTGCAGGAGATTCAGGCGCAGGTGATGGGCGAGGTGCAGACCGAGGTGCTGAGCAGTCTCATAGAGGAGCGTTTCGGCGTTCCGGTGTGCTTCGGACCGGCGCATATCGTGTATCGTGAGACGATCACGGCTCCGGTGGAGGGCGTCGGACATTTTGAACCGCTGCGAAATTACGCGGAGGTGCATCTT
>JAJBUT010000134.1 GCA_020860185.1 Lachnospiraceae bacterium | reverse complement strand
ATGCCGCGAACCCGGAAGCTGTATACGGCACGAAAAAGATGACGATGATGAGAGCCGAGATGGCGAGCAGGGAATGGCTTTTGTCCCGATAACGGTTGGAAAAGAAATCCGGGATAGTGATGGAATTGTTTGCTTTCACCGAATACCGCCGCAGTCTCTTGGCTACAATCAGCCAGTTTAAATAAGTTCCGACGGCCAGGCCAATGGCCGTCCAGCCCGCATCCGCGCATCCGCTCAGATATGCCACACCGGGAAGTCCCATCAGCAGCCAGCTGCTCATGTCGGATGCCTCCGCGCTCATCGCAGTGACAAGGGGGCCGAGTTTTCGTCCGCCCAGATAGAAATCATTGACGTCATTGTTTTTTCGGGAGTATATGATGCCGATCACGACCATCATCAACAGATAGATGATCATGATGATCATAAGCCCGATTGTTTTTCCTGTCATACGTATCTCCTTTTATAAGTATAAATTTTTGGCCGGTTCTGTTGTCCCGGTGTGTTGAAAAAAATATCAACAATAATATAGTAGTATAGCATGAGTTGGTCGGGGTTGCAACAGACAGATGTCGACTGACGAAGACACTTTCATATGCCTTATATAAAATTTGTATAAATTGTACGTTTTTATCTTGCATTCCTCAATGATTTTGTTATAATGTACATCACAACTGCGTTAGACAAAGGATTCCATTCGGAATTCAGCGCAGGAGTTTCCTTTCATAACGTCATAATTGATTTTCTTGGAAATCGTTTTATCTTCTGTGTCTTATTTCATTTTTTCTCAGGCATAGATACAAAGTTTTTCAATATTCACAGGTTTGATATCACACAGCGTATATTTCAGTGTTCGGCGCGCAGGCACGGAATATATAAATAAATTATTTACAAAGGAGTGGATTTATGATATTTCAAAAAATCTGAACGGCCGTGCTGGCCTTTTAGCTTGCGGCTCTCATGGAAGCATGCCCGCAGTTTCTGTGATTCCGGTGTTTGCTGCGACACAGCGGAACGGATGGGGCGGCACAAAGTCCTGGCTGAAGGGCGGAGGCACTCGCGGATGAAGCCGTGGATGATGCGGAAGCCTACCGGCGCGTGCTGGAGATCCTCGGCGGATTGGGGAAGTAAATTCTAATCCGGATAAACCGGAACAGAATTTTGCCATTTTGCGCAAAAATTCGTTTGTAAGCGCCTAAAGAAAAAAGAATTTAAAATTAAACAAAAAGGAGGATTTTTTCATGAAACACTTATCTAATTTGAAGAGACTTGGTGCTGTCGTCCTCTCTTCAGCCATGGGTCTTTCCCTGGCAGCAACAGCCGCCCCGGCTGTAATCCAGGTGCTGGCCGCGGATTCTACAGCTACGGACAATGATACGGCCATAACGAATGACCTGGAAGATTCTGATATCATCGATACATCCAGGACAGGGTCGCTGACGATTTATAAGTATGATATCACGTCGGCCGAAGCGGCATATGAAGGATCTGATGGTTCACTGGGGTATGAAGCCGGAAGCATCATAGCGACTGGTGAAGAAGATACAGATCTGCAGGATACCCTCGCTGATTACGCAATTGAGGGCGTGCAGTTTACGTACCTTAAATGCGGCGAGATCGAAACATACAGTGTCAGCACCGGTTCCGGCAGCTATGTCCAGGTGGTCTATGAGATTCCGACAGGGTTAGCAAAGATCCTCGGACTGGACGAAGACGATGCTTTTGATGTATCTGAATTCAACAGGACATCCGCCACCCACTGCAGCAACGAGGGCGTGCTCCACTACACCAGCACCCAGCTCGAGGATGCGCTGGAAGCAATCCTGGAGGCAGACAACGTAAGCGCCAAGAATGCACTGGAAGAGTATGTGTATACGTACAATACACAGGACTCCAACCAGGACCAGGAAGTGGATACGGCCGAGAACGGCTACACGGCAGTGAACATGGACAAGACAGATGCGAATGGCTACACTTACGTAGAAGGGCTGGATCTCGGCCTGTACCTGATCGTTGAAACAGAAGTTCCGGAACAGGTGACGGAAACTGTAAACCCCTGGTTCGTGTCCCTCCCGTTCACGGATTCTGACGGCGACGAATGGCTGTATGACATGTACTGCTACCCGAAAAACCAGACCGGCAACCCGACGCTGGACAAGTCCGTTCGCAACGCCTACACGAACACGCTGGCATCGTCAGGGGCATATGACAAAAATGCCATCGGGACATCCCTGGCAACCGGCGACACTTACGACGGCAGCAGTTCATCCAGCTCCCTTGTTGTCTGGAACCAGGATGATTCCAATGAAGACGTGGATACAGACGACGCAACTTATATAGCGAACCGCGGCGGATATACTGATGACGGCACAACCGCAGGCAGCGGCGCAACTGAAGATATCAGTTCTGATTATACCTATGCCGATACCACCACGGCATCCGAGGGCGACCTGCTGGATTACATCCTTGTGTCCAAACTCCCGCATATCAGCTCCACCGCAACTTACCTTTCTGAGTATACCTTTGTTGACGAACTCGGACCGGGCATCACTTATAACAATGATGTAAAGATCGCTTTCTATCATACAAGGGCAGATGCGGAAGCGAATAATACGGCAAAAGCGGACCTGATCTGGGGCGTGACTGACAGCAACGGCGATGCAGAGTACCATCTGGATGAGTATGCCGATGTCACTGTTGTGAATACTGATTCCGGAAGCGCAGTGAGCGATGGCAGCACAAGGCTGACGGTCAGCATGACGGAAAAAGGCCTGAACCTGATCAACTGCGGCGAGTGGACAGACCTGCAGGAAGGCGAGACATGGTATGGCTTATCCGATTATTACATGGTTGTATACTATACCGCCACTGTTAACTCTGATGCCACCTGTGTACTCGGGGATGACGGTAACCAGAACAGCGTATCACTGACCTGGTCACGTACTTCCTATGATTATTATAACACACTGGAAGATACAAACTTCGTGTACAGCTATGCGATCGACCTGACCAAAGAGTTTGAAGATGCTGATGACGATGACCTTGCCGGTTACCTCAGCCAGGTAGAGTTCAAGCTTTATAACGTGACTGATGACTATTACGTAGTGGCTGAGAAAGAATCTGACGGCGTTTATTACGTGACAGGCAAGACTGTGGCGGGTGACGACAACGGCAAGGCAGAAGCAACCACATTCACACCGGCGAGCGACGGCACACTGGTCATCAACGGCCTTGAGGCTGACACATACGAACTGACCGAGGTTTCGACAGCTTTCGGCTATACGCTGCTGAAAGACCAGATCGAGATTACCATCACGGCTACTGACCGTGACATCATCGCCTCCGTGGCCGGCGTGACAGGACTGACCGGCGATCAGGCAGATGCGATCATTGAAAATTACCATGGCGGCATTTATGACGAGAACGGCAATCTGATTAATGACCAGTCAACAGAGCTCGAGCAGTCTGCCACAACAGATATTAACGGCAATACCGTCAGCTCCGGCATCTCCAGCACGGACATTACGTATTCAGCAGATGAAGAAGCTAACGGGCGTACTATCAACGGATCTGACCTGTACGTGGGCGCAATCCTCCCGGCAACTGCCACGGTTGACGGCGTTGTATCCACTATGGATGACTGGGATATCTGCGTAAATCAGACAACGTACACGAAGAACGGGACTTCGTGGGTATCCAATAACGATACCACACTGACAGCCACCGGGGATACTTCATCCAACGCAGCTGTAAAGCTTACCGTGGTGAACAATAAGAACTTCCTGCTCCCGCAGACCGGCGGCGCAGGCCTTTACCTGATCACCATTATCGGCGTGGTCGTAGCAGCGGGCGGTATCTATATCGTGACGCGGAAAAAGAAAGTAACGCCGGCATAGTAAGGGGAACCGGGGGATCTATTCCCCGGAAAGACAGCTTGCCCGGCAATTGAATTGCCGAGCAAGCCAGGAAACTGAAAAAATGATATGCAGCCCTGCCTGCCTTGGCCGGAATCGCGCTGATGCTTTACATTCCGGGCCAGCCAGCCGGCAAGCAAGGCAGGCAGAAAAAAACTATGTGGAAAAAAATAATCGCACTTATCATCATACTGATAGGGGTCGGCATGGCGTTTTACCCATGGATCAGCAACTGGATGTACAACCACCAGACGGAGTCAATGGTTGAAGCTTACACTGCATCTGTTGAGAACGACCCATCCATAGACGTGGAAGCCATCCTGGCAGAAGCGCAGTCATACAATGAGGCCCTTTTGTCCAGCTCAGTGGTCCTGACTGACCCGTTTTCTTATGAAAATACAGAGTCGGACAGCGGGGCGGATTACAACAGCGTCCTTAACCTTGACGGCTCGGGCCTGATGTGTTTTATCGAGATCCCCAAAATAGACGTATACCTGCCGGTCTACCACGGGACTTCGTCCGAAGTCCTTGAGAAGGGCGCGGGCCATGTGGAAGGCACGGCGCTGCCCATCGGCACAACCGGCGGGCACTCGGTGATCTCCGCCCACACGGGCCTCAACACGGCCAAGATGTTCTCAGACCTGACGGATATGAAGGAGGGCGACCTGTTCTTCATCCATATTCTCAACGAGACCCTGGCCTACCGCGTGGTCGGGACGGAAGTGATCGAGCCGGATGATATCTCATCACTTTCAGCCGAAGAAGGCCGCGATCTGGTCACCCTGCTTACCTGTACGCCTTACGGCGTCAATTCCCACCGCCTGCTTGTCACAGGCGAGCGGACGGAATATACGGAGGAGATACGGGCGGAAGCGGACGCTCAGGAGATGGATTCCGGATCCGAATGGATGAAGGCTTACCGGCAGGCAATCCTGGCCGCCTTCTGCATCATTGCGGCGGCGGCGGCCGTCATGTATATCACGAATAAGGCACGGTCAAAACGCGCGCCGGCATCCGGCACCAGCGGGAAGGAATAATGATGAAAGCACTGAAAGCGGCCGCCTGCACCATACTGATCATCGCCGGGCTCGCCCTGGCCCTGTCACCGGAAGTGAATTCCGCCATCCTGGACAGGGAGAACCGCGGGATCATCGCCGCCGTGGATGAAGAGGTGCAGGCAGCAGAAGATACAGAAGAATATACAGGTGCACAGGATACTGTCAGGTATAACATCATCGAAGCGACAGACGCCTTGTGGGAGAGCATCACGGCTTATAACCAGAACCTTTACGCCAGCGGGCAGGCGGAATTCCGCGATGCGTGGTCCGTCACCCAGACCCCGTCTACCGTGGAGGGGCTGGACGGGAATATCTTCGGGTATATCACGATCCCCGCCATGGACGTGGAGCTCCCGCTGTATGTCGGCGCGTCCACGGCGAACCTGGCGAAGGGCGCAGCCATCCTTGGCGCGACCTCCCTCCCTGTCGGGGGCGAGAACACGAACAGCGTCATCGCCGGTCACCGCGGTTACCGGGGCGTCCCGTTCTTCCGCGAGATTGAGAAGCTCGGCGTGGGCGATGCCGTGTGCATCACGAACCCCTGGGGCACCATAGGCTACCGGGTCGAGTCCATCGACATTATCAGCCCGACGGATTCGGACAAGGTAAAGATACAGGAAGGGAAGGACATGGTGACATTAATGACCTGCCACCCTTACCGCTCCAACGGCAAGTACCGCTATGTCGTGTACTGCGTGCGGGACGATTCCGTGCTCACGGAGGAGGCACAGGCCCCATCCGGCACTGACGGCGGTTATATCACGGCGTCAGACGGCACGGCATATGAAAGTTCCCAGCAGGACATCGATATGGAAAAACTGTTCCGCCGGCTGTGCGGCGCCGCACTGGTGCTGTTCACGGTTTCCCGCCTGCTGGCCGGGCGGCGCCGGAAAAACAGATGATGGCATACAGGGGAACGGTAACCCTGCCGGGAGGCTTATCCCGCAAGGAGTGCGTAAGTTGAAATTATGATAGATTGATGACAAGAAATAAGACAGATTTTATGAAAGGAGACTTTTATGAAAAAAGTAATACGGCCTGCAGCGTTCCTGCTGGCTGCCGTGCTGATGGTGACATCCGCCGTACAGGGCTTCGCGGACACCAGCTCCGACCTGTCCACAGATATCTACAGCGTGAGCGTGGAATCCGGGGAAAAAGATGAAGGCACAGACACTGCGGACGTTGATGCGGGAGATTCTATTACAGACCCCGTGCTGGAAACGTATATCGAAGAAAATGCGGACACCAGCTACACGGGATCCGGCAGAAAAAAACTCGTGAACTTCATCGCCGTAAAACAGACTTTCTTTGACGCCTCGCTCATCGAGGACGGGGATACCTCCGACTCGGTCATGGCAGGCATTGAGGCAGGGGATGAAGAGGCACTGGAGAAGTACCTGATGCAGTCCACCAGTTATGCGCCTGTATATGAGCTGGATGGGAACAGCGATTATTACGCCGTGTTCCTGGACACGATGCAAGGGACTTCGTCCGTGCAGACCATGGGCGCGAGCTTTGCCGTGAACAATACGGACGGCGAGTCGGTAGAAGGCTGTTTCTATGACACGGAGACAGGCATCGGATATATCCCGAAAGACCTCCTCTTAAATGAGGACGGCGAACAGGTACTCCTGTACCTGCAGGCCCAGGTCACACAGGTAATGGACACGGATACGTATACCACCAGCATCACGGTTACCGTGGAGGACGGCAAGGATGTCCTTTCTATAACGGAAGCCGATGCGAATGTTTATGATACGGAGACATCCATTGTGATAGAAGCCGGGCTGGATATCCAGTCGGTCACTGCCAACGGCGTGCCCGTCACGGAAGACGGCTTTTCCTACGACCCTGACACAGGCGAGATGTATGTCGGCCTGCCGGCGGCTTCCGTGCAGAACATTTCCATTACAGTACCGGAAGAGGAAAGCCAGGGCGTGTCCGGCACATTGAAATCGGCGGCCGGCAGGGCCGTATCCGCCATCAGGGGCATCTTTACCACAGAGGCGGAAGCCGCCACTGCGGTCGGCTCCTATGACGCCATGAATTATTTCGCCACGGGCATCGACATCGGTTCCTGCACCCAGGGGACATACTATGACGTGGATGTCAACTACAGCTACGATGCCAGCTACAAACATTCCACATCAACGGTCCTGTATGCCGCGCTGGGCGAAAGTGAAGATTATTACGCTGAACTGGTCAATGCGATCGACAACGGTGGCAGCGTAAACCTGAGCCATGTACAGGAATTAAACGGCATGGTGTGGACTCCCATGCAGGTGAACCTCAATACTTCCAGCGTGAAAGCGTCCAATGCCGGCCTCGGGAGCATCACTTCCACCCTGACGCTCGAATGCGGGCACGTGGATGTCGCCCTCGGCACCGCGTCCGACAACAATGCCACCGTAGTGAAAGCCCGCATCCGCTGCCTGTATAAGGGAAGCGACTATGCCGTATTCGGCATCGTGACGCAGAAAACGCATCAGCAGTCCGGGCTCGCGCTGTTCAAGGTCGGGATCACGACCAACGGCAAGGCCAGCGTGCATAAGGTGACGGATGGCGCCGATACGGTTGACACGGACATCATCGGCTTTACCGGCAACAGCAATTACTCGCTGGCCGGGGCTGTGTTCGGCGTGTATACGGACACCGGGTGCCTGAATAAGGTCGGCACCCTGACCACGGATTCCAACGGCGATACTGAAGAACTGTCACTGGCGGCAGGGGAGTATTATATCAAGGAGATTTCCGCATCCCCGGGGTATGATATCGATACGAAAGTAAGGCCATGCACAGTGTCGAACGGCACCACGACGACCGTGACGTTTTATGAGCCGCCGAAGTACGGCTATATCGTGGTACAGAAGAACCTGGATACCTCCAGCGCGCCGGCAGGGTATACGGCGTCCGAACTGTCGGAACTCTCCCTGGAGGGCGCAAAATACCAGGTGTTCTCTACCTGTGCGGAGGCGGAAGCGGCCCTGACCGGCGGCGCGTCAAATGCTGCCCGCCTGGCGACCCTGACGACGGACAGCAGCGGGTATGCCATATCCAGCGCGAAATTCGCCATCGGCACCTATTATATTAAAGAAGTCGTCGCCCCTGAAGGGCTGGCCTATGACAGCACCGTATATACCGTCACGGTCGCAGCCGGCGCGACAGGCGGGGCAACTTATACCGTGACTTCCACGGAGCACCCGGAATACGGGTACATCAAGATCACGAAAGCCCTCGAAGACAGCAACGCCAGCAGCAACAGCAATTATTCAGTGGCAAACGCGGAGTTCGGGATATATTCTTCGGAATCGGATGCTGAAAATGACACAAACCGCGTCCAGACACTGGTGACGGACAGTAACGGCGAGGCGGTTTCCGGCATGCTGAAGCCCGGCACGTATTACGTGAAGGAGACAGCCGCCGGCGCATCCATGGGCTGCTGGGTCAATGAGGATACATACGATGTCGTGGTGGAGGGCGGCAACACTTCCGATGTGACCTACGATGTGGACGAGACGATCTACGAGCCCGTGCAGACCGGCAGGATCCAGGTCTACAAAGAGTCCGCCGATGAGTCCGTCACGGACGGGAACAGCAATTACGACCTCTCCGGCGCGGAGTACACCGTTTACCTGGAGGACGGGGAGACCGAGGCGACCGACATCTACGGCAACAGTGTCGTGATCACGGTTGACCAGGAAGAGGACGGGGAGTATTACGGGACTTCCAACCTGCTCTACCTGGGGACTTATATCATAAAAGAGGCGAAAGCCCCGCAGGGCTATGAGCTTGACCCTGAAGAGTACAAGGTGACGGTCAAGGAGACCGTGATGTTCACGAAGCAGGCAGTGGCGCTTTACAACAAGAACCCGCAGACCTATTCGGTAAAATCCACGGATGAGCCGTGGAAGGTCTACCTGGCCGTGCAGAAAACCGTTGATTATGAATCACTCTCCTTTGAGGAGACGCGCGGGTATACGATAAACCAGGTCATAAGCCGCGTCGAGGCCAGCAGCGATTATTCCCTGGAAGGGGCGGAATACTGCATCTATGCGAGCTATGAAGGCGCTCTGAACGAGGACGGGTCCGAGTTCGTGGCAAAGGTCACGACGGACGCGGACGGTTACGGGCAGACGGACATCACCGTGCCCATGGGCACCTACTATATCAAAGAGACACAGGAACCGGAAGGCTTTGTGCTGGACACGACCGGCGGCCCGTACGGGAACGGCATCTACGTGCTGGATGCGAACTATAACGACCCTGTCACCTACGACCAGCAGATCATAGAGCTGACCCATCAGGAAGAGCTTGAGGCCGGCTCGATCGAGGTGTACAAGAAGTCGGAGGAACAGTCCCTCGTGGACAAATACCCGGAGTACTATTCCCTCGAAGGCGCGGAATATACCGTGTACTATGACGAAGGCTGCAACATGGTCGCCGGCACGATCACGACCGATGAGGACGGGTACGGCATACTGCCCGGCCTGATGCTCGGGTACACGTATTACGTGAAAGAGACGAAGGCGCCGACCGCCGCTCTGGAAATTGACGGGGTGACAGTCGATACCGCGATGTATGAGCTTGACGAGACGCTCTATGAAGTCACGATAGGGTCCTCCCAGGCATCCGAGCCGGTCATCAGCTATGAGGAACCGGTCTACCGCGACCTCTACGTGTACAAGGGCCCCCTTCAGATGCTGGAGACCGGTTATGAGTTTACCCTGCATATCCCGGCCGCTGCGACCAAAGTGGTGTTCACGACGGATAAGGAGATCCCTGAAACATACACTTCGTCCAACTACCGGACTGACGTGTCCTACGCGAAGAACGAGGGCATCATCGGCTGGCTGGAAAGCGACACCTGGTACGTGCAGGCGGCGGACGGCGGCACCATCTACTTCAATTATGACAGCAGCCATATGTTCGAGGAAGAAGGCTGGTATACGACTGACGACAACTCCTACGGGCACCGCATCAAATCCGTCGACTTCGGGGATGGCGTCATCGACACCTCCTACACGACGGACATGAGCCGGATGTTCTTCCATGACATCAGCCTCACTTCCATCACGGGGCTGTCTGAGTTTAACACTTCCAGCGTGACGGCGATGACCGGCATGTTCATGGCAGCCTGCACGCTCACGAAGATCGACCTGTCCGGCTGGGATACATCGTCCGTGACAAACATTGGCGACATGTTTGCCCACTGCCGCGACCTGGTGGATATCACGGTGGACAGCGGGTTTAACACCTCCAACGTGACGAATTACCATGACCTGCTCGCGTACACGAACATGGCGAACAGCAAGTACCAGTACATGGTGGACAACATCGAGTTCAACACGTCCATCGTGACGAACATGAGCGAGATATTCCTTGAGGGCGAGTCGGACCAGTCCGGCTACGAGTGCAAATACACCCTGACGTCGGTTGACCTCTCATCCTGGAACCTGGGCAGTGTCACGTCGAGCATCAACATGGCCGGCCTGTTCGACTACTGTGAAAACCTCACGACAGTCACCGGGCTTTCCATACCCGCCTCGGCCACTTCCGTGGCTTACATGTTCCAGTACTGCCATGTGCTGGGCAGCGGATTTAACCCGATGACGGTTAATTTCTACGTGACGGACAGCACGCTGGCCTATACGGACATGTTTGCGGAATGCTCGGATACCCTGAGCAAGGACAACGAAGACGGATACTATGACGAGAGCGTGGTCCTTGCCTGCACGACCAGCGCCCAGGCAGCGGTCGCGAAGCTGTGCGTGGGGACTGCGGGCGAGGATGAGAAGAACAGCATCATCGTAGTGAAGCTGAACGGGACCGTGCAGACGGCCTCCCTGGATGCCTCGGAAGGCTCCGTGATGATGGCTTCCATCGGCTCCCGGCTGGCAGGCCTTACCTCGGCAGTGAAGGATGCCTTCACTGCGGCAGCAGTGGCATCCGCAGAAGATGCCGGGGGTACGCCTGATACCTACGCGATCGCCACCGGCACCAATGTGATGTCGCTCGCGGAATCGCTCGCGGAAAAGGCAGGCCTGGTCACCGTGGCGCAGGCGGAGACAGATGAAAGCTCTTACCCGAACCTGTGCGACGCCGTGTACAGCGCGTACACGTCGCCTGATTTCTCCGATGAGTCCAAGTGGGCGGACTTTGAGTTCGAGCGCCTGGATACGGATGAGAACACCGGGGTGCAGACAGCGGTCTACGTGCTGCACAACGTGCCTTACGGCCTGGCGCTGTACGTGAAGGAGACATCCCCCGCGTCCGGCTACGGCCTGGATGAAAATACATGGGAGTTCGGCGAGGAGGACCGCTCCGGCAGCTACGTGAACTCGTATGACCCGGTAACCGAAAACCCGAACGAAGTCTGGATTTCCATGCAGAAAACGCTGGATACGGACGCGGACGTGGACCTGTCGGAGGGCTCGCCGTACAGCATGGCAGGCATCCAGTACATCGTGTATACGGACGCTGCCTGCACGACCCAGCTGTACTGGGATGAGGACGGGGACGGAACAGCAGAAACACCGGCCGTCCTGAAGCTTACCGCGACCGGCGTGTCGAACACGATTGGGCCGATTGATATTGGCGATGCGGAGAGCGTGACGTACTATATCAAGGAAGATGCATCATCGCTTGATACACTGCATGACAAGGGACTGTCCACCGCCGTGGTTTTGGACGAGGAGACATACAGCCTGACCGCCGTTGCGGGTGAGAAGACCACGCTGTACTTTGAAGTGGAGGATGATGTTGTCATAGACGGCAGTATCATCATCAAGAAGACGTCCAGCAGCTCATCCATCACTGCCAGCACAAGCAGCGAGTACAGCTATGAGGGCGCCGGGTTCAAGATCTACACGGATCCTGAACTGACAGACCTCTATGCCGTGATCTACACGGATGCCACGTATACAGCCACCTGCACGGACATGCCGATCGGGACATATTACATCCAGGAATTCAAGGCGCCGTCCGGGTTCGAGCTGAACACCACCATCTACAGGGCGGAGATCACGGTTGTGGACGGTGTGGCGGTGACGACCTACTATGAGGGCATCAACGGTACAGTGGCGCTGTCCACGGCAACGCTGACTGCCAAGGATGCGCCGGAGTACGGAGAGGTGGAGATCTACAAGACCGTGGATGCTTCAGGGACGCTGGATCCGGACCTGTATGGCCCGGAGGGCGCGGAGTTCACCATCTACTCGGATTCAGCCTGCACGCAGGCAGTCGCAACGCTTACGACCGATGAGTACGGCTATGCCAGCTATACCGGGCTGACGCTCGGCAAGACCTACTATATCAAAGAGACAGAGGCATCCAAAGGATGTGTCCTGAACACGGATAAGTTCACGGTATCGGCAACAGCGTCCAGCCTGACCTACCGGCTGGAGGTCCCGAATGACACGGACACGGTGCCGCTTACCATCAGCAAGTCCGCTGACGGGGACGTCAGCAGCGCGTACACCTTTGAGGGCATCACGTACGGCGTCTACGCTGATAAAGAATGCACGGAGCTCGTGGGGAAGATCGAGCTTGACGCGGACGGCACCGGCACGCTGGACGGACTGGACGCCTCAGCCACGTATTATGTGAAAGAGATAGAGACGAACGACTACTACGAGCTGTCCGACGAGGTCTATACCGTGGACATGACGGAGTCCGGCTCCGCCAGCTATACCCTGTCTGTGTCCGACACGCCGAAATACGGGAAGCTGCGGATCTACAAGGTATCCGCCAACGCGTCCATCACGTCCGGCAACAGCATGTATTCACTGGAAGGCGCGGTGTTCGGCGTCTACACGAAAGAGTCCTGCACGTCCGGCAGCAAGGTGGGCGAGCTCACCATCGGCGAGAACCAGTTCTCCGATTACCTGGAGGGGCTGGAATTCGGCACCTATTACGTGAAGGAGATCACAGCCCCGGAGGGCTACGTGGCAGACACTACGGTCTATGCTGTGGAGGTCGTCCCGGACAGCGCCGGGGAGGCAGCAGTAACCTACAGGATATCAAATACGCCGGGATATTCCAACCTGAAGCTCACAATCACCAAGAAGGCAGCGGACGGCGTGGACATCGGCTCACTGGAAGGGACGCAGTTCACCATCTATTACTATGACGGCCAGTATTCCTCCGTGGATGAGCTGGACGGCGTAAGCTATACCCGCCGCTGGGTCATCGAGGCGCAGGACGACGGGAATGGGAACTACGTGGCGGTGCTTGACGAAGACCACTGCCTGGAAGGCGCGGCAGGCCTGTACTATGACAGCGACGGCAACGTGGTCATCCCCCTCGGCACCATCGTCATCGAGGAGACCAGCGCCGCGGACGGCTACTCCACAAACGGCTCCTGGTATGATTCCAATGGCAATGTGGTGGCAGGCACGGAAGAAGCGATGCTCATCAACATCACGCAGGAATCCGACGGGGGCACGGTCTCCCTGAGCGCGGACAACGCCCTGGTAAAGGATGACTCCGCATACTGCGGGCTGACCATCATCAAACAGGACACGTCCGGCAAGACGCTCGGGAACGTCACCTACGACCTGTACCGCTACAACGAGAGCACCGGGGAGTATGAATACCAGAGCTCACGCACCACCAGCGGCGATGGCGTGGCTTCCTGGGAAGGCCTGACCTACGGCACCTACCAGGTCCGGGAGGCATCCACGCAGGAGGGCTACACCTTACTGGACAGCCCGATCACGGTGGTGCTGCCGTACAGCATTTCCGTCTCGGATGCGGAGTCCGCGGGCGTTGACACCACGGACGCATACCTGAGCGAAGACGGCAAGACTTACAACTACATCAACCTGACCTATACCGTTACGGACGGTACGACGTTCAAGGTTCCGAAAGCAGGCGGGGCAGCATGGCCTGTCCTTGGCGGCATTGGGCTGGCATTTGCGGCCGCCGGGCTGTTCCTGACCTTTAACCGCAGGAAGACTGTAAAGCCATAATATAGAAAACGGCAGTTGTGCCGGGGATACACGCACGGGAGGGCGGCTAAGGCCGCCCTCTTGTTTCGTTCCCAAAACAGGAAAGATATCTGCATTTTCCCATATGATGAAAACGCCCCGCAGGGATGTCCTGCCCCAAAAACCTGCCGATAATGAGGTTTCCTGTCATAGGTTTCCACTTATAGGCAGGACTCACCTTGCAATGTTATTGTATCGACCGCAGGCCAGAGGTCAGGCGGATTTTTATTAAATTTGATTCGTTCGGCAGTTAACCTTTCCAAAGTGTTTAACTACCGGCACCCATATGTTGATTTGATCATTATGGAGTTGTTCCGGCAGGAACCCGTAATTGAGATACCCGGGATACAGGTGCTGAGCCGGGTATCCAGGGGGACGGAACTTAATAAATGGACGGGTATTTCCGAAAAATATGAAAAACAGTAGCAGAAAAAGGCGAAACATGTTAAACTACAATATATGTATGAAATACGCATATTCTGGAGGAGCAGATGCCTGTACGGAAAAGAAGAAAACAGAGAAAAAAAAGGATTATCCTGATCGCGGCGGCAGTGGTGCTGGTTGTTCTGATTGCGGGTATTACGTCCCTGAATACGATAATGAGACAATATATTCCATCCTCCGATATGACGGATTACACTTCATTTTACGGACTGGAGAGTGAAGAGGATGTGCTCCTTACCATTGACAATGAGGTGCTGGAGGCGACCGGACTGCTGATAGATGATGAGGTGTACATTCCTTACGATGTGCTGCACACGTATCTGAATGCACGGTTTTACTGGGATGAGACGGAGCAGATTCTGCGTTATACACTTCCGGAAGGAATTGTAAACGTGGAGGCGGAGACGACGGAGTATACAGTGGCGAAGGAGAGTCAGTCGGCTGATGCAGTGATCGTTCATATGGAAGGAGACGAGATGTATCTGTCGCAGTCTTTCATTGAGCAATATACGGATATTCGTTCTGATTTTTACGAAGAGCCGAACCGTCTGGTGATTTCGGATGAGTGGGGAGAGGTAGAGTATGTCACCGTGAAGCGCGCCTCGGAGCTGCGGGAACTGGGAGGCGTCAAGAGCAGTATCCTTACGGAACTGGAAAAGGGCGACCGTGTGATTGTGATTGAGAAGATGGATGACTGGACAGAGGTCTGCACGGAGGATGGATTTGTCGGTTATATCCAGAATAAAGCTCTGGGCGACGCACAGACGGAGCTTTATGAGAGTGATTTTGAGGAGCCGGAGTTTACTCTGATTTCCAGAGACTTCACGATCAATATGGCGTGGCATCAGGTGACGAGTCAGGATGCGAATGCAAACGTTTCGTCAGTCATTGCCTCTGCCACAGGATTGAATGTCATTTCCCCTACATGGTTCTACCTGAATGATGATGAGGGCGGTATCGCTTCACTGGCGAGCACGGATTATGTGACTTATTGTCATCAGCAGGGGATTGAGGTCTGGGCGCTGGTCAGCAATCTGGAAAATGACGAAGTAGATACAACGCAGGTGCTGAGTGTGTCATCCAGCCGGGATACCCTGGTAAACAATCTGGTCTCGGAAGCAATCAAATATGATCTGGATGGAATCAATGTTGATTTTGAATCGCTGGAGGGAGAGGCCGGCGCCGCTTTCCTGCAGTTTATTCGGGAATTATCTCTCAAATGCAAGAATAATGGTATTGTGTTGTCCGTAGACAATTATGCCCCGGCTTCCTACAATGAATTTTACGGTCGCGACGAGCAGGCAGTGTTTGCAGATTACATTGTGCTGATGGCTTATGATGAACACTATAACGGTTCAGATGAGGGATCGGTTGCGTCTCTGAGCTTTGTGACACAGGCCGTGGCAGACACGCTGGAGGAGGTTCCGGCGGAGCAGGTGATCCTGGGAGTGCCGTTTTATACCAGATTGTGGAAGCTGACGCCGAACGATACGGATACAGATGCTGACAGCAGCACGTCGGAGACGGATGCAGACGAGACGGATGGCGATGACGAAATTGCAGCGAATGCCGACGACGGTACGACGGCGGATGAGGACGACACGGCGGAAGCCGACGGTATGGCAACAGATGCGGATGACGAGTCAGAAGCCGATGGTACGACATCGGATCAGGATGACGATACAGCAGACAGTGAGGAAAGCTACACCCTGACCAGCGAGGCGCTTGGCATGAGCGAGGCGGAGTCCCGCGTGGCGGCAAATGGCGCGACTTACCAGTGGCTGGAGGACTGCGGTCAGTATTACGCGGAGTACGAATACGGCGGCAGCACCTACAAGATCTGGATGGAGGATCAGAATTCCATCGAAAAGAAACTGGAAGTAATGCAGTCCAACGGGCTTGCGGGGGTGTCCTTCTGGAAGCTGGGATTTGAGAAGAATACGGTCTGGGATACGATCGCAAAGTTCATGGAGTGATTTGTCCTTTCGTATCCCGGTTCTATCGCTTAGGCATCGGCGACGCTGCAAAATATACAGAAAAGACTACGCATGAATCAGACATAGGACAAAACGTTTTATCATACGTTTTAAAGATATCGGTCTATGGGAGCGTATTTCTTGAAACAGAAAATAGAAGTGGTCATGGCGGTGATTGTGATCGCGGCGGCAATCATTGCGGCGCCGCAGTCGGCACAGATGGTTATGAGCATGAAAGCGGAGACATCACCGGACGTGATTGTGATTGATGCGGGGCACGGCGGCGATGACCCGGGCAAAGTCGGTGTATCCGGCACGAATGAGAAGGATATCAATCTGGAGATTGCATGTAAACTGTGTGATGTCCTCGAAGAACAGGGTTTCGAGATTGTGATGACCCGCGAGGAGGACGAAAGTCTTGCAGACGCGGACGCAGCAAGCGTGAAGGTATCTGATTTGAAAAACCGTGTGGAACTCATAGAACAGACAGATCCGGTACTGGCGGTCAGTATTCATCAGAACAGCTACACGGACAGCACAGTCAGCGGCGCACAGGTGTTTTATTATGGGGATTCTGCGCAGGGAGAGGCATTGGCGGAGGCTTTGCAGCAGAGCCTGATTGAGCATCTGGATCCATCGAATACGCGTGCGGCGAAGGCCAATGAAAGCTATTATATTCTGAAAAAGACATCGGTGCCCACGGTGATCGTGGAGTGCGGATTTCTCTCAAATCCGACGGAGGAGAAGATGCTTTGCGATGAGGACTATCAGGATCAGATTGCAGAGGCGATCGGCGAGGGAATATCCGTATATTTGAATGAGGATAACTATTAAGGACAGAAAGAGGCTGCATTTTGGAATTATGGTGCCGGCTCGGCTATATTTCCAGAAAATATTTTTCGTACGCATTGATAATTCTGGTGTTCTGATAAGCGTTTTCCCTTTTCAGGGTATAATCATACTGCATATGGACGTGCCCGTGCAGCATGTAGGACGGCCGGTATTTTTCCAGAAGCGGGAAAAATGCCTCATAGCCCCGATGGGGCAGATCATCCCCGTCCCCGATGCCGCGAGCAGGTGCGTGTGTGACGAGCACATCGAACCCGCCGTGCCTGCGAAGCTGGCGGGAAACCCTGCGGATTCGCCGGTTCATCTGTGCCTCCGTATACATATATTTGCCGTCGCTGTAGGGATAGCTGCCGCCCAGCCCGAGGAAGCGGATGCCATTGTGGACGTAGACGCTGTCATCGATGCAGATGCATCCGTCCGGAGGAACCGTGTCATAGCGATCATCATGGTTCCCATGGACATACAGGAGCGGTACATTTGCGAATGTAACCAGAAACGAAAGATAGCGGGGATCCAGATCCCCGCAGGAAATGATCAGGTCTGTGTCGTGCAGTTTGTTTTCGTTGTAATGATCCCAGAGCGCCGATGACTCTGTATCCGCGATAGCCAGGATTTTCATTCGGAATCGTCCTCCCTGCGAATTCCCTCCTGACGCACGACATTCTGTGCCTCCGGGATCAGATCTCTGATGGAAGGGATATATCCGTTTACGTTGTCTGCCAGCCAGTCTATGGCAATGATCTCACTGGTGGACATCCTGTGCTGAGGGTCGGACTGTACTGTGCCCTCCTGTGAGTGCAGCACACCGGCGAATGGGTTGAAATCGTACCTCGTAATGGAACGCTTCAGGGTTTCCAGCAGATTCCTTGTCTCTGCGGGGATGGCGGGAGACCATACGACATCTACTACTCCCGAGGACATGCCCCAGAAGTAGCTCAGAGCTTTTTTTGTATCGGATTTGCTCTCGGTATTCCATGTGCCGTGCCGGATGTTCCGGATTATGCGCTCATAGTATTTTCCCCAGTCGAGAACCGGAAACGCGAGGTTGACCGGCGTCTCCCCATTGACGCGGTACAGGCCGTAGGCTCTTGTGGCGTGCTGAGGGACAATCATATCCAGATGGGAAATGTAGGTGGCGCCCATGTTGTATAATTTTTCTGTCAGGTCGACTCCCCTGTTTTCCGTTGCAGTGGACCATTCCAGAAAAATCTGCGCCTTGGGATTTATCATCTTCACACCGATGGCAAATGCATTGATGGTGGCGGGCACACTTGTGATGGGATAGTCCGCGATGTAGCCAATCCTGTTGGTATCAGTCATAATGCCCGCGAGAACGCCGTTTAACAGTTTTGCCTCAAACATACGCGCATAGTAGGTACGGATGTATTTGTGTGAGGTGTTCAGAGAACAGTTTAAAATCTTGACCTCCGGATGGTTGATTGCCGCCTTGATGCTGGCGGTGAGGAACACCGGAGTTGTTGTAAAAATAATCGTGTTGCCGTCCGCGATCGCCTGTTCGATGGCGGCGAGAGCGTCCGCGTCGTCGGCATTGTTTTCGTAGGAGGTCGTCTCTACTTCACCGTGGAAAATATCATTCACATACATACGTCCCAGCTCATGGGAATAGGTCCAGCTGGAGGTATCTGTCGTCTTGGTATGGATAAATGCGATTCTGGTAACTGCTCTGACGGAGGACGGGGAAGCGGTCAGAATCTGGGAGATCAGACCTTTTTTTGCGTCCGGAGTCGGATCCAGTTTCAGGTCGATTTTCTCTTCCGGCTCCGCGGTGCTGAAGTTCAGCTCAATCTCTTCCCAGAGCTTTTTGAGATTTTTCCGGAAATCGGCGGTGGTTTCCTTTTTTACCGATTCATAGCCAAACAGGCCAAGATAGATCAGAAAGGCGTCGCCTGTTGTGCAGGAAAGCTTTCTGCCGCCCAGTTCCTCAAAAGCGTCCGAGAAGAAGTTGTAGCAGGAGCGGAAATCAATGCGGTCGTCCATGCTCCAGCGGTCGTTGGCCTTATGTCCGGTCAGATGACTGAGCTTCCGGTAGCTGCCTTCTCTGGTAAATTCCAGATAGTTAATGTTTGTCTCGTTGTAAAAATCGAGAAATTCATAGTAGATTTTGATCTCCCGCGTATCCTTCCATGCGGGGATGATGCGGGTCGCATAGGCGGGAATGCTGGTGGCGTCGAAATATTTCAGAACACTGACGCGCTTATTCCCTTCCAGAACATAGTATTTGTTCAGGTATTCATATACCTTGATCGGATCGCGGATGCCCTCCTGCAGATGTGCGTTGCACAGGCTGTTCCATTTCATGGAGAACTCCGATCCCTCATCCAGGATCGGCATGAAGTTGGGGGCGAATGAGGTAGTGCGGCTGACGGTCTTGGTGCCCACGATCAGATCTGTGGGGATATCAATCAGTCCGAGAGGCACCTCTCCGCGGATCTCGACATTTTCCAGTATGGCATCCAGCGCGGGCAGCTCGGTCGGAAGCCCGGCTGCGGCCCGGGTCTGTATGTCTTTTTTCCCTGCCTTGAGAGCGGCAGCGTATTCTCCCTGCGGCATAAAACAATACTCCTTTTATGAAGAAAACGATTTCCGTTGCAGATGGATCTGTATGGCTTATCTTCCGCTGTTACTGCTGCTTCAACCTGTTACAGAAAAATGATAAATCGTCTTGGATTGGAATGGTTCTTCCGGCGTCAGTATCACAGAGGGAAACTCCGGATGGCTGGTGGCGTTCGGGAAATGCTGTGTCTCGAGACAGACACTTCCGAAGGCAGGATAGCAACGCCCGTTTTTCCCGTGTGTCGCCGGGGAAGCGGCCGGTACATAGAGCTGCAGACCCGGCTGGTCGGTAAAACAGGTCATGCGTATGCCGGATTCCGGTGAATAAAGCACGGCTGCTTCGGTCAGACCTTTTCCGGTCAGGACAAAGTTATGGTCATAGGTTCCGGAATACTTCAGCTGGTAGTAATCGGCGCGGATATCCTGTCCGATGGGCTTCGCTTTTGTGAAATCCATCGGTGTACTGTCTACATCAAGAAACTTTCCTGTAGTGAGGGCGTACTCGTCGATCTCGGTAAACTGATCTGCCTTGATCAGCAGCATGTGATCCAGAACCGTGTCGGAATCCTCGCCGTTTAAATTAAAGTAAGTGTGGTTTGTGGTATTAAAGACCGTGTCTTTGTCGGTCGATGCCTGATAGGAAATACACAGCTCGTTGTCCTCACTCCAGCTGTAAGTAACCGTCATGGACAGATTGCCGGGATAGCCTTCCTCGCCGTCGGGGGATATCCGTGTAAACCGGACGGTATTGCCGGAAATCTGGGAGTCCCAGTTGTAATGGTGAAAACCGCGCAGTCCGCCGTGCAGATGATTCGGTCCGTTGTTGACGGCGAGTCGGTATGTGATATCGTTCAGCGTAAATACGCCCTTTTCAATCCGGTTCGCGTGTCGGCCCACCACAGCACCGAAGCTGGCAGTATCTTTTTCATATTCCTCCAGAGTGTCATAACCGAGACATACATCCCGGAGCTGTCCTTTCCGGTCCGGCACACAGATGTCAACGACTCTGCATCCATAGCTGGTGACAGTGATATACGCGCCTTCTGAATTCTTCATACAGTATAAATATGCAGCTTTTCCGTCGGAAGTAGTTCCAAAAGGATGCTTTGTAATGCTCATGTTGCATATCCTCCTATATCATACGATGCCGTATATCTGTAATCAAAGTTATTGATTTGTAACTGTTCAGTACCTTCGCAATTACTTTGTTTCTTAGCAGTCCGGCATCTCATTTTCTCCAACAGTATACTTTAACTCATTTCCTTTGACAAGTAAAAAGTATGGAAAGTTCTGTTCATGGAGGCCAATCTGTGTTATAATCCTCCCTATGATTACCAGAATTGAGAAAATTAACCCGCAGAATCCGGAAAAAGAGAGGATACAGAATGCTGCAGATATTCTGAAAGAGGGAGGGCTTGTGGCTTTTCCCACGGAGACAGTGTACGGTTTGGGTGCGGATGCCCTCCGGCCGGAGGCGGCAAAGAAAATTTACGCGGCGAAGGGGCGTCCTTCTGATAATCCGCTGATTATCCACATTGCAGATTTTAAGGCGCTTTTTCGGATTGTGAAGGAGATTCCTCCGCAGGCACGTCTTCTGGCGGATGCGTTCTGGCCGGGCCCGCTGACGATGATTTTTCAGAAAAGTATGATCGTGCCGCGTGAGACGACGGGCGGGCTGGACACGGTGGCAGTTCGAATGCCGGATCATCCGGTGGCGCTGGCTCTGATCCGGGAGAGCGGAGGATATATCGCGGCGCCGAGCGCAAATACCTCCGGCAGGCCGAGTCCCACACTGGCCGAGCATGTGGCGGCGGATCTGGATGGGAGGATTCCCATGATTCTGGATGGAGGGGCAGTCGGCATCGGCATTGAGTCCACCATTGTTGATCTGAGCTGTATGACGAAGAAGGCGGACGGCGAATGGACCACTGATGAGATCCCGATGGTTCTGCGTCCGGGATATATCACGAGGGAGATGCTGGCGGGGGTGGTCGGAGCGGTCGGAGACGATCCCGGTCTGACTGACGCCAATGCACATCCGAAAGCACCGGGCATGAAATACCGGCATTACGCGCCGAAGGCGGAAATGATTATTTTTAGCGGAAAGCGGGAGAATGTGATCCGGCGAATAAACGCCATGGCGGCGGAGAATGGTCAGAACGGCGAGAAAACGGGCGTGATCTGTACAGATGAGACAAAGGACTGTTATCGTGCGGATTTTGTCAGAACCATCGGCAGCCGTGCGGACGAAGAAAGCATCGCGCGGCATCTCTATGCGACACTGCGCGAGATGGATGCGCTCGGGGCGGACCGCATTTATTCGGAAAGCTTTTCGGCACTGCGGATTGGGCATGCGGTCATGAACCGCCTGCTGAAAGCGGCAGGGCATCATGTGATGGAAGTATGATAAGAAGCAAAGAGCGGCTGTACATTTGGGGATATACGGCATGCCGCTTTCATATGTTGTTAGAAGGAGAAGAATATGATGTTTAAAAAAGTAATTTTTGTGGGACGGCGTGCGACCTGCAGGGAGCCAATGGCGATGGCGCTTTTACAGAAGGAGATGCCATATGATCTTGTCGAGGTTTGTGCGAGAGGACTGGTGGTGCTGTTTGCGGAACCGATGAATCCGAAGGCAGAGGAAGTGCTGGCTTCAAACGGTATTTTTCTTCCGGACTACAGGGCGTGTCAGCTTGTGCCGGAGGACTTCTCCGAGGATACGCTTGTGGTCACGTTTCATCAGGACATGAAGGAAAAGGTGATGGATATGGAAGGTGCGCAGAACATCGTCGTGCTGACGGATGTGACCGGAGATGAACTGGAGATCATCGATCCGTACGGCGGCGAGTTGCTCCAGTATGAGATCTGCCTGGAAACACTGGGCAATTCGATCCGGAAGCTGGTACAATGTCTCCAGAATGACATGAATGGATACTGTCCTGCTGTTTGAAACGCTGCCCCGGGATGTTTCAACATGGATGGCAGCACCTGTCTGAATCAGTTAAAATGCCTGTTTATTCATTCAGGCTTTCCAGTCCGAACAGCGCTGCGCCGAGTGCGCCGACGATCTCCGGCTGCTCATAGATATAGAGCGAGGCGCCGAGCTGCTCCTCCAGTACTTTTATTACACCGGGATTTTTGGCTACACCGCCGGTCATCATAAATTCTTTTTCGAGGCCGACCCGTTTTAACAGGGAGACGGCTTTTCCGGCGATTGCTTTATGGATTCCGTGGGCGATGTCCGCGGTTTCTTTGTTCTGAGCAATCAGGGAGATGACTTCCGACTCGGCAAAGACCGAGCACATGCTGCTGATCTCCACGTTTTCTTTTGACTGCAGGGAAACCGGGCCGAGTTCGTCAATGCTGATCTCCAGCGTGCGCGCCATCATTTCCAGAAACCGGCCGGTTCCGGCGGCGCATTTGTCATTCATGACAAAATCAATCACATCTCCGCGTTCGTTTAAGCGGATGGCCTTGCTGTCCTGACCGCCGATGTCCAGAATGGTGCGGACGGCGGGATTCAGAAAATGCGCGCCTTTGCCGTGGCAGCTGATCTCTGTCACGTTTTTGTCGGCAAAGGGAATGCTGACGCGGCCGTATCCCGTAGATACGATCAGGGTCAGGTCATCGCGTTGCAGCTGTGCCCGGGACAGAATCTCCCGTAAAATCTTTTCGGCGCTTTCGCCGCTCCTGGCTCCGGTGCGTATGACCGCCCAGGAGATAATTTCACGTTTTTCGTTTAGGATCACGGCATTTGTGGAGGTAGAACCGCTGTCGATTCCCAGTATGTACATCGGGTGGTCTCCTTTTTTCTTGTTGTTATCATTCGTTTTTTTTCTGGATGATGTCTTTCCGGCGGAGGACACCGTTTGTGATATACCGCATTCGGTGTTCTTCTTTGCCGGATGTCCGGTGAAAGCCTGATCTTTTGTTATGTCATCCATGGACAGGCGGGGGATGCCGGGCTTTTCGCCATCGCGGCAGGTCTCGCAGGCTGTATCAGCAGTATCCTCCGCGCAGGTCTGGTCGATTGCATCAGCGTTTGTTTTGCGGAAACTGACACTGCTGTCGGCGAAGGGGTGTGCGTATGCCGGTTTCCCCTTTCGTGCCCGCAGAGATTCCAGAAAGGCTTCGACTCTGGTTAAAATCTGCCCGGCGCACTGGCTGGTGGCGTCAGTCTCCAGCTTTACGATGGGAAGCCCTGCGTTTTCTTTCATGTCGGCATATTCATAGGAGTAGATATCGCAGAACTTCACCGTGTGGTAAATGATGCCGTCCAGACCGCCTGCAAGCCCGGATAAGCGTTGATTTCGGCTGCCTGTATGATGCATCCGCATGCACGGAAACTGGTTCAACAGGCTGTCCGCGTAGCTTTGCAATACATTTTCCCCGTCTACCCGATATTCCCGGCAGATGCCGGTACAGGTCAGGTCGAGGGTGATCTCCGCCCCGTGATCCGTGATCAGCTGTTTGACTCCGGAGCCGGGCCGGGCACCCGCGAGACAGATTTTCAGGTCGCTCTCTTTCTTTGGAATCTTTCCTGCCTCGATGAGTTCTCTTTTCCGGAACTGCATGTCGAACTCATGGTTACACTTTTCTGCAAGCCAGTCCGGATCGAATGATTTTCCGGAAAAAACGGCATACTCCAGGATCAGCTGCTTCATCTGACCCGCATAGAGTGAGACTGTAAAGTCGTTTATTTTCCGCGGCAGGTCAAAGCAGAAGAAAAACTTTTCCGGATGAAGGCGTCTCAGTGTGTCGAACAGCCTTCGGGAGCTGTCGCAGCAGCTGGTGAAGATCATGCCCTCATAGCTGTGGTTTTCAAAATCCTCCAGAATCGCCTTTACAAAAGAGCACATATTCGGATGCATCAGCGTGTCCGTCTGCGTAAAATTCGTGACATGCGGCTCCATCAGGACTGCCGTGTCGCCGAATGCCTCGATGATCTCAATCGGTGCGTATTTGCACATGTACGTAATCATAGGGAGTCTCCTTTTCTGATCATCTCAAGAAATGCCTCAACGCGCGTTTTGATTTGCCCGTCGTGGCTGTTGCGGCGGTCCATCCCGTCCCCATCCAGTATGAGGAACGGCATGCCGATCTCCTGCATTTTTTCCTTTAATATCATCGCGCCGCCGGCGGACTGCTTGCAGCCCCAGTGGCAGAAATTGATCACGCCGTCCGGCTGAAGCTCCCGTGCGACAGACTGAACCAGATCTGCTTTCCGCTCATAGGAGCCGTTATAGATGTTGCAGATCATTTTTTTGGCCAGTGCCTCCAGCGGATGGTCGGCGTCCAGCGGCTCCGTGTAGTCCAGGCTCAGATCGATGCCCTGGATCTGGTAATCCGGGTTCAGGTTGAAATAAGATTTCAGGGTCTGCTGATACCAGGGCAGCAGATGAACCCAGAAGATATTCGTTCCGTGAAATTCGGGCGCGGCGGCTACCTCCGCCTCCATCTGCTGATAAAAACGCAGAATCTCCGGTGTGCCGATGTTCAGGTGGTTGGCGAACAGCAGATACATCTGCAGGGTCAGCGTGGCTGGATATGCCTTCGTTCGCATCATTTTTAAGGTTCTGGCATAGCAGGCCTTTGATTCATTTTCGCGCTGCAGCGATTCGAAGAGCCTGTCGTAATCCAGCTTTTTGTGAAATGTCTGTTCCAGCTGTGTGATCAGTTCCCGAAGCTGTTCGACGACATATTGCTCTGCTTCCGGAGAATACTGCTCCGGAATGTCCAGGAGAACGGTCGGAACCTGATGACGGTTCGCCAGATGCCGGAATGTACATAAATTGCCGTCGCATATGATAGAGGTTGTCACAGCGAATGCGGCGGGCGGTATGATTCCGCTGTCGATCGCGCCGATAAAATTTTTGTGGTAGGAGCAGAGCGTCGGTGCGATGCCCTCACTCTCTGCGAAATCCAGGAAATAGTCTTCCGTGCCCATCCCGGATAAAAAGGAGGAGAGGCATTCGATGGAGAGCGTATGTACATCAAAACACTGCAGAATTTCAACCGGCGCGAAGAGGTTGGCCCAGACGGTTCGCTTCGGATGTCGGAGGGCGCTCTGTACCTCGTCCACCGCATAGTGGTTCAGATAACGCCAGGCGGCCGGGATATCTTTGTTTGCAAGATGTCCTGAGCGGAACTTTTCCAGCATAAAACCGAGCTGTATGATGCGCAGGGCGGTGCGGGGGTGCTCCGGCGCGTATTTTTTTACAATATTTCCGTAGGTCTGGACGATGTTCATGACGATATTCCTCAGGTATGTTTTTCATGGATGTTGGCGCGCTGCGTCAGCAGATCTGTTCGCTTGCTGTCTCACAGTTCTCCTCATTATAAAGAAAGAAACGAACCGGTGCAAGAGAAAGTTTTTTCTGAACCTCTCATGCGGATTTTGGAAAAGATTCATAAAAATTTTATTGGGATAAATCAACGGGTGTGTTATACTACTATCATTAAACAGACATATGATTCAGGTGTCGAAACCAATATGACAGATAGCAGGGGGTACAGGATGAGCCCGCAGGATAAAGTTGAGAGAGTTTTAAAAGAGATACATGTGCTTTTTTCGAAAAGTCCCACTTACGAGGGACAGCCGGACAGGATGATCATAGACCGCAAGGAGTTTCTGCAGCTTCTGGATCGGCTGAACAATGGCATGTTTGATATGATGGAACAGTATGAGCAGACGCGTCAGAGCCGTCAGAACGCGGAGCGCAGCTTCCGCAGGACGGGCAATGAGATCATTGAGAAGGCGAATGCCAGCGCGGATGATATTTATGCGGCATCCGTGATCTATACAGCGGACGCCATCGGCAGGATCCGTGAACTGATGGATGAGACGAACGAATCAATGAATGACCTGTTCCGCCGCTTCCGCAGGGAACTGCGGGAGGAGAAGGATCTGCTGAAGTCTCACGAGACGGAGTTGGAGGCGCAGCTCGCCGATCTCGCGGACACAAAAAAATATCTGGCTGTTCTGCAG
>JAJBUT010000180.1 GCA_020860185.1 Lachnospiraceae bacterium | reverse complement strand
CTATTAAATATAATTTTAAAGATGTTGGATTCATGATTATTGTAGCTTTATAATGACATAAAATTGTTTTTTGCATCAATGCGGAGGTGGATTATATTGTATAAAATCGGTATATTAGGTGCTGGAACTTGGGGAATAGCATTAGCAACTACGCTTTCAAAAAATGGTAATGAAGTTATTGTGTGGTCAGCTGTAGAGTCAGAGGTAAAAGTATATTCTCTAACGAGAAAGCATCCTCATCTTCCGGGGATGGCCATACCTGAACAGATTGCTTTTACTTCGGAAATAAGAAATGCTTGCGAGGATAGGGAAGTGGTTTTATTTGCGGTTCCCTCAGTCTATATCAGAAATATTGCCAGAAAAGCTGTTCAATATATAAATAATAACCAAATAATCATTAATGTTGCAAAGGGAATCGAGAATGGGACGCTTTTTACCATGACGCAAGTTATTAATGAGGAATTTAGAAAAGGAGATAAGTGTCCACAGATTGTAGCTTTATCGGGACCCACACATGCAGAGGAAGTGGCATTGAATATGCCTACAACAATTGTGTCTTCTAGCAAAAACCGTAAGAGTGCTGAATTAGTTCAAGAAATGTTTATGAATACATGCATGAGAGTATACACAAATTACGATGTTCTTGGAGTCGAGTTATGTGGAGCAGTAAAAAACATAATTGCTATTGCTGCTGGAATGGCAGTTGGGCTTGGATACGGTGACAATGCTAAAGCGGCACTCATTACAAGAGGTTTAGCAGAAACCAGGCGATTGGGAGTTGCAATGGGGTGTTGTGAAGAAACATTTTCTGGTCTTGCAGGTGTTGGTGATTTAATTGTCACAGCGACAAGTAAACATAGTAGAAACTATAAGGCTGGATATCTGGTGGGTTCATCCATGAAACCTTCCCAAGCTATCGAAGAGGTTGGAATGGTAGTAGAAGGAGTTAATGCTCTTCCTGCGGTAATACAATTATCTTCTAAATACTATATAGAAATGCCGATTGTTGAAGCTGTAAATGCGGTATTCAATGAGGGGCTTGATGTTAAGGAATTGGAAAAAAGGTTGATGCAACGGGAGATGAAATCAGAAATTTTAAAAACAGAGTTCGATTTAAATTTTGAAAATAAATTAGTTAAGAATACGAGGGACATGAAAATGAAAAGAGTAATTACATATGGAACATTTGATCTTCTTCATTATGGGCATATAAACCTTTTAAAGCGAGCAAAAGCATTAGGCGATTATTTAATAGTAGTATTATCTTCAGATAAGTTTAATTGGACTGAAAAACATAAGAAATGTTATTTTACATATGAGCAGAGAAAGTCGTTGCTTGAAAGTATCCGCTATGTGGATTTGGTGATACCGGAAACAAATTGGGAACAAAAAAAGACGGATGTACACGAGTTTCATATTGATACTTTTGTTATGGGTGATGACTGGGTAGGAAGGTTTGATTATTTGAAAGAGGAAGGTGTGGAAGTTGTGTACTTACCAAGAACACCAGAAATCAGTACAACTCAGATTAAGCATGATTTAAATGAGATACAGCAATAACTGTAAAGCTTCGTTTCAGGAGGATGATTTTGAGGAGTAGAAGTAAAAAGGCATCAATTAATATAACAGTTATGGCTACTTATGAGATTGTAGCGTTTGTCTGTGGCCTTATTTTGCCAAGATTGATTCTTGGTGTTTTCGGCTCAACTTATAACGGTGTTGTTTCATCAGCAACTCAATTTTTAAGTTACATTTCTATACTACGACTTGGTATAGCGGGATCAACAAGAGTCGCACTATATAAGGTTTTGGCGGACAATGATATAAAAGGGATTAGTGGTATTGTTAATGCTACCGAAAAATATATGCGAAAAATTGGTCTGATTTTGATAGCATATATTACAATTCTTGCTCTTGTATATCCCTATATTTCAAATACGGGACTTGATCGTTTGACGGTTGCTCTTCTTATTATAATTGTTGGGACTAGCACATTTGCTGAATATTTTTTTGGGATTACATATAATACATTACTCAGTGCAGACCAGTCCCAATATATTTATTATGCAATTCAGATTGGAGCTAAAATAGTTAATGTTATTGTAGCAGCAATACTCATCTGGTTGGGTGGAAGTATTTTTGTGGTTTATAGCGGAAGCGCTGCTGTTTATGTAGCTTCACCTATTATATTAAAAATAATTGTAAGTAAAAAATATTCTATAGATAAAAGTGTTCTGCCGAATAATGTTGGATTAAAAGACCGCTGGAATGTCATGGGACATTCAATTGCTAATATTGTACATAACAATACTGATATGATTGTTCTTACAATTTTCTGTGATATAAAGATAGTGTCTGTTTATACAGTATACTATTTGGTGATTAACGGACTCAAGCAAATAATGAATGTTTTCACCAATGGTCTTGAAGGTGCTTTTGGTAATATGTTTGCGAAGGGTGAAATAGAATTAGCGAAAAGAAATTTTGATACATTCGAATATATTATGGGTGTGTTCGGTTCTATAGTTTTTTCATGTGCTTTATTATTAATTATTCCGTTTATAAAATTATATACTAACGGAATTACAGATGTTAATTATATAGTTCCAGCGTTTGGTATTTGTGCAGTTGTTGCCCAGCTTTTATTTTGCATTAGGCAGCCTTACCTTACTATCGTTCAAGCAGCTGGACACTATAAACAAACCAGAAATGGAGCTTTTTTTGAAGCTATAATTAATATAACTATTTCAGTTGTTTTGGTATTTAAGTTTGGTATTGTTGGTGTGACCATTGGTACCTTGATTGCAAATGCGTTTAGAACTTTACAATATGCAGTATATCTTAAACAGAATATACTCAATAGAAAAATCAAAAAGTTTATAAAAACTATATCTTGGATTACAGTTAATATTATACTTACCAGCTTTATATGTAGCAAAATTACAAATTTGAATGAGATTAACACCTGGGGTGCATGGATATCCAATGGTGCTATTTGTTGTTTTGTTGCTGCAATAGTGACTTTATTGTCTTCAATAATTATATATAAGAAAATGATAAAGATGACTATAGATCTTTTGAATAGGATGATTAAACGTTAGGAGAGGAATGAGATTATGATGCTATCACGAGTAAAAACGAAGATGTCATCTTTTTTTAGGCGAAATATTATACATATATACGGATTATTTCATCAGAGAGAAAAAAAAGTTTTTTTTGTTTCGTTCGGTGGCAAGCAGTATTCCGATAATCCGCGGGCTATATCTGAAAAATTACACGAACTTTATCCGGAATATAAGATTGTATGGGCATTACAAGAAAATTATGATTCCTATAATCTGATTCCTGAATATGTTCAAACCATCGAATTACGTTCTTTGAATTATCTGAAAACAGTAGCAACTTCATGTGCATATGTCTCGAATATAGGGATGTCTCCTTCCTTGTATAAATTTAACGACCAATTATTTATTCAAACTTGGCATGGTGATAGACCGTTTAAAAAGGTCCTTTATGATGTTTGGGATGAAAGAGGTAAAGACCGTCCATTTCCAGTAATGGATAATCAAATAACTGATGTTTGTATAGCTGCATCGGACATAGGTGAGAAAACATACAGATCAGCGTTTCGATATACAGGAGAAGTACTGCGAGTTGGAATGCCAAGAAATGATCAATTAGTGGAATATAAGCAGGAATATGCACAAAAGATAAAAAAAATGTTGCATATAAATGAAAATTATAAAATACTCATTTATGCACCTACTTTTCGAGACTATAATATTGCTTCGCAAGAAGTAAATGTCGATTTAGAACGCGTTCTAAATCATCTTGAAAAAAAAGGAGATAAATGGGTTTGTTTACTTAGAGCGCATTCTGCTACACAATGCCTTAACTTTGATTATGATGGGGAAAGATATATTGATGTTACATCGTATCCTGATATGGCAGATCTTTTATTAATATCTGATATGCTTATTACAGACTATTCCTCAAGCGCTGGTGATTTTATACTTCGTAAAAAACCGGTAATTTTAGCTATGTATGACAGAGAAGTATATGAGAATAATTGCCGTGGTTTTTCGATAGATGTTGATAGTTCAGGATTTCTTATTGCAAATAATCAAAAAGAATTGGAGAATATTATTGATACTTATACTGAACAAGACTATGAAGATAATTGCAATAGTATAATTAGCTTTTTTAATATAATAGAAAGCGGGCATTCAGCAGAACTGATTTGTGACAGAATCAATACATTTGCTAAAAAAAATAAAATTGGGCAGATCGTCCGATAAATACCCTTATGAGTATAAAATTTTGACTTGTAATATTAATGTCAGATACCTTAAAATAAGGTGTGCTATCGACAGCCTAACGCCAGATAGGAAAAAAATTCTTTCGGGTTGACTTCAATTAGACCATAAAGTTCGGACGGGACAGTGAGGGCTCTACTAAGCGAGTGATTTTACGTTTACGGAGAAGAAGTATGTCGGGGAGAATAACGATAAGCTTCATAATTTTAAGGACAACTAACAGACCTCTATGCGTCAGATGGAAGGTGCATTCGAAATGAGCAAAACAGAAAATCTCATATTACTGCTTACGAGCAGAGCCCTGTTTAACGCATCTGTGGATTTTAATCCCGCCACAGTTGACTGGGCAAACCTATATAAGGAAGCTTCTAGTCAAGCTCTGACAATCCTTATCTGGGATACTCTTACGGATGAAGAACGTGCGTCTGTGCCGGAAAACATAGCAGCAATTTGGGAACAGGATGCGATGATCCATGTACTGCGCAATGAACAACTTCTTTATGAGCAAGCGGAAGTTATGAAACTGCTAGATGATGCGGATATTCCTGCCGTTATTATGAAAGGAAGTTCATCGGCTGTTCACTACCCTGATCCAGCTTTACGTGTTATGGGCGATATTGATTTGTTGGTGCCACCTGAACAGCAAAAGAACGCTGTGGAATTGCTACAGGCAAACGGTTATGGAGAAGCAAATGGCGAGGATTTTTCTACTCACATTAGTGTCTCTAAAGATAAGATAACTGTAGAAGTTCACAAGGAGCCAGGCGGCCTTGGAATTAATAAGAATAAAACAATCAAAAAAAAGCTGGAAGAGTTCTTTTCCGATGCATTGGAAAAGAGGCAGAGAATAGGCGGGTTGCCATTCCTTTCAGATAAACATCAGGCATTAGTATTGATTTTGCATAAATTGAAACATTTCCTGCATAATGAGCTGGGTCTGCGGCAGCTTTTTGATTGGGCTATGTTCGTTGACAAGAAGTTAGATGATAAGTTGTGGGAGGAGCTGCGACCGAGTCTTGAAGAGTTTGGTTTGCTGACATTCACAGGCATTATTACAAGAGCTTGTGTGAACAATTTTGGTCTGCCAAAAGAGAAAGCTCCGTGGGTAGAAGATTTTGACAAAGAGCTTGCAGATGAAGTAATGGATCAGATTCTGGCGTCAGGAAACTTTGGTAAGAAAGCCGGAACTTATGGTATTCTATATTTTACCGATGTGAATTCTTCAAATCGGCTGACGAGTTTTGTGAGGACTGTATTTGACCGATGCAAATACCACTGGCCTGTATGCAAAAAATATCCGGTACTAATGCCGATAGCTCCATTCGTAGCCTATGCGAAATATCTGAAGCTGCGGAAAGAAGGAAAGCGGGCTGAAATTAAGCCGGTCAGTCTTTATAGGAAAGCGGGAGCAAAACAGAAACTTTATAAGGAACTGAAACCGTTTGTGGTGGAGTAAATGAAAAAGACAAAGGGTACACACCAGGAAAATTACAAAATAAGCTAAAAAGTGATCATTTTCCTTGTGTTTGGTTCAATATCAAAAATACACCGGAAACCAACATCCGTCTGCAGCCTTTTCAGACCAGGGGATGTCGGTTCCCGGTTATCGACGAATGAACGACTACCGGACAGATTATAGTTTTTCCTGTAGCTGACGAATCTGCTCTTTCAGGGAAGCAATCTCATTCCGGCTGTCAGCAAGCGCCCGATCTTTGTCAGCGAGCTCCTTTTTACTGTCAGCGAGAGCTTTTTGCATGTCACTGATCATAACTCGTTCAGTGCTGCGGTCTGTTTCGGCTAAAGCGGCAGAATACATAGTGATCAACTCCTCTGGAGTAGTACGAAATTCGAAGACTTCCCGGTAAATATCGGAGAAAACAGGGAATTTGCGTATCAACTCATCAATACGTGCAGGGCTGCGGGTGGTAAGTGCCGTGAGCCATGCTTCCAATGGGGTATTTACAGGTTTATTTTGCATGACTTGATGAAAAATGTCAAGCGAAACGTAGATTGGGTGGGAGAGATTATCCAGTTCGAGACCACTGTCGAACCGCAGATGCCCGTGATGGATATAGGTATCCGGGAACTGCTTGAAGCGGGAGCTGCTGTGTTCCATTAAAATGATTGTAGTGACGGGATTCAACATATGATAGGAAAACTGTTTGCCGTGTTTTTCCTTTAAGCGGCTGTAATCGCGCATAATTATGTCTGAATTGTAACAGTCCACACGTTTTTGCGGGAAGTCATAACCGGTTCGCTGCATTTCGAGATTGATGATGGTTCCGTCTTGCAGACGTACCACCAGGTCCATGATCACCAGGGAGGCAGAATCGGACATGCGCAGCCCTTCGCGGGAAAGTATGTCCAGGATGTGGACTTCCTGCATCAGCAAAGCGCCCAGAAGATGTTCCACCCGTTCCCGGTGGATGTAAGGATTGAAGATTTTCTGGAAGAACACATCGTAGCAGAGATAAAGCCCGGTTTTGCCCGAACAGAAATCCAGAAAATCCTGCCTGTGTGTTTCCGGCATTTTATAGTAGAGGCCAAGGGCTTCCGGGAAATTTTTCAGGTGTTCAATCACCTGTCCGGGATTCATGGGAGTCCCATAGAGTGAAATGAGAGTTGATGTATCAGACATAAAACAGATTCTCCTTAGAACAAACAGATAAAAATGATATGATTCTATGCGGTAAAGATGAGCCGCGTAAGAGATGTTCTCAGACTAACACAGGATTCAGAAAAATGCAAGAAAAACTTCACAAAAAACAGGAGTTTCAGTGAAAACTGAAGCTCTTTTTATTTTGAAATTTTCCGGAACAATGACTTTACTTACATGTCACTGATTTTTGTGGATATGAATAACTGATTTTTGAGAGATTACCAAATACAAATACAGAAACAACGATGGAGGACAAAACGACATGAAAATTACAGTGGCCGGAACCGGGTATGTGGGCTTATCACTCGCGGTACTTCTCGCACAGAACCATGAGGTCTATGCCGTGAACAACACACAGTGGAAGTGCGACCTGATCAATAGCGGAAAGTCCCCGATTCAGGATGATGAGATTGAGGAATACCTGGCAAATAAAAAACTCAGCCTGACGGCGACAACAGACTGTGAACTGGCCTGCAGGGATGCGGAGGCAAAAGGGCTGGACACACAGGTGATTATCTGCGAACCGACGCTGGAAGACGGAAGCACGTTCTTCGGCTCCGTTGTTGTCAATGATCTGGACGAATTTAAGAAAAGAAGCCGGGCGATACTGGCAAACCGCTATGACAGCAGCCTGGATGATGTGAAGGACAAGGTGTACACACGGGATATTTATTACCGTGACTGATGAGGTGAGGATTTATGCTAGAGAAGAATGTTGAAATGAAAAACAAAACCATCCTTGTCACCGGAGCCGCCGGATTTATCGGCGCCAACCTGGTCCTGGAACTGTTGCGGACACAGCCCCAGGTGAACATTATCGGTATGGATAACCTGAACGACTACTACGATCCCGGCATTAAGGATTATCGTCTGAATGAGATACGGAAAACTGCGCAACAGCATCCGGATTCTGTCTGGCGCTTTGTGAAGGGGAATATTGCAGATCAGGCGTGCGTGGATGCCGTCTTCCGTAATGACAGGCCGTCCATCGTCGTCAACCTGGCGGCGCAGGCCGGGGTGCGGTACAGTATCACACATCCGGATGTTTATATTGAAAGCAATCTGATTGGATTTTATAACATCCTGGAGGCTTGCCGCCACAGCTATGACCATGGGAACAGAGGTGTGGAGCATCTCGTCTATGCCTCCTCGTCCTCTGTGTACGGCTCCAATAAAAAGGTGCCGTACAGCGTGGAAGATAAGGTGGATAACCCGGTGTCCCTCTATGCGGCGACAAAAAAGAGCAATGAGCTGCTGGCTCACGCCTACAGTAAGCTGTACAACATTCCGTCCACAGGCCTGCGTTTTTTTACGGTGTATGGGCCGGCGGGTCGGCCGGATATGGCTTACTTTGGCTTCACGAACAAGCTGAGAGCGGGGGAGACTATCCGGATTTTTAATTACGGGAACTGCAAGCGGGATTTCACTTACGTGGATGACATCGTGGAAGGTGTGATACGCGTGATGCAGTGTGCGCCGGAAAAAGTGGCAGGGGAAGACGGGCTTCCAATCCCGCCGTACCGGGTATATAATATAGGAAACAACCAGCCGGAGAACCTGCTTGACTTTGTGGACATTCTGCAACAGGAATTGGTAAGAGCCGGAGTGCTGCCGGCAGGCTATGACTTTGGGAGCCATAAGGAATTAGTGCCGATGCAGCCGGGGGATGTGCCAGTTACCTATGCGGATACATCTGCGTTGGAGAGAGATTTCGGATTTAAGCCGGGTACGGATCTGCGTACCGGACTGAGACGGTTTGCGGAGTGGTATAAGGAGTTTTATGAGGTGTGATTGTCGCCATAGCCATATGCAATGAGCGCCTACGGCATTGCGGATGATGTCTCCCGGTGTCATGTCGAGCAGTTCCTCAATACGCCCGCCAGTTTCGTAAGCATGGATCATAAAGTACTGGTTACGCCGACCGATTCTGGTTTCTGTATCAGGAAACGCGGACACGGCTTCCGGCTGGGCCTGATTTAAATATTCAAGCTTCGGTGGGAGATGGAGGACGGGGAACAGACAAGGGAAGATTATAATATATGGAGATACAACGTGCCGGAGATGATTGCGGAGGATTATAAGCACAGACATGTTGATTCCCCAACGAGAAACTGAGATGGGAGCGTCCCGGAGATATTACTTCGGGGCGCTTTTTTGATTGGAAAAACAGTTGGATGATCTTGAAGTGATGAGGTGTGTGGGGAGTAAATACGATTATAATGAAATGATAAAGGATCTCTGAAAAATACGAAAAGCCGGTTGTGAAAAGAAATATAAATGTGTATAATACAATCGAAAGAGCCGTATCAGCAATAGCAGATATAGAATCTGATACACTGTCGAAAAGTCAGGAAGCTGTTGTGTGGGGTGAGAAGCCTGGAAAATAAAAAATGCCCATTGGCATAGATGGTTTTGAAAAGATAGGTACAATTTTCTTATAACAGGAGAGAATGACAACGGAAGAAACATATAATTTTATCAATACATATTTGCCGGTGTCGACGTGGCCAATACTCATTTTTATAGGCGCGGCTGTGTTTGCATTGAATCTGCGGATGAGAGAAAATACAGAACGGGCATTTCTGAAGGCAATGCTTGTTTCCTGGTTTATCAGTGTGATCTTTACCACACTGGTTATCAGAAAGCCGACAGACTTAATAAAAGTAAACCTGATGCCTTTGTGGTCCTGGCGTGATTTGATTGTAAATCACAATATGATATCACTGCAGGAGATAATTCTGAACATAATTCTTTTTATTCCAGGCGGCATACTATTACATTTCCTGTACCGTGTGAAACCGAAATTTGCTTTTCTGACAGGATTTATTTTCTCTGCATTGATTGAAACTTTACAGCTTATAACCCATCGAGGTTTTTTTGAATGGGATGATATGTTGCACAACGGGTTTGGGTGCCTGATGGGGGCTTTTTTTGCGATGCAGATATTGAAAATACAAAGAAAAGACCAGTAAAATCGAGAGCAAAGATTGGAGTGGAATTCTGCTGTGCCAGATTGTTCATAGAACGTTCTCAAACGCGTGGGAGTAAGTCAATTCTTTTTGAACCGTTTGGCTACTACCATGATAAAACTGATGAGAATGCCGAAAGCGAACCCAAAGGTATGAACCAGGAAGGCTGTGACGCTGGTGTTTGCAAATATAAAATATATAAATACAATGATAACATCAGGCCTGTACCATAAAAAATGGAATTGTTCCGGAAATCTGAGGCAGCACACAATCAGACACGCGATGAGTGCAAAAACACCGCTTGACGCGCCAATGTCAAAAATCCGGTCGGAGACTGCAACGGAATAAGCGATTTCTGCCAGTACGCCGCCGGACAGGAACAGAAATAGAAACTGGCGCTTCTTCAAAAATGAACCGAGCAGTGAGCTTACACAGAGCAATGCAGCGGAATTAACGAAAAGATGCCCGAGGTTGTAGTGAAAAAACAGGCAGGTAATCCAGCGGTAATATTCCCTGTTGAGATAGTCAAGGCCTGTAGTACCAAAGTTTAAAAGGGCATCGTCAGTATTCCGGAAGAAAAAATAGATCGAGATAAAAACGAGCACAAGGATAACTGCAGCTGCATTGCGGGATAGCAGGATTTTTATTTTTTTTGTCATATCGAGATTGTCTGTCATCTTTTACACCATCCGTGTAATTTTTTTATAAATTTCTTATCATATTTTGAAAAATGATGCTCTTTTTGTGCTTTTTCATCTGTTTTCCTTTCACAAATCATCCGACAGGTTAAGATAAATTGATAGTTGATGTGATATGGAATTGTCTGTACAATCAATATACAACAGGTTGTCGGACTGCGTCAAGAAAGAATTTCAGATGCAGAAAACTCATGCCGGAAATAAATGAGTAAATTCCATTATGCGCAGACTGAAGCAGAGTGCCGGAGTGATGAAATGCAAAAAAATTGTAAAATGAAAAAGGAATTCAGATTTTTTTGCCGAATATATTAAATGAAGTTATATTTACGACGAGGTTATATTTATGACGATTCGAGAACAGCTTGAGTTGAGAGAACGTGAATATTTAAGCCCGTTTGCCTCATTGAGTGAGTATTCCCGGGGGAGGGATGTGCCGGAGGCACAGTGCGACATCCGTCCGGTCTATCAGAGAGACAGAGACAGGATTCTGCACAGCAAATCGTTCCGTCGACTGAAGGACAAGACTCAGGTGTTTCTGTCCCCCAGAGGCGATCATTACCGGACGAGGCTGACCCATGTGCTGGAGGTCTCGCAGAATGCCAGGACGATCGCGAAAGCGCTGCGTTTAAATGAGGATCTGGTGGAGGCGATCGCCCTGGGACACGATCTTGGGCATACGCCGTTCGGACATGCCGGTGAGCGTATGCTGAACGAACTCTGTGAGGGTGGATTTGTACATAATGTCCAGAGTGTCCGCATCGTAGAGCGGCTGGAGAAGGACGGGCGCGGGCTGAATCTGACCTGGGAAGTACGCGACGGCATATTGAATCACAAGACCAGCGGCCGTCCGTCTACGCTGGAGGGAAAGATTGTTCGCCTGTCGGACAAGATTGCCTATATCAACCACGATATTGACGACGCGATCCGGGCGCATGTGCTCTCGGAAACGGACATTCCGGCGGAGCTTCGGGATATCCTCGGGCACTCGACCAGGGAACGTCTGAACACATTGATTCATGATATGATCATCAACAGTCAGGATCAGAATGATATACGTATGTCTGATGAGGTGCGTGCGGCGATGGACGAGCTGCGCAGGTTCATGTTTCAGCATGTATACACGGCTCCCGCCGCAAAGGGCGAGGAGGACCGCGCGCGGGCTCTTCTGGAGCGGCTGTTTGTATATTATATGGAGCATATAGAGGAGATTTCATCGACTTATTTCCATATGTATGAGGCGGGAGAGCCGAAGGATCGCGTGATCTGTGATTACATTGCGGGGATGACAGATCAGTATGCGGTTGCAAAATATAACGAGATCTTTGTACCGAAGCAGTGGCAGGTCTACTGAAGCTTCTGTGCCGAAGCAGCGGCACGGTGACAGGGATTCCGGGTCGGTGAAGTGATGGATCGATGCATTTTATTTCAGAACAGCGGCAGGTCTGCCGGGAGTGAGGAGATATGGCTTTTTATCCGGAGGAAGTGATCGAGGAGGTCCGTTCCCGCAATGACATTGTGGATGTGATCTCCGGTTACGTCCGTTTACAAAAAAAGGGCAGCAGATATTTTGGCCTCTGTCCCTTTCACAGTGAGAAAACACCCTCTTTTTCCGTGACGCCTGACAAGCAGATGTATTACTGCTTTGGCTGCGGCGCCGGGGGGAATGTACTGACTTTTGTGATGCAGTATGAGAATATTACTTTTACTGAGGCCATGCAGAGTCTGGCCGGGCGGGTCGGCATCACGCTGCCGGAGCGCGGGATGAGCGCGGAGCAGAGAGCGCGTGCGGACTGCCGTGCGAAGCTGCTGGAGATTAATAAGGAGGCCGCGAAGTATTTTTACATGCTTTTGCGGGACTCCAGAGGGAAGCGTGCGCTGGAGTATTTTAAGAAGCGGGAGCTGACGGCGCAGACCATGCAGCATTTCGGACTGGGCTATTCCGACAAATACAGCAATGACCTGTATCGGTATCTGAAAAAATGCGGATATGCTGATGAACTGCTGAAGGACAGCGGTCTGGTCACCATCGACGAAGCCAGAGGAGGGTATGATAAGTTCTGGAACCGCGCGATGTTTCCTATTATGGATGTGAATCACCGTGTGATCGGTTTCGGAGGCCGGGTCATGGGCGACGGGGAACCGAAGTATTTGAATTCTCCGGAAACCATGATTTTCGATAAAAGCAGGAATCTCTACGGGCTGAATTTTGCCCGTTCATCCCGGCGTCCGGGCATTTTGCTCTGCGAGGGCTATATGGATGTGATCGCCCTGCACCAGGCGGGTTTTGACAATGCCGTAGCGTCGCTGGGGACGGCTTTTACCTCCGGCCATGCGAGCCTGCTGAAACGGTACACGGAGGAGGTTTATCTGACCTTTGACAGTGACGGAGCGGGTGTCCGTGCCGCACTGCGCGCCATCCCGATCTTAAAGGAGGCGGGACTCGTGGCGAAAGTTATTGATATGCAGCCGCACAAGGATCCCGATGAATTTATCAGGGCGTTGGGAGCACAGGAGTACCAGAAGCGCATAGATGCCGCTGAGAACAGTTTTCTGTTTGAAATACGGATGCTGGAGCGTGAGTACGATCTGTCGGATCCTGAGAGCAAGACGGCGTTTTTTCGAAAGGTTTCGGAGCGTCTGCTTACGTTTCGGGAACCGTTGGAGCGCGAGAATTATATAGAGGCCATTACCCGGCGGTATCAGATCGGTTTTGAGCAGCTGCGGTCCATGGTGAACCGCGTGGGGGCGCGGGAAGGCATTGCGGCGAAGGACAGGCCGCAGCCGGTCAGTGACCGCAGGCATCGGAAAAAGGACGACGGGATGAAACAGTCCCAGCGTCTGCTTCTGACGTGGCTGATCGAGGAGCCGTCTCTGTTCGATGCGGTCGGTGCTTATATCACGCCGGAGGATTTTACCGAGGAGCTTTACCGGCAGGCGGCGCAGGCTCTTTATGAACAGTACAGCCGGGGTGAACTGAACCCGGCGCGGATTGTAAGCCTGTTTCCCGGTGAGGAACAGCAGCGGGAGGTGGCCGGACTGTTTCAGGCGGGGATACGGCTGCCGGAAGATGTCAGGGACAGACAGAAGGCTCTGACGGAGACGGTGCGCCGTGTAAAACAGAACAGCATGGAGGTTCGATTGAAGCAGCTGGATCCGACGGACATTGCCGGGGTGCAGCGACTGATCGAGGAAAGGAAAAGCCTGGCAAAATTGCATATTTATATAGATTAGGGACAAAATGTTACTACACAGTGAGTGCGAAGTACTGTCCTGATAGTTACCACGATTCAATTATTTGGAAGGATGAACAAAATGGCGGAAAAAAACAACCAGAAGACGAAAGAGAACACAGAAAACAAGGCGGAACTGCTGCAGAAAAAGCTTCCGGAGCTGCTTGCGCTCGCAAAGAAAAATAAAAATATGCTGGAATATCAGGAGGTCGGTGATTTTTTTAAGGATTTTGATCTGAATGCGGAACAGATGGAGCATATTCTGGAATATCTGGAGGCAAACAACGTTGATGTCCTGCGTATCGGCGGAAAGGATGAGGATATCCTGATTGATACGGAGGAGGCGGAAAATATAGACGCTGAGGAAGAGATCGATCTGGGGAAGATCGACCTCTCTGTTCCGGACGGGGTCAGCCTAGAGGATCCGGTGCGCATGTATCTGAAAGAGATCGGAAAGGTGTCTCTTCTGAATGCGGAGGAGGAGATCAGCCTGGCGCAGGAGATGGAGGCGGGAATCAATGCATCCGAGGAAATCGAGCGCCTGGAGAAGGAGCTTGCGTCGGCGTCGGAGGATGAGAAGGAAGAGATCCGGAGTGAGATCGCCTCATTGAAAAAGGAAGTTGACAGAGGTGCGGATGCAAAAAAACGGCTGGCGGAGGCGAATCTGCGCCTTGTGGTCAGTATTGCGAAGCGTTATGTAGGACGGGGCATGCTGTTTCTGGATCTGATTCAGGAGGGTAATCTCGGTCTGATTAAAGCCGTGGAGAAGTTTGATTACAAAAAGGGATATAAGTTCAGCACTTACGCGACCTGGTGGATTCGCCAGGCCATCACCCGGGCTATCGCGGATCAGGCGAGGACGATTCGCATACCGGTGCATATGGTGGAGACAATCAATAAGCTGATCCGCGTATCCAGACAGCTCCTGCAGGAACTTGGGCGTGAACCGACGCCGGAGGAGATTGCGGAGGAGATGAATATGCCGGTAGAGCGTGTGCGGGAGATCCTGAAGATCTCGCAGGAGCCGGTTTCCCTGGAGACTCCGATCGGTGAGGAGGAAGACAGCCATCTCGGCGATTTTATACAGGACGATAATGTCCCAATCCCCGCGGACGCGGCGGCTTTTACACTGTTAAAGGAACAACTGGTGGAGGTTCTGGGCACGCTGACTGAGCGGGAGCAGAAGGTGCTCCGGCTGCGCTTCGGGCTTGACGACGGGCGGGCGCGTACGCTGGAGGAGGTCGGAAAGGAGTTCAATGTCACCCGTGAACGAATCCGTCAGATCGAGGCGAAGGCGCTTCGCAAGCTGCGCCATCCGAGCCGCAGCCGTAAGCTGAAGGATTATCTGGACTGATGCGGATGCAGTTATCCGGCCGCATGTCGGCGCTGGCTGCTCTGGTGACGCCGGGACACCGGCTGGCGGACGTGGGCTGTGATCATGGTTACATACCGATTTATCTGTGCCGGACGGATATCATTCCATCCGCGATTGCCATGGATGTCCGTCCGGGACCGCTGGGGCGGGCAAGGGAAAATATTGCGGCGTACGGATTGCAGGAGCGGATCCGGACGAGGCAGTCGGACGGCCTGAAGGAACTCGGTGAGGATGAGGCGGACACGGTTCTGATCGCCGGGATGGGAGGACACCTGATGAGAAGGATCCTCTGTGAGGAGGATGCCATCCCGGGGAGCGTTTCTGAACTGGTGCTGCAGCCGCAGTCCGATATCGCCGAGGTCAGACGGTGTGTGAGAGAACTCGGTTTTGTGATCGCGGACGAGGATATGGTCGAGGAGGGTGGGAAATTTTATCCCATGATGAAGGCATTCAGACGCCGGGAGGCGTGGAGAGACGGCGGCTGTTGGCCCGTGCCGGATGCGCGGGAGAGCGACGGACTGAAATCAGTGCCGGATTCATGGGGGAGTGCGGACCGGAAGCAGGAGACGGCAGATCCGGAGCAGCTTCGGATGCAGATCCGATGCGAGGATGCCTTCGGACCCGTTCTGCTGCGGAAGCGCCATCCGGTTCTGCGGCGCTGGCTGGAGAAGGAAAAGCTGACGGCTGAGCTGATTCTGCTCCGGCTGGATGAGGAATGTGCGGGACGGACACGGGACGACAGGCTGCTTACACGGAGAGACGAAATATCAGATCGGCTCGATCTGCTGCTCTATGCATGGAGGTTACTGTAAAAGTGTTGTGAACAGACAGACATTGGATTCGTACACAAAAGAGCGACAGCTGTTTCAATGCCTGCCGCGGACAGGAGAACATTATGGCCACTATAAAGATAAATGAAAAATCTGCATATTATCCGGAGGGTACTCTTTTCAGGGACATAGCGCGGGAATATCAGAAGGATTACGGGGAGGAGATTCTTCTGGTCCGGTTTCGGCACAAGCTGCGCGAGTTATCCAAAGCGGTATCCGGCGACGGCGAGCTGGAGTTTGTCACCATGGCGGAGACGCCCGGCAGGAATACATACCGGAGGAGTCTGACGATGATCATGGAGGCAGCGGCGCATGAGCTGTATGCCGGTACGGAATCTCCTTCCGGCGTCCGCGTGCTTGTCAGGCATTCACTCGGAGAGGGATATTACTGTGAATTCCGGCAGGGACGTGTGCTGTTTCCGGCGGATTCCGCCCGTATTCTCGAATTAAAAGAGAAGATGCGGGAACTGATATCGCGGGATCTTCCCATCTTAAAGAACAATGTCAGTCAGGAGGAGGCGGTTCGTTATTTTGAACAGCATGACAGGCCGGATAAATCGCGGCTCCTGCGTTATCGGCGGAGTTCCCGCGTAAACCTTTACGAACTGAACGGATACCGGGATTACTATTACGGCTATCTGACACCGTCCACCGGATACTGCGAGTGCTTTGATCTGATTCCGTATCAGAACGGTTTTATGCTGATGTTTCCGGATCTGAAAACGCATGAGACGGCGATGTTTTCGCCCATGGACAAGCTGTTCGGAACCATGGATGAGGCGGCTGCGTGGGGAGAGAGCATGGGCGTCCGCACGATCAGCGACCTGAATGATGTCATTGCCGACGGCAGGATTCAGGAACTGATCCTGGTGCAGGAGTCTTTTATGGAGCAGAAGATCGGAGATATCGCGGAGCAGATCGCGGGAGATCTGAGACGGAAGATCATACTCATCGCGGGACCGTCCTCCTCCGGGAAAACGACCTTTTCTCGCCGGCTTTCTATTCAGCTTGCGGCGCACGGCCTGCGGCCGCATCCCATATCTCTGGATGATTTCTATGTCAACCGTGAGGATACGCCGCTGGATGAGAACGGAGAGCTGGATTTTGAGTGTATCGAGGCGATTGACATCGTTCTCCTGAACCGGTGCCTGACGGATCTTCTGGCCGGGAAAGAAGTCACACTGCCTGTGTTTAATTTCCGGACCGGTCACCGGGAGTACCGGAGCCGTCCCCTGCGGCTGCACGACGGCGATGTGCTGGTGATCGAGGGCATTCATGGCCTGAATGAAAGGCTGACGCCCGGTCTGCCGAAAGAAAATAAATTCAAAATATATATCAGCGCACTGACGCAGCTGAATATAGATTCGCAGAATAATCTTTCTACCACGGATACGAGACTGATCCGACGGATGGTGCGGGATGCCCGGACGAGAAATACCACCGCGCAGGAGACGCTGGCGCGCTGGTCTTCAGTCCGCCGCGGTGAGGAGAAAAATATTTTCCCTTTTCAGGAAGAAGCGGACGTTATGTTCAATTCAGCCTTGATTTATGAGATGGCTGTGTTAAAATGCTATGCGGAACCATTGTTGTTTTCTCTGGATATTACCTGTCCGGAGTTTGAGGAGGCGAAGCGGCTTCTGAAGATTCTGGATTATGTTCTCCCGGTTCCGGGGGAGAATATCGGCCATAATTCGATTCTGAGAGAATTCATGGGCGGAGGATGTTTCGGAGTATAATGTAATCGTTCACACACAACCGTGAGTAAGACAGGTGATCGCGGCTGCAGGCGCCGAAAGGCCGCAGCTGAGGAAAGTCCGGGCTTCACAGGGCAGGATGCCGGATAACGTCCGGTGGAGGCGACTCCAAGGAAAGTGCAACAGAAAGATACCGCGTTAGCAATGAGCCATGCGCAGATCATGACAGAACGCTTTGGCGCAAGCTGGCTTGCGGACAAAGCGGACTGGCATGAGCTGGACACGGCGAATGCTGTGTAGTGAGAATCGCGCAGCGATTCGAACGACCGCATGGCGGATGCGCAGATCATGACAGAACGCTTTGGCGCAAGCTGGCTTGCAGACAAAGCGGACTGGCATGAGCTGGACACGGCGAATGCCGTGTAGTGAGAATCGCGCGGCGATTCGAACGACCGCATGACTCATTGCCGGCGTAAGGGTGGAATGGCAGTGTAAGAGACTACCGCCCGGGTGGCAACATCCGGGGCATCTGTAAACCCCATCCGAAGCAAGACCGAACAGAAGCGATGACGCGGCCCGCCAGCTTCAGGTAGGTTGCTGGAGATAACCGGCGACGGTTATCCAAGACAGATGATCACTCAACGACATAACCCGGCTTATCGTTTTGCTCACAAGGGGGCTGTGAAACGGAGTCGAAAGACCCGATTTTCGCGGCCCTTCTGCTTTTTTACGCACAGGGGCGTGTATGGAAATTTTATGAATCATTATCAAAAGATAAAATAATTCTAAAAATACCATAGGAAGGTTGACAGTATTTTTTCAAACGGTAAAATATACTTTAGACAATTTGTTCATAGATACTGGCGCGCTGCGGCAGCAGCGCATGGAAGTTTCATGTGGCAGGATGAGGTGTTGATATGAGAGACCGTTTTCAGAACTTTATGTATGGCCGTTACGGGAATGATCAGCTGAATCAGTTTCTTTCTCTGGCGGCTTTGATTCTGATTATTATTAATCTGTTTGTGCATGTTTCGATTCTCTGGATCGCGGCGCTTGTACTGCTGGTCTGGTCCTATTTCCGCATGTTTTCCCGGAATACATCGAAACGTGCCGTGGAGAACGACCGGTTTCTTGATTTTACCTCCCGCTTCCGCAGGAACGGCGGCTATGGAGGGAATGCTTACGGCAGAGGCGGATACGGCGGCGGTTCTTATGGCAGCGGCACCCGCACACGGCAGACTGCGCAGGAACGGAGAGCGCAGCGTGAACAGAGAAAATATTACCGCTTTTTCATGTGCCCCCATTGCAGTCAGAAGGTGCGTGTCCCGAAGGGAAAGGGCAGGATCGAGATCACGTGTCCGAAGTGCCGGACGTCTTTTATAAAGAAGACATGACGGAATCCGTGCAGGTGAGGCATGGCAGACTGATGATCTGAAGGGCGGGAGGTTCTATGTTTGGATATATCTATATCAATCAGAAAAGTTTATCGGACGAGAACAAAAAGCAGTACCAGGCATACTATTGCGGCCTTTGCCACGTCCTGCGAAGGAATTGCGGCGTCAGGGGCCAGATGCTTCTGAACTATGACATGACATTTCTGATCATATTGCTGACGGGGCTGTATGAGCTTCCGAATGAGGAACTGAAGTTTGTCTGTCCGCTGCATCCCGGAAGGAAAAAGACGGCATATGTCAATGAAGCCTCCCGGTATGCTTCTGATATGAATGTGCTTTTGTCCTATTATAACCTGATTGACGACTGGAAGGACGATCGGAATTACCCGAAGCATGTGATTTCCCTGATGCTGAAGAAGGATTACAGCCGCATCAGCAGGAAGTATCCGCGCCAGGCAAAGGCGCTGGATACTTATATTACGAAGCTTGATTTGTTCGAAGCCAGAAAGGAAGATAATATTGACGCGATCTCCGGCCTGACAGGCGAGATGCTGGGTGAGATTTTTGCGTGGAGGAACGATATCTGGGCGGAGGAGCTGCATTGCCTGGGCTTCTATCTCGGCAAGTTTATCTACCTGATGGATGCTTATGAAGATCTGGATAAGGATAAGAAAAAGAACGAGTATAATCCGTTCCAGAGACTGGCGGAGGACAATCTGAAAGATTTCGAGACAATCAGCAAGCTGATTCTGACCAGCATGATGTCGGAATGCGCGAAGTCCTTTGAACGGCTTCCTATTTTACAGCATGCGGATATTATCCGGAATATCCTTTATTCCGGCGTGTGGTCCAAATACGAATATCTGCAGGAGAAAAAGAAAAAGCGGAGGAATCCAAAGTGAGAGATCCATATGAGGTTCTGGGCGTTTCGCGCGGAGCCACGGATGAAGAGATAAAAAAGGCATACCGCAGACTCAGCCGTCAGTATCACCCGGACTCGAATGTCAACAGTCAGCATCCGGAGGTGGCGGAGGAACGCTTTAAGGAGATACAGCAGGCCTATAACCAGATCATGAAGGAAAAGCAGCAGGGCTATACCGGCGGATATCAGAACGGCAGCGCCCAGAACCGGAACGGTTACGGCTACGGGCAGGGCGGCGCCTACGGAGGATATGCCGGCTCCGGGAATACTTACGGCGGCCAGCGCTCATACAGATCCTATGGCAGTTCGGGTTCCTATGCCGGTGATTCCCAGGAGATGCGCGCTGCGGCGAACTATATCAACGCGGGGCAGTTTCACGAGGCTCTGAATGTCTTGAACCGTGTCCCGGTGAACCAGCGGACCGCACGCTGGTATTATTTTGCTGCCGCGGCCAATCAGGGCGCGGGCAATAACGTGCAGGCGATGGAATACGCGCAGCGGGCCGTGCAGATGGAGCCGAGCAATATGGAATACCGGCAGTTTTTACAGAATCTGGAGTTCGGCGGGACATGGTATTCGAATATGGGATCTTCTTATCAGCGTCCGTTTTCCGGCGCGACCGGGATGTGTCTGACGCTGTGCTGCATGATGTCACTGTTCGGGGGCTGCTGTTTCCGGCCGTTCTAGTACCTCGAATATTAAGTAACCAGCCATATCGCTTGCCTGATTTCCCATGTGCCGCGTTGTCGTCAGTCGACGTAGCCACCGCTACGCCTCCTTCCTCCGCCTTGCACATGAAAAATCATTCGGCGCGCTATAGCCAGTTATTAATTATGCGATGTACTAGTGAGACGGATATCAGATGGGAACGCAGTGTTGAGTGGTTTTGTGAGAAATGAACCGTGAATTGACAGGAAATATTAAAATAACTGAGGTGAAAGAAACTCCGCAGACTGCAGAGGTGATCGAAGCGAAAAAAATCCGCATCTCGGTCCGCAATCTGGTGGAGTTTGTTTTTCGTTCGGGGGATATTGACAACCGGGTCGGCAGGGGCGTTCAGCGGGAGGCAATGCAGCAGGGGAGCCGCATGCACCGGAAGATACAGAAGCGCATGGACGCGGAGTATCGCGCGGAGGTGCCTTTGAAACTTGAGATGATCATGGGACATTATATTCTTTCCGTGGAGGGGCGTGCGGACGGAATATTCCGGCGGGAAGACACAGGGGAAGCGGCATTTCCGTCGAGTGAAGCGTCGATGACTTTGCCAGAACGCGAATCGGTGCTGCCGTCGAGTGAAGCGTCGATGACTTTGTCGGCACAAGAATCGATGTTGCCGTCAGGTGAAGAATCGAAGGTTTTGCCGGAACGCGAAACGTCGATATCTCACGTCCGGGATGACGGTGATAACCGGATGGGAAATGGCATGTATTTCATCGATGAGATCAAATGCATGTACGCAAACGTGACCCGTCTGGAGCATCCGCATCCGGTGCATCTGGCGCAGGCGAAATGCTACGCATATATTTTTGCCGCGCAGAACGGGCTCAACCGCATGGGCGTCCAGATTACTTACTGCGATCTGGACACGGAGACGATCCGTCGATTTGAGGAGATTTATTCCTTTGATGATCTGAGTCTCTGGTTAAAAAAACTGATTGAATCTTATCGGAAGTGGGCGGATCACCAGTACGAGTGGAATCTGATCCGCAGGGACTCCATACTCTCACTGGAGTTTCCGTTTCCCTGGCGTCCGGGACAGAAGAAGCTGGCGGAGGATGTCTACCGAACCATCGCCAGGGAGAAAATTCTGTTTTTACAGGCACCCACCGGCACAGGGAAGACGTTGGCGGTCGTATTTCCGGCGGTGAAGGCGGTGGGAGAGGGGCTTTCGGACAAGATTTTTTATCTGACGGCGAAGACCATCACCCGCACGGTGGCAAAGGATGCTTTTGATATTCTGAAGGAGGCTGGCTATCGCGGCAAGGTTCTGATCATTATGGCGAAAGAGAAGATCTGTCCGCTTGAGGAGACGGACTGCAATCCCGTTCACTGTCCCCGCGCGAAGGGGCATTACGACCGTGTCAATGACGCGGTGTTCGAGCTGATGACGACGGAGCATGATTATACGCGTGAGAGGCTGCTCTCCTGTGCGGAAAAGCATCAGGTCTGTCCGTTCGAGATGGCGCTGGATCTGTCTCTCTGGTCTGATGTGATTATCTGTGATTACAACTATGTGTTTGACCCGAATGTTTATCTGAAGCGCTTTTTCGCGGAAGGCGTGCGGGGAGAGTATCTGTTTTTGATCGACGAGGCGCACAATCTGGTAGAACGCGGCAGAGAGATGTACAGCGCGATGCTGGTAAAAGAAGATTTCCTGAAAATGAAGCGTCTGCTGCGGCCGTACAGCGCGAAGCTTGCGTCCGCTCTGGAAAAATGCAACCGGCAGCTGCTGGAGTGGAAACGGGAGTGCGAGCGTTATACGGTTCTCGAGAGCGTGGGAAGCTTTGCGTTCTCCCTGATGCGCCTGATGTCTCTGATGGACGAGTTTTTACAGCGCCGCGCGGAGTTCCCGGAGCGGAAGGAGGCCACGGAGTTCTATCTGAATCTCCGTCATTTTATGAATATGTTTGAACGGCTGGATGAGAATTATGTCCTGTACACCGATTTTGACGGAGACAGTCAGTTCTGCCTGCATCTCTTCTGTGTGAATCCCGCGCAGAACCTGCAGGAATGTCTGGACAGGGCGAGGAGCAGCGTTTTCTTTTCCGCGACACTGCTGCCGGTTCAGTATTATAAGGATCTGCTCAGCGCGCGGGCGGATAACTATGCAGTCTATGCTGCGTCCGCTTTTCAGAAAGAGCGTCGGCTTCTGTTTGTCGCGCGGGATGTGAGCAGTCTGTATACGCGGAGGAACCGGACGGAATTTGAAAAGATCGCCGCCTACATCCGGACGGTGGTTCAGGCGCGGCGGGGAAATTATATTGTGTTTTTCCCGTCTTACCGGTATATGGAACAGGTGCGGGAGGTGTTTTCGGAGCAAAACAGCGGAACTGTTGATTGTGTCATGCAGAGCACTCATATGCGCGAGGAGGAACGGGAGGCGTTTATCGCGGAGTTTTCCGGAGCGCGGGAGCGTCCCCTGCTGGCTTTCTGTGTGCTCGGCGGTATCTTTTCCGAGGGGATCGATTTAAAACACGACCGGCTGATCGGCGTGCTGGTGGTGGGAACCGGCCTGCCGCAGATCTGCAGCAGGCGGGAGGTGCTGAAGTCCTATTATAACGGGGAATCGGTACAGGTTACGGGGGAGCCATATCCGTGTGTCTGCGGCGAAAATGGTGGTTCCGTCGTTCGAAATGTTCGTGATGAAAATGATGCTTTCAGCGTTCGGAATGCTCTCTGCAGGAAGAACGGGTTTTCCTATGCCTACCAGTATCCCGGCATGAACAAGGTGCTGCAGGCGGCGGGACGTGTCATCCGGACCGCACAGGATTACGGAGTGATCGGGCTGCTGGATGAGCGTTTCCTCCGCCGGGATTATCAGGTCCTGTTTCCGCGGGAATGGGATGATTACAGGGTTTGCAGCCTGGAGACGCTGCCGGGACTGCTGGAGGATTTCTGGGAAGAGCTGCCGTAACCGTGACATTATGCAAAAACGGAATAATTTGATATATTTAAGAAATAATTACATCCCAAAACCGCATAAGACAACTCGTTGACATCACTATAGTGGAAAGGTATCATGGAAGAAAGCGGGTACCGTATAGTTACCATACAGCTGTTGCTGTAGACACAGCCTGTAACAGTGACTTTGTTGAATTGAAAGCGGGTTTATAAAGAGGATGGAAAAGACAAGGGGATGGAAATTATTTGCAGCAGTTGCTCTGCTGCTGTTCGGTATATCTGTTCTGACCGGATGCGGGAGCACTGTGGCGACGGACGAGGAGTATTCACCGACTCTGGTGAATGCTGAAATCACTTCTTATAACGAGGGCTCCGTGTCGGAGCAGTATGTGAAGGTAGTTCTGGAGTTTGATCAGGACATTTCTGTCCGTGAGGATCCGGATGACAGTATGAGGATCACGATTGCGCAGGAGCGCGTGCAGTCGGATGAATATACGCTGACGCAGGGAGAGAACGCGAACGAGGCGGAGCTTCTGATCTCTGTGACAGCCATTACAAACGGCGTTCTGTATATCGAAAAATCAGAATCCGCGGATGTGATTTCGGATATCATGTCGGCGGACGGTTCTTATGCCGCTCAGGATTTCACGCTGGAGGGGATGATCCCGTCGGGCGTGACTCTTTCGGATGTCTCCTCGAGTGATACGGGTGTGACGAAGCAGGTCGCTTCCCTCTGGAATATACGCAGCATCGCCTGGGTCTGTGTGACAAAGGACGGGGACGTAGTTCCTGCCGATGAGACGGACGTCGACGAGGAACTGGACGGATATGTGGCGGTGCACGGACATGAGTTTCTGACGGATGACGACGCCACGATTGCGGAAAGTATGGCGGAGTCGCTGGAACGGGTTTACGGAGATGAGTATGCGTTTACCTGTAATCAGAATCAGGTGACTGTCACCGCGCTGAGCGGCGAGGCGGCGGAGTATGACATTCAGATTTATGAATATCTGAAGATCAACGGGGAGGAGATTTCACTGACGGACACGGCTGAGACGGCGTCCGCAGAGGATGAGGAGAGCGGGGATGAAGACAGTGAGGAAGGGCATGAGACGGGTCTGAAATCAAAGGTTTCCGAGATCAACCGCGAGCCGTCCGATGAAGAGCAGGCTTTCATAGATCGCCTTCATATCTCACAGCTGTCCGATGAGGAGTTTCCGGACGGCGGAGAGATCTACACGACGCTGACGATCACCGGCGACGCCATGTCGGAAGAGGAGATTTATTCCCTCAGAGATCTGGAGGAACTGATCGAGCTGTCCTATGAGAATGAGAGCATGCATGAGATCGATCTGCCGCGGACGGTTGTGCTGGATGAACAGACCTTTTACGGCATGGATCTGATCGGATTTCTGGAGCTGTGCGGTGTGGACATCGGACAGGAGTCTTTATATATGGAATTACAGATGGACGACGGCAGCAGCGAGGTGATCGACCTGGCGGCGCTGATCGCGGAGGGCGCCGGTGCGGAACTGGTGTTTGCGTCTGAGAAGGAGCCGCTTCACGCTGCATCGGAAGGAGTTGCCGGTCCGATCGCGTGTGTCTGCGGGACGTCCGCCTGGGGCGGCGTCAACCGGATTACCGTGAGCGCCTCGGAGGACGTGGTCGATCCGGAGTATCGTTTCCATAACCGTGAGCCGTGGTCGGAGGATCTGGAGCAGACGTTTACGGTTGAGGTCTACAAAAACGGCGCGGAGTATCTCGGAGCGGTGATCACAAAGACATACACGACGGAGGATCTGGAGCAGCTGATGCGCGAACATCCGGATCAGGTGGTCGGGAATTATTACGGGACGAGCGGGAATACCGAGCTGTACCAGTATATCGGTACCGGCGGATGGCTGGACTATTTTGAGGGAATCAATCTGTACTGGCTTCTGACCGTGGACGTCGGTCTGGAATCGATCAGCGGTTCGGCGGAATTATATGACCGTTATCTGGAGTCTTATGGGACGATCGATGATCTGGCTGCCTATTTCAGCGTGGAGGATACGTCGGAATATTATACGCTCACATCAGAGGGAATCCGTGTGACGAACGCGGTTCCGATGATCGCCTGCACGAAGAACGGATATCCGATTCTGCCGGAGCACGATCACGAGAGTTCCGGTTATATTGCGTACAATGTGATGAATCAGCAGCTGGAGAGCCTGGGGATCGAGACTGAGGTCGGCGTGGTCAAAAATCACAACGGTCCGTTTATTGCCTGTCTCGGGAATCTGGACGGAGTGTACGGCGGCAGCGAGATTGAGACCGGAGCGGACTGCTGTCTGATAAAGATTTACCTGGATTGAGCAGGAACTTAAGATTCGTTATACCAGGTATCCTGAGACTTTATATGGAAACATAATCGGGATTTCTTCAGAAGAGAGGGAGTGGGGATAACAGTGAGGAAATACGGAACAAAAAAAAGAATCGCGGCGGTGCTGGCCTGTTTTCTGACGGCTGTTTTCGTCTTCACACAGTGCAGCGATACCGCTTATGCGTATTTTAACCGCGGTACGGTGACGATGACGCTCGGTAAAACGAGCGTGAGCGTGGAGCAGGGAGCTTCGGAGAATATCAGCATCAGCTTTTCCCCTGCCTCCGATGAACAGCTCCCCGGCTGCGGGATGGCGGAATGTCCGCAGATCTGCGGGGAGAAGGAATGCCTGGATGATAATTATAACTGCTGCTGCAACGGCACGACGTATACAACGTACTATGCTTACGCGACAGTGGCTTCCAGCAATACAAGCGTCGCGACGGCGACCTATGATAACGGGGTTGTAACGGTAAAAGGCGTTGGGACCGGTACGGCGACGATCACGCTGACGGCCTCTCTGCGTCAGTTCAGCAGTTCCACGGAGACGATGGAAGTAACGGTAACGGCGAGCAGTTCGTCGGGGAGCAGTTCAACGGGAAGCAGTTCATCCGGGAGCAGTTCATCGGGAAACAGTTCGGCGGTTCGCACTTAAGCTGGGAGGATTTCCAAATGACCTTATTCTTAGATTTTTGTTGATGAAAAGACTTGCCAGCTGATCAAGGTCTGCTTCCTGCTAT
>JAJBUT010000216.1 GCA_020860185.1 Lachnospiraceae bacterium | reverse complement strand
CCTCATCGTACGTGACATCGGAAACATCAGCCATACAGTGACGAGCATCAATCATCAGCGGGTATATGGTGCGGATGTGATCTCCAGGATTCAGGCGGCAAATGACGGAAAGCTACAGGAGTTAAGCCGCAGTATCCGATCAGATCTGTATGAGAGTATGGTGTCACTGCTCGCTGCCGCGCAGACGGATTTTTCCCGGATCCGTCGGGTCGCCATAGCCGGAAATACGACGATGGGGCATCTGCTGATGGGTTATTCCTGCGAAACACTGGGTGTGTATCCTTTTGAACCGGTCAATATTGAGACGACTGAAATCTGTTTTGAGGAGCTGTTTGGCCTTGCGGCGGCTGAATCGAAGACGGCAGAAGGCATTCCCGGTTATGCAGGCGAGCCTGTTTCTGTCATCCTGCTCCCCGGGATATCTGCCTATGTGGGCGCGGATATCGCAGCGGGACTGCTGACCTGCGGATTTGACCGCAGCGATGACATCAACGTTCTGATCGACCTGGGGACAAACGGCGAGATGGCTGTCGGAAACCGAAAAAAAATACTGACCACTTCTACTGCAGCGGGACCGGCGTTCGAGGGCGGCAATATCTCCTGCGGGATGGGAAGCGTCGGCGGCGCGATCTGCCGGGTGCAGATCTGCGGAACCGATGTGACCTGCGGTACAATCGGCGAGAAGGCGCCGCTTGGACTGTGCGGTACCGGTGTGATCGAGTGCGCATACGAGCTTCTGAAAGAAGAGTGGATCGACGAGACAGGCATGCTCGATGAGGATTATTTTGACGACGGATTTCCGCTTGCTAAAACGCCGGACGGAGAGTCTGTCTCTTTCACGCAGAAGGATGTCCGCGAAATTCAGCTTGCCAAATCTGCCGTCCGCGCAGGTCTGGAGACGCTGCTGCTGCGCTATGGCATTTCCAGTAAGGATGTCGTCCATGTATATCTGGCGGGCGGTTTCGGCTACCGGATGAACCTTGCCAAGGCGGCCGGGATCGGCCTGCTGCCGGCGGAATTGCTGCAACGGACAGAAGCGTCAGGAAACACCTCCCTGGGAGGTGCGATTGAATATCTGACGGATCGGGAGGCCGTCAGACGGATGGAGACGATCATCGGAATTGCAGAGGAGATTCCGCTGGCATCGGACAGGGATTTTAACCGGTTTTATATGGATTTTATGTTCTTTGAATAAGGGGGAGGTATATGGAACTGGCTGAGATAATCGCTGAAAAACAGAAAGAATTAAGGATTCATCAGTTCGGATTCATGGGGACAGATCAGCTCAGCATTCAGCAGGGAGTGCGCGACCTTTGTGAAATGAACTCCTGCGGGAGATACGGAAACAGCTGGTCGTGTCCGCCGGCTGTCGGTACGCTGGAGGAATGCCGCAGCAGGATCATGCAGTATAAAAACGTGTTTGTCTACACGACAAAGCATGATCTGGAAGATTCCTATGACTTTGAGGGAATGATGGCGGGAAAAGACGCGCATGAAGAGATCAGCCGGAAGGTTGCGGCATATTTTAGATCGCTGGTGCCCGGCGATCTGCTGATCCTCTCCGGCGACGGCTGTGCCCGTTGCGCGACATGCACCTATCCGGACGCACCGTGCCGGTTTCCGGGGGAAGTCTGTCCGACCGTGGAGAGCTACGGGGTGGAAGTGTACCGGGTCGCACAGACACTGAACATCAACTATATCAACGGAAAAAACACGGTGACCTACTTTAGCTGTATTCTGTTTTAAATGCCGTTGCGCTTCTTTCTGATTGAAACGGATATCAGTTTTTTGCTTTTTGAAAGATCAAAAAAATGATATAAATCACAAAATTTTGAAAGAAACAATCTATGTAATACGATATACTTTTTTTATCAAAAGAAGGGGGAATTACCATGAGCACAATTCAGGACATTTCAGCGTTTCTGCAAAAGGGGCGGGCAAAGAATGTAAAAGCCCTGGTTCAGCAGGCGCTGGATGAGAACGAGGACCCGAAGGTCATCTTAAACGAGGGGTTGCTCGGCGGAATGATGATCGTCGGAGAAAAGTTCAAAAACAACGAAGTTTTTGTTCCGGAGGTTCTTGTTGCGGCGCGCGCGCTGAATGCGGGACTTACGATTTTGGAGCCAAAGCTGATCGAGGTCGGAAACGAGCCGGTCGGCAGGGTCGTCATCGGCACGGTAAAGGGTGATCTGCATGATATCGGTAAGAATCTGGTGGCGATGATGTTAAAGGGCGTTGGCTTTGAGGTAACGGATCTCGGTGTCGATGTGCCGCCGGAGACATTCCTCGAAAAAGCGGAGGAAGTACATGCCGATGTGATCTGCATGTCCGCGCTTCTGACCACGACGATGCCGAACATGGAGGCGACCATCGAACTGATGCAGGAGAAGGGAGTCCGTGATCAATACATTGTCATGGTAGGCGGAGCACCGGTGAATGAGAAGTTTGCAGAGCAGATCGGAGCGGATTATTACACACCGGATGCGGCTACGTGCGCGGAAGTTGCCAAAAAAGCGGTTCAGGAGAGATAAGGAACTATGTCGAAACAGAGTGGGAAATACTTCCCGCTTATTTTCTGTATTGTCCCGGCGTCAGACCGGTCTTTTTTTTGAATACGCTTGTAAAATAACTCTGATTATCAAAGCCGACTGCGATCGCGATATCAAGAATTGAATACTCCGTGTGATCCAGCAGTCTTTTTGCCTCCTCAATTCGGATCTGCGTCAGATATTCCTTAAAGGAAGCGCCGAGAGACTGTTTGAAAAGCCTGGAAAAATAGGAAGGGTTTAAATGCACATGCTTTGCCACCTCTTCGAGTGTCAGAGAAGAGGAAAAATTGGCTGCTATATAATTCATCGCCTCGCGAATCACCCGGTTGTTTTCCACGGCCGGAGGAAACATACATTCCATGAAGGCGGTCAGTACCTCAACCATGGCATAGCAGAGTTCGTCTGTGGATCGGCAGTCGTCTACATTCTGCATAAACTGATTGTTCAGGGTAAAAACCCGGCTGGATGCGGCTCCGTTTTCAATCGCGGCCCGGGACAGCAGGGAACACAGTTCGATGGATCTGTATCTTACCGTAGGGAGATCATTGCCGGATGACAGAAACACATAACCGAGCAGGTCATTTAAGACCGAGCTGGCCTCCTTTAGATTTCCCTCTTTTACCTTGCTCAGCAGAATCTTTTCTATGTCCAGAGGATAGGGCTCCGTGTTCGTAACGGACAGGGTCTTGTACATCTGGATGGATTCGCTGATTTTCGCCTGCTGATGCAGTTTTTTCTGATTGATGATGAACTGTTCTCCAGTGTCGTTGATCAGGTTCGACATCAGGTAATAGAGGAGACGGCTGATCTGCGTGACTTTCGAAGGCTCTACCTGGGGAATCTCGGCCGTGTCATCATAAAGTTCCATCAGATCCTCCATCGTAAAATCCGGATAGCGTTTGCCGATATCCAGAACCAGCGTGGAATCTGCCTGCTCCATCAGGAAAGGTCCGATCAGGATCGAGCCGAAGAGGACCTCATGGTTAATCAGAGGAAAAACAATATGGCTCAGGTTGGAATGGCAGGAAAAAATGTAGGAGGTACCCAGGTTCATGGCGCGTTTTCCGGCTGTTGTGTGGATTTCCTTACATGTATCCCGTGAGGAAAGGTGTGAGATGAAGTGCTGACAGTAAGTGCTTTTGCTGCCGTAGTATTCAAGGATCGTTCCATCCTCATCCAGCAGCTGGACGGGAAGTTCGATGCAGCAGTGGAGCGATTCCAGCAGTTCCGAAAGTTTTGATTTTTCTATAAAACTGTAAATATACGGTTCCATGACCGGTCTCCTTCTGGCTGTTAATCTGGTTTGCCCGGCGTTCGATGTGTAAAAATTCGGTCGGGTCATACTTTCGATAAAATTACAGCCATGCTGAAGCATACTGAAATGTAGGGGCTTTTATATTTATAGTATCATAACACAGATATAAAC
>JAJBUT010000103.1 GCA_020860185.1 Lachnospiraceae bacterium | reverse complement strand
CTCTTTGGGCTTGTGTGGTGTGGCTTCGGCATACTAAGGGGTACACTGACCTATGGAACGCTGACCGCTGTGCTGCAGCTTATCAGCCAGATCAGAAGCCCCTTCGCCAACATCTCCGGTTTTGTACCGCAGTATTACAGCATGCTTGCGTCGGCGGAGCGGCTGATTGAGCTGGAAAAGCTGCCCAAGGAAAGCGAATCAGAAGACCTGCCCGGTTTCACAGGGCTTCACGCGGAAAATGTAACGTTCATCTATGATGATGGCGAGGAAGAAGTCATAAGCGGCGCATCGTTCGATATCGAGAAAGGCGAAATTGTAGCTCTGACAGGCATCTCCGGCATTGGCAAAAGTACGCTGCTGAAAATTCTGCTCGGCATTTACGCACCTGTGTCTGGCAGACTCTATGCGGACTGTGCGGATGAAGGCGCACAGTTTCCCTGCGAGGATAAGGACTCCGGTCGCAGAGACCGGACGATCGATATATCTCCGGCAACACGCCGCTGGTTCTCCTATGTTCCCCAGGGTAATATGCTGATGTCCGGGAGCATTTATGAAGCCGTGGATTTTCTTCATGCTGCTCCGTATACCAGAGAGCAGAAGGCCAGAGTAGAGCAGGCCTGCAAAATCGCCTGTGCGGATGAGTTTATCAAAGAACTGCCAAACGCCTACAACACGGTGCTGGGTGAAAAGGGTGCGGGGTTGTCTGAAGGGCAGATGCAGCGGATCGCCATAGCGAGGGCTGTGTACAGAAACGCTCACGTGCTGCTCCTGGATGAGGCTACATCCGCATTGGACGAGGACACGGAGCGCAGGCTGCTGAAAAATCTGAAGGAGATGGGCGGTCAGACTGTGCTCATCGTGACGCACAGACCGGCGGCCATGGAGATTTGCGGCAAGCGTCTGGTGTTTGAACATACGCATATAACGGCAGAGTGTATAAAGGAAAACAAGGCTGCCGGGCAGAAGGGAGGTGCGCGGGATGTATGAACGACACTCAAAGATTTTCAATACAATATTCGTTATTTTCATTGTTTTGCTTGCCGGGGTCCTGGCATACATGATATACACGAACAACGAACATCGGAAAGCTCAGTCTGAGGCTGTGACGGAACTCCAGGCTGAGGTAAGACCGTATGAGGTGGAACAGCAGAATCTCGAAGCCGAATTGGAAGCGCTTCAAAGCAGCGTTTCTTATTCCAGTGAGGAGGCGGAGATCCTGGTCGGTTTTGTTGTTTCTGACACCTCAGATATTTCCTGGATAGAGGAGAAGGCGACAGCCTACAGCTTTTCCCCTGTCCTTATCATCGACTGTACGCTGGACAGGGATGTGATAGAGGAAGTCCTGGAAACAGCGGAAGAATCGTGGGAAATCATGCTTTACGCATCAGACTTTTCAGAGGAGACGAACGACAGCGTCCTGTCTGTCCAGTCTTACCTGGAGTCCGTCGGCAGAGAACACTGCGGCGTGTTTTTCCTTCGCGGGGATTACAGCACGGATTCTAACATTCAACTGCTTGCAGACGACGGTTTTACAGGCTACACAAGCTACAACAGTGATTCACCGGAAGCCGGACAGACGGAGGACGGCTTTGTGTATTTTGACTATTCCTACCTGACTTCGACGGGGACATCGGTGTCCAGCCGGATTTCCGAACTCTACAGGAACAAGACGTCCATGATCGTGGCTTTCGATATGGCGAGTATTGATTCCGGATCATTGACGGAAAATTATGTTGTGAGCCTGCTGGACAGCTTACAAAGCTATACGGAAAATGACGACTGCTCCTTTTCCACCGTTGCCGCTGTCGTGGAGGAGCTGTCTGAAATCAACATGACGGAGGCGCAGCGGCAGGCTGAATATGAGGCGCAGATTGCGGAAATACAGGAGCGGATCGACGAGCTGGAAGAGATTATCAGCGATATTTACAGCAGAATGGAAGATTAGGAACTGTCGATCAATAACTGATGCATCTTGCACCGCCTAATACGCGAATCGCAGGCTCTAAAAGCCTCGCCGTAGTCCACTACGGCTACGTTTTTAGAACCTGTGCTTCGCGCATTATTCGGGACAATCTGCACAAGTTATTTTCCGACAGTTCCTTGGCGGACGGTGAAAGGGGATGAGACATGGCTGTATCAGAGAAATCACTGAACGATGCATATGACATGGTCTATCTTGCGGCCTGTGCGGTGAACAATCATATACCGGATCAACATCGGACAGAGCAGATGGATCTGGAAAATGTTTACGCTCTGAGCTGCTACCATGGCATGGCGTCTTTGATCGGCATGTCAGTGGAAGCGGTCTTTGACGGCAAGTGGCCGGACAGCCCCCTTTTTGTAAAATGGGACAAAATCATCTGTCAGACGGTCTGCCGCGAAACGCTCATGGATGCGGAACGGCAGGAATTGCTGGCCTTTTGCGAAGAGGAGGGCATATGGTATCTGCCGTTAAAGGGGATATATTTAAAAGAACTGTATCCTGCGCCGGGGATGCGCCAGATGGCGGACAATGACATCCTGTTTGATAAAAGCTTCCAGCCGATCATCCGCCGGTGGTTTGAAGAACATGGTTACATGGTAAAGTCTTATAACAGGGGATCGCATGATGTATATCTGAAAGAGCCGTTTTACAACTTTGAAATGCATACATACCTGTTCGGCTTCGAGCATGACCCCAAGTGGCAGGCGTATTATGAAAAAGTAAAAGAACGGCTGATTTCAGACACGGGAAAATCCTGCGGTTATCATTTTGGCAATGAAGATTTTTATATTTATAATACGGTTCATGCGTTCAAGCATTTCTCCCGCGGGGGCACCGGCCTGCGCTCTCTTCTGGACTGTTATGTATATTTGCAGGCTCTGGGGGACAGTCTCGACTGGCCGTATATAGAAAAAGAACTGGAATTGCTTGGCGCTGCGGAGTACGAAAAAAACGTACGAACGATCAGTCTGAAGGTGTTTTCGGGTACGGATCCGCTCACGCAGGAGACGCTGGCAGAGGATGAGAAGGAATTCTTTGAGGAAATTCTGGTTTCAGGGACCTACGGGACGTTTGACAGGCTTGTAAAAAACAGTATGAAAAAACTGAAGCCGGAGGAAGAAAAGCCATCTGCGAGGACGAAGATCTGCTATTTATGGCGCCGGTTATTTCCGGGACCGGAGCATATGGCTCTGTATCATCCGTTCTTTACGAAGCATCGATGGCTGATACCCGCGGGGTACATCTACCGCTTTATTTTCAGCGGGGTGAAAGGGTTTAAGCGGATTATATCCGAATTCAACACGGTGCGAAAAATGTAGGAAACGCAAAAAAACAGGCCTTATACGGTCTGAAACAATAAGCCCCACGAGAGGCTTGACAGGTTGGGAAGGATAATGTTCCTGTTGCTAAAGCCTGACCGGTTGAATTGCCATGGTTCACAGAGATAGAATGTATTTGCTCAGCAGGCTCTGAAATCGGAACCTGCTGAGCAAATACATAGTCATGATATCTCTTTTAGCATAACAACCTTACATCTTTTCTTATAACATGCGATCCCATATTTTAAAATCGTCTGCATATCATCCATTCTCAACTCGGCAGTATAATCATTGTCATCGATCTGCTGCAGTGCTTCTTCGCATGCCTCATCGAATTTTTCGCCTTCCGCATACTTTACTTCTATGACGATTCCAATCGATTCGTCTTCTATTTCAATCGCGATGTCAAAGAAACCTTCTCCCGATTCTCTGTTTGAATCGACCGACCAGCTGCTCTTGAACATGAGTATCCCAAGCAGTATTCCATGGTAAAAATTCTCTTTGAACTCCTTCTTTACCGCGGTGTCCCGGATGCTGATCGTCTTATTCATGAATTTTGTAAAGAGCTGTTCCACTTCCGTGACGTCACCGTTTTTCAGTGCCCGGCAGAACGCATCCGCCGCCTCGCCGTCTTTCGATATTTCCCTTTCAAACAGGTTCAGTATAAAATCACT
>JAJBUT010000026.1 GCA_020860185.1 Lachnospiraceae bacterium | reverse complement strand
CCGTAAGAAAGTCTGAGACATTCATATTGATGAAGATCTCAGACTTTTTTGTGTTGGGCTGCCGCACGAATGATGCCGTGCGACAGCCCAGGTAACTGTCAGCATTCTGCTGTCTTGCTGTCAAACTCCGGATTGAACGCATAGAAATTCTTTTCGTTCAGCCTGTCGGTGACAATGCGGAGCCCCTCGCCAAACCGTTGGAAGTGAACGACCTCGCGCTGCCGCAGAAAGCGGATCGGATCGCAGACCTCCGGATCTTTGACCAGACGGAGGATGTTGTCATACGTCGTGCGGGCCTTCTGTTCTGCTGCCATATCCTCAAACAGATCTGTGATCGCGTCTCCCTTTGACTGGTACTCGCAGGCATTCTGCGGGATTCCCGCGGCTGCTGTAGGCCAGAGACCGAGCGTATGATCCACATAGTAGGTGTCGAAGCCGCTCTTTTTGATTTCCTCCGGCGTCAGATCCTGTGTCAGCTGTTTGACAATGGCGCAGATCATCTCCATATGAGCCAGTTCTTCCGTGCCGATATCCGTGAGCAGACCGGCCACCTCGCGGTACGGCATGGAATATCTCTGGGAGAGATAACGCATGGAGGCAGACATCTCGCCGTCCGGACCGCCGAACTGTGAGATAATGACCTTTGCTATCTCAGGATCTGATTTTGTGATGTTCACCGGATATTGTAATCTTCGTTCATAATTCCACATAAATCAGCAATACCCCCTTTCCCATGGCCAGCTCTGCACGGACCATTTCCATACGTTGTCATCCTCGCCGGCAAACTGTGTCAGCGGACCGTACTGATGTTCATATTCTGAGGAGGCTTTTTTGTACATGTGATTCATCTGATGATAGTAGTCCAGCGCATCCTGGTCGTTCGGATGGGTATCCAGAAACAGTGTGATGTCGCTCAGGGCAAAACCAAACTGATTCACTGTCTGTAAAAGCTTCCTTCTTTCGCTGTTATAGAGCATACTCATGAACAATTGCCTCCTCTCCCTGTAAATGGTTTATTTAACCCGGGAAAAATCGTCCCGATTTCAATGGCCTGATCCAGCTCATACGTTTGCGTGAAGTGTTCCCACGGCACATAGGCCATGGCAATCGGCATGCGGCTCATGGAGTCATGTCTGGCGTTCGCCGCGGACGATGTTTCCGGAAAATCACAGCCGCAGTCGTTCGTGAACGATGATTTTGCCGGACCGCATCCGCAGTTATTTCCGGGTGTCCGCCCCATGGGACCGCGCATACTGCCGGCTGCCGGCATATTCGGATAATTTCTTGTATTGCAGTTCAATGTTTTTCCTTTCTGATGGATTTAATGTACTATATGCGCAAAATGAGCGAAGGTGATTATTTGCTCTTGACCTCATTTCCAAAAACGTTTACACTGTATTCCATGAAAATCGATCAGTCACAGTCAATTGCAATTCATCACAGAGACGGTCCGGCCATGATCCTTGCGGGGCCGGGTTCCGGCAAGACCACCGTTATCACCAGAAGAGTGGAATATATGATTCGAAAGCACCGGATTCGCCCGGAACAGATTCTCGTCATCACATTTTCCCGTGCCGCTGCCATGGAAATGAAGGAACGTTTTGAAAAAATCATGGATGGGCAGCATGTTCCGGTTACCTTCGGCACCTTTCATGCCGTTTATTTTCATATCTTAAAGTGCGCGTACGGTTATACCGCAAACAATATTGCGAAAGATGAGCAGCGCACGCAGTTTATCCGGGAATTTATTCACCGGCTCCGGCTGGAGTATGATGATGAGGCGGATTTTATCCGGAGCATTCTCGCTGAGATCAGTCTGATTAAAAACAGCGGCATGGATCTGGAGCATTACTATTCTGCTAATTGCGCGGAGACGGTGTTCCGAAAGATTTATCATGCTTACGATGAATTCCTTTGCCGGAACCGGCTGCTGGATTTTGATGATATGCTTGTCTGCACGAAGGAGCTGCTGGAACAGAGACCGGATATTCTTGCTTCCTGGCAAAAACGTTTCTCCTATATCCTGATCGATGAGTTTCAGGATATCAACCGGATTCAGTATGAAATCGTCCGCCTGCTGGCACTGCCGCAGAACAATCTTTTTGTCGTCGGCGACGACGATCAGTCGATTTATCGTTTCCGCGGCGCAAAGCCGGAGATCATGCTGAACTTTGAGAAGGATTATCCGGACGCGGAAAGGGTTTTGCTGGATACGAATTACCGATCCGGTTCGGAGATTGTAAAGTGCGCGGGAAATCTGATTTCATATAATAAAACAAGGTTTCAGAAAGACATCCGTGCTCATGCGCAGAACGGGATTCCTCCGGCCATCCTGTCTTTTGAAAATCAGAGGGAACAGAATCTCCATGTGATTCACACGATTCAGGCTCTGAATCATGAGGGCGTTCCCTATGATGAGATGGCGGTTTTGTTTCGTACCAATTCGCAGCCGGGATTACTGATCCGTCAGCTGATGGAGTACAACCTGCCGTTTCTGTCCAGAGAGCATATACCGAATATCTATGATCACTGGATCGCCGGGGATCTGCTTACCTATATCCGGCTGGCCATGGGAGATCGGAGCCGGATGTCCTTTCTGAAAATCATGAACCGGCCGAAGCGTTACCTTTCCAGAGAGAGCCTGCCGTATGAAGCGGTGGATTTTGAAACGTGGAAGGATTTTTACCGGACACAGAGCTGGATGGTGCAGCGACTGGAAAAACTGGAGATGGATCTTGCGGTGCTTTCTAAAATGCGTCCCTATTCAGCAGTCAATTATATTCGCAAAGCGGTTGCTTATGAAGATTATCTTACGGCATTTGCGGCGGAACGGAAGATGCAGAAGGAAGATCTACTTGATATTCTTGATGAACTGCAGGAGGGGACAAGGAGATTTGATACGTTTGACGCGTGGCTTGCTCATATAGAACAGGTACAGAGAGAGTGGAAGGAACAGTTTCGAAAAAAGAACTGCCCGGATGCGGCGATACGTCTGAGTACGCTTCATGCGTCAAAGGGGCTGGAATTTGATACGGTATTTATCATAGATGTGAATGAGGGAATTGTTCCTTATAAGAAAGCGGTGCTGGAACAGGAACTGGAGGAGGAACGGAGAATGTTTTATGTCGGAATGACGAGGGCCAAAAACAGACTGTATCTCCTTCACTCCGGGCAGATACATAATAAGGGAATGGCGCCGTCGCGGTTCCTGGAGGAAAGCGGGCAGCCAGCGCCGACCCGCTATCTGCCGGACAGGCAGGAAACTGACGCAAAATAAAATGTACGTATGATTTTGCGTCAGTTCCTGAGCGTCTGGCCGCTGAAGTGAGATGCTGCTACATCTGTTCAAACATCTCCTCGTCCAGAAGCTCATCAAAAGCGTCTGTCACCATCTCAAACTCTTCGTCGGATGCGATATTATCGATCGAAGGTTCGCCGTCGGCATCTTCGAAATAGCGGTAAAAATAGACATCTTCTCCGCCGTTTTCGGGGCAGACGGCGATATAATCCCGTCCGTTTGCTTCGAAAATCTTCATGATCTGAAATGTCTCTGTCCCGCCTTCGTCCAGCTCGACTGTCAGAAACATTTCCTGCGGATCAATGATATCATTGTTTGAAGAAGAATTCTTTTTATTACTCATGGCGGTCCTCCGTTCTGTAAAAATACGCGTTTCATCTGACAGATTTTCTATCAGTATATACAGCGGTGAGAGAAAAGTCAATTTATTTGTTTTGTGTTCTGCATTGCCCGTATTGTTTTGAAAGTTAGTATTGACGGAACATTTGAAATATCTTATACTTTGAATGTCAAAAAAATTTGGCCGACAAAATATAAGGGAAATAAGGAGAAACATTATGTTTGAAAAAGTGAAGGAAATGATTGCTGACCAGCTGAGTATCGATGAGGATGGCATTACAGCGGAGTCAAGATTCAATGAAGACCTTGACGCGGATTCGCTGGATTTATTTGAGCTTGTTAAGCAGCTT
>JAJBUT010000222.1 GCA_020860185.1 Lachnospiraceae bacterium | reverse complement strand
ACCATAACAGAATCGCTTACGAGGCAGCCGTTGAGACGATGGAGCGCGCCGGGAAGGCCGCTATCGTCCACCCGACAGGCACAGGGAAGTCATTTATCGGCTTTCAGCTGGCGGCAGACCACCCGGACGAGCAGATCCTGTGGCTCTCACCATCCCGCTATATCTTCGACACACAGCTGGAGAACCTCGCGGAGGCATCCGGCGGAGAGGTGCCGGAGAACATCGAGTTCGTGACCTACGCGAAGCTGATGCTGATGGATGGGGAAGAGATCAATTCCCTCCGTCCGGCGTACATCATTCTGGATGAGTTTCACTGCTGCGGGGCGCAGATGTGGGGGCAGGGGGTCAGCCGCCTTCTGGCGGCTTATCCGCACACGCCCATCCTCGGCCTTTCCGCCACGAATATTCGTTATCTGGATAACCGAAGGGATATGGCCGATGAACTGTTTGACGGGAACATCGCATCTGAGATCACACTTGGAGAGGCGATCGTCCGGGGTATCCTGAATCCGCCGAAGTATGTACTTTCCATCTTTAAATATGAAGCAGACCTATGTCGGGTAAGGACCCGAGCAAGGTCGACCGCTCCGCAGCTTACATGGCTCGGAAGATTGCGAGGGATATCGTGTTGGCCGGATGGGCAAATAAGTGTGAGATTCAGCTTGCGTATGCCATTGGGGTTGAAAAACCGGTCAGTATCGCGATTGACTGTTTTGGAACGGAAATCCAGAGCATGGAATTCCTTTATGCATATGTGCGCGAGAATTACGACCTGACGCCGCGAGGCATCATCAAGACACTGGGACTTCTGGATGTGGATTACAATCAGGTGTCCGCTTACGGGCATTTCACGAATCCGGAGATGCCGTGGGAGAAGTAAGGAGTTCCTTTGAGAGAAATGCTTTCCTCCACCTTGTTGATTTTTCGTCCAAAATAGGGTAGAATTTGGACGAAAGGAAAGCGAGGCTGGACGAAAATCAAGCAAACGTATCAGCCCCCAGGTGATGTATGAGAAGTTTTGATTATTCTAAGCTTGCGCAAAAAACGTGGGATATGGAAATTATAACCTATCTTTCAAAGATACACGAATGCAAAGGTCGGCAGGATTTATACGTTCGACAAAAACCGGTCGAATTGACCCGTATGATTGAAATTGCAAAGATTCAGAGTACTGAGGCATCAAATAAGATTGAAGGGATTGTGACGACCAGTACGAGAATGAAGCAGTTGGTGGAAGAGAAGACAACGCCAAGAAATCGTGATGAAAGCGAAATTATGGGTTATAGAGATGTTCTGAATACAATCCACGAGAGCCATGATTATATTCCGGTGAGACCCGCTTATATATTGCAGCTGCACAGAGACCTGATGAAGCACGCAGGGTTGTCTTACGGTGGTAACTTTAAAAATGTGCAGAATTATATTAACGAAACGCGCCCGGATGGAACGCAGGTGACACGCTTTACACCGGTTGCTCCCTGTGAAACAGAAACTGCAATTGAAGCAATTTGTGATAGTTATACAAGGACATTGTCCATGGAGACGGTTAATCCGCTTATTTTGATTCCGGCTTTTATATGTGATTTTCTGTGCATTCATCCATTTAATGACGGAAATGGAAGAATGAGCCGGTTGCTGACGCTTCTTCTGCTTTACCAGAACGGCTACGAAGTAGGAAAGTACGTCAGCATTGAAAAGAGGATTGAAACTACAAAGGATGTCTATTATGATATGCTTGAGAAAGCAGATTACGGTTGGCATGAAGAGGAAAATGATGCAACACCATTCATTCGCTATATGTTGAAAGTTATTCTGGCATGTTATATGGAATTTGAGGAACGAGTAGGACTTGTTGGGAAGGTTGGAGTAAGAAGTTCAGCTTACGATGTGGTTAAGACATATGTTTCCGGCAAAGTGGGAAAGTTTACAAGCGCGGCAGTGATTGCGTCGTGTCCGAGTTTTGGACGTTCAGCAGTTATGGCAGCAATAAAACGCCTTGTAGAGGAGAAAGAAATTATTAAAATTGGGACAGGAAGAGCCACTTGCTATGTCAGAACGGATTCCTCTGACGAGGATTATTTTATTCAGCCCAACTAAAATAGTGGTTGGGTGACTGAAAAGATTTTTGAAAATGATGTTTTCGTCCACTTTGTTAATTTTTCGTCCAAAACAGGGTGGGAATTGGATGAAAAACAGATGAGGTGGACGAAAAAATGCAGGAAGAGAAGCCGGAGCTTCTGGCAAGGAACGTGAACAGCTGGTTTGCCGATAAGGATGCAAATTATATGGTACGTTCGCTAGAGTATGGCGGGAATCGCAGGGCAAGGGCGCTTCTGTCTGCCAGGTACCGGCGGATCGCCAATCTGGATATCGCGACAGCCACACTCCCGCTTTTCGCAGGGAACGACCAGTACGAAGTGGTCAGTTCAGAAGTAACAGACACGAGGCTGTATATCAAAATCGTGAACCACAAGCTGGAAACGGCGGTAGTACCGGGTGACTACGTACAGGCGGGTGTGGTGATTACCAATTTCGAAGTAACGGTTACGGGAATAGGGTATTATACAGGCACAATCGAAAAAACATTTGTAATCAATAAAGCGGATCAGAAAATCAAAGTAGGTGGATACGTAATGACCATAACAGCAGGTGGGACAACTTATATTTCGGCTACGTCAACAAGTGGTTATGTTAGTTACTCTTCCAGCGATGACAATGTAGCAACTGTTGATAATGAAGGAATTGTCACTGGCGTGGGGCCGGAACGGCCGTAATTACCATTACCGCGCCTTCTACCGAAAATTATAATGAAGCCATAGCAGAACGTGAGGTTAAAGTGAGTGCGGCGGCATCCGGAACCGACAGCGATTCCGGCAATACATCGGTTAGCGAATCAAAATCAGACACCCTCCTTGTCCGCCGCGGCAACTGGTTCTATGTCAACTACACCCTGAAGGGCGGCAATGCCGACATGTCCTTCACTTGTGGCAGGGACACCGATGAAGTCCTGATCGGCGATTGGGACGGTGACGGCATTGACACGATCTGCGTCCGCTGTGGCAACCACTATTACATCAACAACACACTGGAATCCGGTAATGCAGCGATTGATTTCACCTTCGGCAGGTTTGAAGATGAAGTGCTCGCGGGCGACTGGGACGGAGACGGCTGTGATACGTTGTGTATCCGCCGCGGAAATACCTTCTATATCAATAATACGCTGGAGGGTGGCAATGCGGCCATTAATTTCACCTTCGGAAGGACGACAGATGCTGTGTTGTCCGGTGACTGGGACGGTGATGGTTATGATACGCTGTGCATCCGCCGTGGGAACCATTATTACATCAATAACACGTTGGAAGGCGGCAACGCAGCAATTGACTTTACATTCGGAAGAGACACGGATGAAGTCTATGCCGGGACGTGGATATAGTAACAGAGAACACAATGGGGCTCTGCAGAAATGTGGAGCCCTTTGTAGGTGAGTTGTTTGTATTAGAAGAATAACAGAAGGAAAAGAAAGATGAGAGAGGGAAGTTTATGAAACTATGGAAACGCGTACTTGTGACATTTTTGGCGGGAACTACAGTAACAGCAACGCTGCCTGCAAATGTTTATGCATATGAAAAGCCAGACGGAATGACAGTTGAAGCTTATTCCTCAACGGATGAGGCCGAAATTGTTGCGAGCGGGGATTGCGGCGATGATGCTACATGGACGCTGGATGAGGACGGTGTGCTGACAATTAGCGGCACAGGGGAGATGGAGGATTATACGACTGATACGTATACATCTATTCCATGGTATTCTTACAACGATTCTATCAATACGGTAGTAATATCATATGGTATTACTCATGTGGGGAGTTATTCATTTTATGAATCTGCTATGACAAGTATTTCACTTCCTGACAGTGTTGAATCTATTGGAAGTTATGCTTTTTATCTATCTCAATATTTTTGTCGGGTTTGTTGTCGCAGAGTGCAAAAAAATCGTACATAAAGGACGGGGCTGCCGCACGATGTGATTCGTGCGGCAGCCTTTTTCTTATGTGAAGAGGAGAGA
>JAJBUT010000118.1 GCA_020860185.1 Lachnospiraceae bacterium | reverse complement strand
ACCAGCCCCGGCGCATCCTTGCCTGCCGCCTTTGACAGCATATCCTGCTTCTCTTTCAGCCTGCCGATCAGTGACGCCTTTGCACCGCCGTCCTCCCTGCCGGCGCTCTCTTTTCCCGGACGCACTTTATCCTTTCCAGACTTTTCTGCCCTTGAATTATTGTTCCTTCCGTCGATCATATTATAATTCTGTTCATCGGCCATCTCCGCAGAACGGAGATATTCGCCGTTTTCCAGATACTTCATCCACTCCGGCTTATCCACGCCAAACAATCCGCCGTTTTCAATATGACGCTGCAGCTGTTTTTCGTTCCCTATCACAGTTTCTGTTCCGTCCGGATGAAGTGCGTATATCATCATGCTCCCCTGTTTGAAATATTCCGTTGCTGCTTCCGCGCCCATCGGAATCATGCCGGGATAATGGTAGCCATATTCCTCCATATCTTCCACGGATACTGTCGGGTCCGGCATAATGCTCACGGGTGCAGATGCCGTTCGGATTAAATCCACAATATCCGGTGAGAATCCAGCAAATACATCCTGCGCATATAATGTTCCTTTTTCATCCACGATAACCGAAGCCACATCCCTGCCGTATGTGTCATGCTCCAACAGGAAATAATCTCTGCCGTCGATCTCCTGCTTTTCCATCGGATGCCATGTACCGAAATGCTGGGTAACCGAAAGATTTGTACTCTGCATCGTTACGAGCTGCTCCATTGCTTTCACCTGCAGAAATTCAGGAACCTCGGCAAATCCAAAGCTGTCAACGTAGTATGCGGTATCCACATCATCCTTATGGAATACTACAATATCGCTGACACTTAGCGAATGCCCCCGGAAGTCTGCCGGATGGTATAAATTGAATTTCATATAAATACTGTCCAGAGTTTCCTTGTCATCAAGTGGCGCGTGATAAACCAGATCATAATTACCGCGCTCCACCTTCAAGCCTTTCTTTTTCAGATATTCTGTACCCTCAAATGCAAAATCACGGGTACTCTCATCATTTTTCAGTTGATAAATCTCATAATTGTTTTCTGCCATATCATTTCCTTTCCGGGAATGTTCCCTGTTTCCATTTTCCGTGTATAAACAGGGATGCAGGCTCCACATGAAAAAATTAAATGTGGAGCCTGATAACTTCCCTGTCTTTATCGTTTCTCTATTTTATTTTGGGATCTGAATCCCTTTTCGGCGGCCTGCTTTTGTTCTTTAACGCCCGCTCCCTTGCCGCCGCGCGCTGTTCCTTACTGTACGGCTCGCGAATCTGCACACATTTCTTTGGAACAACATACGAAAACGCCCCGTCCCCGAAATCTTCCTCCAACCGCACCTCATCAGGGTGCTTTTCTGCAAAAAGCTGTAGCTTCCGAATAAGCTTTGGGTCAAAAGTATAAACGCTCGCTTCGGCTTCCGCCTGATTATAATTGACAATCGTTTCACGCTCATAAGAATTTCTCATGCTTCTTCACCCCAGTTCTCCTCATCCTCGTCAAGCGCAGGTTCAAAAACCAGTTCCGCGAATTCATCCTCTGACATGCCGGACAGGAGCGTGACCGTCTGCTCCATCAGTGACAGCATATCCTTATCATCTATATACGGGATGGACGCTGAAATATCCTCCATCAGTTCTCCCCTGCCGCTATGGTCAAAAATACACATCAGATTCATCTCTTCCACACTACACATCATCAAATTTCAACACCTCTTTTCTTATCCTGCGTTTTGCCGGGGGTCTGTTTCGCCGCTTCCACCTGTTTCTGTTTATCCTGCAGGCGCGAAAGCAGAGAACCGGACGGAGCTTTTGCATCCTGCTCCATCGCTGCTTTTTTCTGCGGATTTGCCGCCGCTTTCGATTGCGGCTGCGCGGATTCCTTCTCCTGCGCTCTTGCCGTGGTCTTCGCCTGCTCCTGCTGTTCACGTTCCATCACCAGAAGCTGGCGAAATGCCCCGTTTACCATCACGGGATGTGTGCTTACCCTGTAATCCTGCCTGCGGTCTTTATAGGTATCCTGCGTATCCGCTCCGGGAATAAACACTTTCGCCGCTTCCTCTTTCGTACTTGGATAATAACGCCCATCATAATCCGCAAGCTGAATGGTGCTTGCGAGGACAATCTTGCAGCGCTCCATTCCATATTTTTGCACCCACTTCTGCAGATACTCCGGCATTTTCCGATCATGGTAAGCACCGCCAAAATCATTGGAAAATTCATGGGCGCATCTTTCATTCTCCCTGTGGCTCGCCCGCCAGCTGTCTACTTCCCCGGCTTCTTTTGCTTCGCTGTAGCTGTTCAGGTGGCTGACCGGAATCACCCCGCGCTGTAAAGCCCGTTCATCCAAAATTGCCTGCATATCTTTGATTGCCTGCTGTACGAGCGGGCTTTCGCGGTAATGCGCAATATCATTGATAATATCGGACAGCACTTCGCCAGCCTCCATCAGCGGAAATTCCCCATCATACATACTGCCGTCTGACAGGCAGAATCCGATACACGGAATCGCGCTCATGCGGTCCGGCGGAATCGTGTCAAAAATCCGAACCGCTTCCTCCAGCGTCAGGTTATCATGGTACTCTCCCAGATTGGTAAACTCCGAACATTCTGCCACATAGAAACTGATTGTCGGCTCCTTTTCGGTTTCTTTTGCAGCCCGTATTTTGGCTTCCTTTTCATCCAGATAAGCTTCTGAGCGGAAAAGATAATCCTCCAGTGAGCCTGTTTCCTCCAGAGAAATCGGATTCACATCAACCGGAATTCCTGCTATCTTTAAGCCGGATTCATGAAGCGTATTGAAAAACGCGGATTCCTTGATGCCGCCTGTATACGACAGCACGACATCTACATCCGAGCCTTCCTGATACAGTCCCTCTCTGGTGCGGCTCCCGTACACCCTTGCTCCAAGCAGCTTCACATCTTCAGACAGCCCCATCTCATCAATCTCAGCCTGCGCCATTGAAAGGACAGTTTCCTCTATTTCTGCCCGGCTCCTGCCGCCAAGCGATGCCTCTGGCTCCGTATGATCGGATACAAGGGGAATGCTGTCATTTTCTTCCTCTGTCACAACAGTAATATCACCGATTCTGACGGCTTCAACGAATTTCATCAGTTCGCCGTGGTCAATCACTTCACACTGCTCATACGACAGCCCCACATCTTCCAAAATATCATCCATTGCTTCACGGATACTGACATCCGGGTTATCATATACGCCGCCATCCAGTTCATGGAAAGCCTTATCATAAAACGTATAATCATAGCCGCCATCTGTATCCTGGATTGTAAAATACCGGTTCCCGGCACGGTAGGCAATCTCCGTATCATGGTTGTCCAGAAAGAATTGCGCTCTGTGCCATGCTTCCTGTGATTCCTCCGTTATCCATTTACCGCTCAAGGATTCAAATTCCATGTCCGTCAGCGTTTCCATCCCGTTTTTACACTGGATCAGCGTCATCCGTGACGGCGGCTGTTCCGTGCTTTCCATTCCGAGGTTCTTGTCAATGTGATTCGGGAGTGCGACATATGCTGCAAGGGCAGAATCCAGATCAGGAAATGTCTGGAGCGAATGGTTATCCCCCAGATCGTGTAGGTCACGTTCCACAAAGAAGGAACCAATGGTCACTTTCTCCGGTGCATCCGAACCAATTTCCTGACCGCCATTTAATTCTCTTTCTTTTTCATTGAACATGGAAACGAGCCTGTCGATATTCGTATCTGAAAGGGAAAGGTTCTCCGTATCATAAAAGCTATACCGCAAATCATGTACTGCTTCCACAGAATCTGCCTCACTGATTTCCTGCTGCCAGTCATACAGAATCGCTTCCTGACTGACGACGTTTTCCAGTCTTCTCAACTCTCTCATGCTCATGCGCTCCCAGATGTCGTTTTTCCCTGTATGGAGCGTAAAACCGTCGCCGTCATCATGGTAAGACAGCTCATAGGTCAGCGTATCGCTCTCGCCGCGAACCTCACATGCAAAAGTATAAATCCTTGTTCTGGACGCGGCATAATACTCCCGGTTCAGCCCTTTAAAGTTCGTAATGTCCTCCGCTGTAAGCTCTTCATCCGCAGAGGGCATTTGTACAGCTTCGGAAAACGGCTGATCTGCCGCAATCGCTTCTCCCTCTTTTACAG
>JAJBUT010000221.1 GCA_020860185.1 Lachnospiraceae bacterium | reverse complement strand
AGGTTTTGTCCCCACCTTCCTTTCCATCAAAGCTATCGCCAAAAAGTATGGGCTAACGCCAAAAGGTGTCCCCACCTTAGTTTTATCAGATATTACTTGTTATCGGATGGGCGTGTCAAATATCTTTCCCCACGATAACACGCGTCTCTTCAACAGGAAGTGGCACAGAAAATTTCATGTGGTGTTCCACAGAAACAATCTCACCAATGTCATTTTCGTCACTTCCGGGCTTTGGCACAATCACATAGTCGCCGCGCCGAAGTGTGTGATCCTCTGTTCTGTAATATATTGCTTCGTCCATATACGGCAATTTCACGCGACAGTAAACGTATACGTGGAAGTCATCATCTGCAAATGGGTCAGCATCCATTATTGTGCCTGTTGATTCGAGATGTACAGCTGGCGGAGTGATGTCGGTTGTCATGTCACTTTCGTCATCGACATGAATTACTATGCTCTCTCCAGCTTTGTATTCTTTACCATCCACTTCGATAATCATTCCATCATCGGTATCTTCGTCTACGTCAGCATATTCATTCTCAGCAGTTTCTCTGGCTTCTTCCAAAGCCTCCTCATATTCTTCCTCGGTCTCAAAGTCTTCAGGGTCAAGGTCATATTCTGTTCCATCTTCACAAAAGTCACGCCACCCGTTTTTTTCGTTGTGTAGAGCTTCATTATACTCTTCACGAGTCTCATAGTCTTCTGGAGAAATGCCATAGGCACTTCCATCTTCACAATTAAGCCGCCATGCGTACCGATTATCATTCGTATGAATAAAGCTGCCTGTGGAAAGAAGCGGGTCATCACAAGTATCATCATCGTCAAAAGACCCCATCGCACCAAGAATTGCTCCGGTGCGAATGATATCTTCTGTATTTTTGATTCTTCCAGTAGCCATCCCGACTGCTGTAGCAGCATACGGATTAATTTTGCCTCTCGCACTGTAGTTGTGCTTTTTCTCCTTGCTGCTCGCAATAGCAGCCATCGTAAGACCAGCAGCAAGGTCAATCATGGAATTGAGTGGCTCTGGGCATTTGCTGCTTTTCTTGCGTTTTCTTGATGATTTCCTGCGCTTGGACATTTTCACAAACCTCCATCCACAAACGAATATCTACTTTACTGATTGCCTTTCTCGATATATGAAGCAATTTCAGAATTTTTAATTTCGTTATCATTACCGATGTTGACACTGTTATCAAAATGGATTATGACAAGTAGATGTTTGATTATTTCATCAAGTTCTACATCTGTTTTGCTTTCGATATCAATGTCCAAGTCATCCAAATTTCCAAAGTTTTTTTCTAAATATGCCAGGATATCTAATAGCATACTTTCGACCTGTGCAAAAATATCTCGAACTTGTGGCATATTAAGCTTCACATAAGCGGAATAAATGACCATATAGGGATCATTGTTATACTTTGCAATATACGGATAATAATCCGCAGGGATATTTTTTACAAACCCTTGAGAGTCCTTATCTTTACATATCATATCCGCTAATGCACTGATGGATATTCTCATGGGACACATTAACAGCTTATCCTGTTGCTCACTTGGCATCTTACCTAACGGTAATACTACATCATTGTATTTTATATGAGTAGCTATCGACCCCTTCATATAGGAGCCATATAATTGCCCGGAAATCACTCTATATTCAGGTACTTCAACATCATCCGGATAACCACCGATTTCATAATTTATCCAATCCAAAAGATTTTGATTATTCAAATCCTGCAATAAAACTTTTGCTCGTTTTAAGGCAGTCTGTGTGTCAACCGCACCATTGGCTAAATCCTTAATAATCTGACTTTTTGCCATTAAAACCACCCCTCAATCCATGTGATAATGTTTTCCCAGAAAGAAAACAGCAATACAAATCCAACTACAAAAGATATAATAAGTCCACAAATTACCGGGTGCTTATCATAGAACCTTTTGCGAGAGTTTGTTTCTGTCCCAGAATTATCCACTTTTTCTGCTATAGTAGAATTCTTAATTTTATTACCATCGCCAATGTTCACTGACATAGTAAAACCTCCATCATTATTCCACACCCAATGCCTTAAACACAGCATCCTCGGCGCTGCTATAGAAAATCAGATTAAAACTGCTAATCAAATCCGCTGGTACAGTTCCCAGGTCTGCTGCCGATGTCATCGGCAGTAACACCTTCTTCGCTCCGCTGTCCACACAAACCTGCAGTGCATTTGCCAGCTCGTCCACCTTAATCATCGTTCCGCTGATGCTGATTTCACCGAGAACCGCAAGAGAACTCAGTGTCGGCTTTCCAAGCGCAATCGAGCAAATAGCAATCAATGTGGGCAATGCCAGCTTGCTGGTCATTCCGATGCCCTGCAAATCCTGATAGTTGATAATGTAATCTTTGGTTGTCGTGCTGATGGAACCGCTGATACGATTTCCATTCGCCTTGAGGAAATTAAACGCTGTGTTCGTTGCTTCCTTGCAGCCCCTGTCAGAGCCGATACCTGTACAGTCGAGCTTTCCATTTCCGGGGAGCATCTGTGATTCAAGACGGAATACACCGAGCATACCCGACTTGCCACGGGAAACGGTATAGACCTGTCCGGGATTGCACATTCCTTCCGGTATAAGTTTGCCGCCGCCCTGCTCCGGAACGGAGACATAATGCTCCTCAAAAGTCTCGTTGTCGATGTATGAGAAGTTCACATCGTAGAACTCCATGCCACCCAATTTTTTAAGCTGCTCCTTTACACGGCGGCGCATCTCCAGAGACAGCTGCAGAACTTCCTCCAACTCCTCTTTGGTGAACTCGCCGTCCGGATACATGAGCTTCAAATAGCCGTCAACCATTTTCCGTACCGCGATGGTATCACGCTGATTGAGGTTCTTGCCGAGACGGAAGTATCGGTCGAGTGCGTCTCCATATTGTTCTTTCCGCAATTCACGAATAAACTCAGAGAGATAGTCGGTGATGAACCCATAATCATTTGTAAAATGCTCAGGTCTGAACTTTGGTATCTCCCAGCCAGGAAGGTAGCAGTGGATACGGTCGAGGAATGCCGTATCGGTTCCCATTTCCGGCGGGAACGGGTCGAAAAGGCTGGATGTCTTAAGCAGCACGTCCACGCTCTGGTTGATGTTCCCAACGAAAACCATAGAAGCAGATGCGGCTTTTTCTTCCTTGCCACGGGCAAAAGAGCCAGACGCCATGTAATCCTTCATAATCTGCACGCCGTCTTTATCCTTAAATCGGATACCGGCGACTTCATCAAAGGCAACGCAGTCCCATAGTCCCACAAGTCCGACTGTTTTCCTGCCCATGTTATAAAACAGGTTGGCAACCGTTGTCTGACCGCCGGACACAAGAATACTGTTCGGAGAAATCTCCTTATACAGATGCGATTTACCCGTGCTTCTCGGCCCTAATTCGCAGAGATTGAAGTTGTTCTCCACCAAAGGAATCATGCGGGTAAGAAGCAGCCACTTTTCACGATAGGTCAGTTCGTCCGGCTCCATGCCAATGGAACGCATAAGGACATCCATCCACTCGTCCTTTGTGAAAGCCTTGCGTCCCTGTTTCAGCTCGTCCATTTCGATATGGGGCATCTGAATAGGCGTCAGCTTACGGATGCGAATTGGGATGCCATTTTTCTTGTCTTCTTCTATGTACTCATAGTCCAGCTGCACGATACACCAGATGCCGCCACACAGTAGGCGGTCATACTTTTCAGGGTACTCGTCGGCAATCGGAATGTTGCTTACTCCGAGATTGGAGAAGTCTGCAACGTAGGCATTATGCTTCATGTCCAGCCGAACTGTAATCAAATCAATAACCGTATGACTGCCTCGGCTGCGCAATTTCGATAATATTTTCTGCGCCTCGTCAGGCCGCACAAAATTGTCTGCAAGGATGCGTTTTACATTCTGCACCCCGCGCTCAATCACATCCTCGTCATCCGAGCTGCAATACTGGCCGAGAAGGAACTCAAGAACATAAACGGGAACATTCGCGCCCTCCTTGATTTTCTTGGTCAGGTCTTTGCGGACAATCTTGCCATCGAAAGTCTGCCGAAGTTTATCTTTTATAATTTCGCGGGTGCTTGCACCCGTCTCTGCCATGTCCATACACGTTCCTCCAAAATCTATATAATCAGCTGAAGAAATTGAAGTCATCTACAGCAAATGCTATGTCTATCTGGAATTCTTCTTTCTGTGGTGCCTGCAGACCGCTCTCGTCCGCTATGACGAGATAGTAGCTGTCCCGACTGTTATATTTCTGCGACCGCAGGTTGAAGCTGCAGCGGAATGTCCGCTCACGCCCATCCTGGTTTTTCTTATCTGCTATAACCTTCTGTGTGTCGCTGACTTTGTTTCCGACAGCGTCGGTGAAATAAAGCAGATAAGTACACGGTTCCCGGTTATCGCCCACGGCGTCTTTCTGATAGAAGTTCAGCGAGAAAATCATGTTGCTGATTTTCCGTATGGAAGAAAGAAGGCTCAGTTCAACGGGCTTTGTGTCAATCCTATCCTTATTGCGCCGATATGTCTTGGAGTCCGAACGCAAATAATGATATTCCACAACAGGCACAACCATTTCTTGCAGGCTGATACCGCCATGCACAAAATTCAAGCCGCCGCCTTTCTTCTTAATGCGGATGCTTTCTCTCGGTGCGAAAGCATCGTAGTTCTCATCCACAAACTTCACTGGCATCAGGTACTCAGGGTTTGCCCCTTTTCTGGTAATCAGGTATCTGCGATCAACCTCAACATCCTGCGCAGAAAGCGTGGTCTTATCCACCTTGCCATCCTCAGCAAGCGGACTGTATGTATAGAGGAAGCCGTGATCCGCTGTTATAATAATTCTCGTGCCGCTGAATTCGTTTACAATAATACGCACAAGGTTCTTGATTTCTGTTATAGCATCGTCGCAGGCCGGAAAGACAGCGCTGTCCGATGTATGGCTTGACTCGTCTATTTTATCATGGTAGATATAGACAACATCCATTCCCTTCACCAGAGCAGACCGCTCGGCACGCTTCATGCCGATGATGTTATCATATTTCAATGCCACGCTTTTCGAATTCGCAGATTTCAGCACCTTATCCCTGTATCCGGCATCCGTAGGCTGTCCGTCTGCCAGGACAGCAAGCTCGCCGCCTGACTTTTCTGCCACGGAAATATTCTGGTTCGGCAGAAGTGCCGCCATACCGAATTTCGTGACAGTTGGGAATATGGCTTCACAGCTGTTTAAGTCCACCTTGCTCTGCGTCTCTCTGCGGAGCTGCTCCGCAAGTGTGGCTGCAACTTCATACCGCAGGGCATCGGAGATAATAACAAAAATGCGATTGTCCTCATTCTTGACCTTGCTGCGATAGAACTCTGTTTGCTGTGGCACCTCCAAAACCCGACCATACTGTGCAAGGTTCTCTGCACACGCATCCGACCAGTTTTCTCCAAGCTGCCCTAAGAACCAATGCGAATAAAGTCCTTCGACCTTCTCTGTCACGCGCTTGAACAGGTCATCCAAGTTAGGATTCGATGCTTTCAGGCTGCGCTGGAAGCAGAGATGAAACTGCCGGTAGTAGGTGTCCATCTTGTAATATTCCGTGGTGTATTCCTTCCAAACCTTCGACGGTTCCACCGTATGGAATCCCTCTGCGTGTTCCAGGAAGAAGCTCTGCATATTTGCGACCTGCAGAATTCCCTCATAATAACAGGAGACCGCATCATACCATGCAAAAGTCCTGCGCTTCTCCACAATCCCTCGGATAACATCCACCTGTATAATCTGGTCGCTGATTTCCGTCATCAAAGATGTCAGAATGCACTCGTTCACACAAGGGAAGATTTCTGTGTCAGCCAACTCCTCCAGATTCATGTTCTGAAAGCGTCTGGACAGCCGCATCTCATCTTCCACAAAACGGGCAGTCTCATACATCTGCGTCTTCTTGTCGCCGTTCATCCAGTCGGACACGGTATCGAAGCAAAACGCCTGATGTGGCGTGGAGATATAGGAATCCAAGCCGGACAGGTGGTCCTGATGCATTGTCCGTGTTAATGCCGTCAGCAGAATATGGATGGCGAGCCTTGACAGGCTGGAGTCTGCTCCTTCGTTATAGCCTGTTGCCTGCGACACCATCACCCAGAACGCATTCTGCGCTCCGTAATACACCATGTCCTGATAGATTTTATTCGTGTCCAAATCCAGACCGGCGCTTAAGACAGACTGAATGATATGTCCCGGCTGTGTGTCCTTATTGCCGCAGATAGCCGCCATAACAGCAAGATGCACCTGCGATGCCGTGGAAATGCTCTGACTATACGCTTTGACCTTTGCACGCCTGTCCTGATTGTTGAAGAACTTACGATAATTCTTTACCTGCTTACGGACAACCGGCGTCGCCGGAAGCCCCATCTCATCCATCCAGATGGACTGCAAATCGGCACGGTATTCCTCGCTGTAAAGCTGCACATTGATAAGCCAGTTATCGTCATCCTGCGCAAAGGAGAGCGGAAAATACACAAGGTAATTCGAAGAGGTATCCTCCAAACAGAGCAGCTTCTTCACGGTGAATGTATTCGTCCCCGTCAGAGCGATAACCTTTGCATTGTCAAGGACGATTTCGTCCAGCTTGTCCTCGAATTCCCGTTCCTCATCGTACCAGAAGACAATGCGCCGTTTATGGAACTCCGGCAGAGGAGCGGCAAACCGTGTATTCAAGTCTTGTATTATTTTATCTGTATCTATGCTTGCCATAGGCCAGCCGCCTCCTTATAGTTTCTTTTCTACCATCGCTGTTAAAACTGTATTTGACGGTAAAACAGCTGTAATGTCGCTGATATCACCAATGTCCAATTCTATATGATCATCCCCATTTCCAGGAGTGAATACAAACCTGCCTTCTTGTTGATAGGTATATTTATCTCGTTTCCAGAACGCAATATTCCACATACCTTTCAAAAGAGAAATTATCATATTACCATTGTCTTCAGCAGGATTAAAATACTGAACTGCACCAAAGTGAGGTTCATATCCTGCATTCTTAGCAGATGAAAAAACACGCCGTATCAGTTCATCGCTATCCAGAACCAGTAAAGCCGTATCACCAAATGACAGCATTTTTTCTTTCTGTTTGTCCGTGAAAGAAAATGATGTCAAATTAGGATAAATACCAAACATACAGAAAACAAAATCATTTGAATTTGCAGTTGGTATCAATGTGTCATTTAATTCAATCACTTCACCGGTATCTGGACGTCGCATAATACCTTCATTAACGTGCCACATTGCTTCAAATTCATCGCCGATTTCATCATCTCCAGTTTCTTTTTCAAGGTCTCGATAATACTGAAGAGTCTTGGCATAGAAGTGACCTTCTCTAAGTGATTTTATTCGCTCAGAACTTTGGAACTTAATAAGGGGCGTTCCTTTTACTTCATATGCTATTATATCGTGTTCCATAAAAGTCAGCCTCCCTTACTTAATCTTCGCCAGCACGTCCTTGAAAATCTCATAGTTGTGCTTCACACCATCGTCCAAATCAATCGAAATGAACCGGTCAGCCAGATGGTGTATTTTCTCCTCGTATCCGTGCAGCTCGTCCGCCTGATCCTGCAGTTTTTTAAGCTGCTTATTCAGCTTCACGCGCTCACTGGTTCCTGCATTTGCAATCTGGGTTTCCAGTCCGGCAATCGCAGTGCGATAACGCGCCTGCTGCTCATGCACATAATCCGTGCGGATACGAGCGATGGTGTCCGGCTTATACCTGTGGATATAAATCAGGCACTTGAACCCATTCTTCCTGCCACTATCGAAGAGCCAGTAAATCGGGCGCTTCTGATAAACCTTCAGGTGGTCGGCATAGAAATCATTCATAAAATAATCCCTAATGACCTGACGCGGCGCACCTTTACCACCAAGCGCATCTGCTATAAATTTTAGATTCTCCTCCAACGTATCTTTTCCGTAAACGACACGGACGAAGTCCACGAACCTGTTTGCAATATCATCCTCGAAATACTCATCATCGCAAATAGGGATAATACCGTCCTTGTCGGGAATGTAGGTGCTATACTTTGAAGCATCCCACTCGCCTCCAGCATAAGCAAGTCCATCCACATCCAGAGAGTAGCGGCCAAACATACAACCGACAGCATAGGAAATGAAGGAGCGAATATCACGGGCTTTGTCTGCCAGACGAACAGTAACATCCTTGTCCTCGACCTCCGGTGTCAACTCACCCTGCAAACCATAGAGGTCAATGAAGAATCGATTCACTTTCTCTTCGTTGGCTTTCAGTTGTGTGAATCGGTCAGCGCACTCATCCTGCCAAGCATTAAAAGCGGTGGATAAAGTCGAAACAGGGCGCACCAACGGGTGCCTTGAAAAATCCCATGAAGTCTCAAAAGAATCCCAATCAGTGCGGGAATATTTAATATTTTCCTTCGTTAAGGCATCGATTATATCTTTACCCTGGCAGCTTTCCTTTATTGGCAATTTCTTTATATGATCCACCTCATAATTCATCGTGGGGCTAATCAAATCTAAAATTGTTTTACTCACACTTGAATTTAAAAATGCCAATATATAATTCAGCTTCTCTCCCAAACCAAAGATGCAACATCCAGCAATATCAAAAAGATTTCCTTCTGGCATATACCTTGCCGAAAAATTCCCGCTTGTTAGTTTTGACCATGTAACAGCTTCCTTAAAATAAAGACTCGGCTCTCGAAGACGATAATTATTGTTTTTACCGGAAAATTTAATGTCATAGCCATCATTTTCCATGTTTATTACATGTTCTATATTTCCATACCATTTTCTGAACGCACCCCCTTTGTTGTAGGGAAACCATTTGTAGCCTTTAGATACGATTTCGGAGCTATGACGATGATTGAATCCGATACGCAAGGTATCCACTTCATACCAAAATCTCAAAAATTCATTTACATTTCCGGGGATCATGCCCTGCTTTGGATTTCCAATATTTCCGATTTTGGGATAATCAAACGCTTTGATAAAATCGCTGCTCACCCAATATGCCACCGGCGAGCCTGGAATTTTGGCAAAGCTGGACTGTTTGGCGGTTTTCCAACGCCCATTTTTTGTTGGAAACTCAAATGGCACACCATTTTCATCGCATTCATAATAAACAGTATATTCGTATTGACCGTTATAATTTGTCGTATAGCCTTTTCTCATTATAACGGCAGCTGTTCCAAAATTAATTCCAAGGCTGGTGCCACCCTTACCCAAATAAGGCATGTGAACCATGTTAATAATGGTTTTTGTTTGGTTTACCTTGTGGCGTAGCATTTCGAAGCTGGATAGGAACATCCAGCTTTCCATAGTAATCAAAGACGTATAACCGTTTTGAGTAACCAAATAATCCGCTTTCTCTATAAAGCAAGCAAACAAATCACTCTTGCTGTCGGGATAATTGTCCTTCACAAATTTGCTGAGCCTTGCGCCCATATTGGAAGATCCCATATACGGCGGGTTCGTCACAACCACATGATACTTCTGTGCCAAAACCTCCGCCACCTGAATCAGCGGCAGGATGGTCTTTAACGTGGACTCTTTGTACATACTGATGTCGCTGTTTATCTCATTTATTCTCGCATAAAGGGCAGAAAAATCCACCTGCGTGATGTTCAGGATAGAACCATACTCTTTTGCATCATGTAGTTCATCCACCAACACACCGAAATCCTTCTTCAGCTTCGGGTCATTGTTCGTGAAGTATTCGATATCCAGTTGGTTCAGATGATTGCTCTCCACGATGGCATACACATGGGGCTGTGGAATGTCAGGATTGCCGTCCTCGTCCTTTCTGGTCAGAAACCGGCGGTCATAGCTTCTTGCCTTCATCATAACGGAAAAATAAGCAAGCTGCGCCGCACGCTCATCAATGTCAAGACCGTAGAGATTATTCTCAACGATTGACCTGACTGCCTCCGATGTCGTGTAACCATAGTCCGTGTAAATCTGCATCAAAACGTCAAACAGGTAGTCGAGTATGTGGCCGCTGCCTGCACAGGGATCGATGCATAGGATTTCTTCCGGTTTCAGCGCGGCATATTCCTTTCGAATTTCCGCCAGCTGTGCTTCAACATCCGCTTCCTGCTCGGCTTCCTCCAGATAGTATTTCCACCCAGATTTCAGCTGCTCGTTTGGATGCCCCTCCACCCACAGACGTCCGAGAGAATTCTCAACCATATAGCGCACAATCCAGTCCGGAGTAAACAGCTGGGTAGCGGCGGGGATATTCTCCTTCGTAATCTTCACGTTTTTCTTCAACGCGGCAAAGACCTCGTCCTTCTTTTCCGCATTATAATACTGGTACAGCCAGCCGATAATCTGCACCTGGTCAGTCCAGTCTTGTTCCGGGATAGAAGTAACCATCTGCTCGATAACGCTTCCCTCACGGAGAAGATAATCCGGCAACAGAAGCTCTGTATAATCATCAATCTTCTGGAACATCACCGGCATAATATTGCTCAAGGCATTGCACTGGGTAATCAGCAGATATCGATACAGTGCCTCTGTGTCATTCGTATCCTTGAGAGAATAGACTTTCTCCATGTCCAGCCCATCCAGTTCCAGATGGATTGCTTCGTCAATAATCTGCGGCTTAAATTCGCCGCTCTCGTTGGTAAAGACGCGCACACGGGTAGGGAGGTAGTTATTGACCTCCATGTAGCGCAGAGCAGAGAATCGGTTGAACCAGGTGTACGCCACTTCCTCCATTGCCTGCTCATAGCCTTCCGAACGAACTTTATTAATCAGTGCCTGTCTCTGCGCTTTCTCAGTAGACGACAGGACACGACCATCAATGCTGTCTGCATTGAACTCGCCATAGCCCTTCGCCGTTACGCCATAGAACTCCGCTTTCTGAGATACACGGGAAATCAGTTCACGCCTTGCCCATGTCGCATATTTTTTAATCGCATTCTTATCCATTGCATTATCCTCACTTCAAATCAATGCCGTCGCAGTTCTTCAAAAGCTGCTGCAGCGTATCCTGCATTTTTTCAACATAGGCTTTGATGTCTTCTTCGTTCTCCAGCCGCTTTGCAGGGAAGGCGATGGAGCGGTTCAGACTCTTATATACTTTCTTCGGCGCAGGCTTCTTCGTGCCATAAGGAATCGGCGGCTCATGCACAGCAGTCGGCTCCACAGGCGGCTTCGGCGGCTCCTTCGGACGCTTTGCGGCTTCCAGCCTGTCCACAGCCTTGTCCTTCTCCTGGAGCATCGGCGGAATCAGACCGTCCAGCAGAGCGAGGCTTTCATATTCCGCTATCTGCTGTTTCTTTGCCGTGTAGAAGTTATCAGCCGTCTGGATGATATTCTTGGAATTGAAATCTCCATCGGCTGCCGTGTGGATTGCCTCCATGCACTGGCGGACAATCTCCAAAAGCTCCTCGCGCTTGGCAGCAAGCAGACGGTCATGTCCTTCGTGAACTTTGGACATCAACCCATTCAGTTCCGGGATACGCTTGTAATCAAACTTCCCACCAGGCTGCACGATGCAAATCAGCCGAATCTGATTCAGGGCATCATTGGCTTCCGGCTCATGGGAGAGGTAATCCAACTCATGACGCAGGTCAGCTTCCAGCTTGACTGCGGCATCAAACACCTTTACCTGGCTCTTGAAGAAGTTCTCCACGCGCTGCATCTTTTCCTTGTTGTCGTCAAGGTCATCCATGCGCTTCAGGAGTCTCTGCACAAGGGCGATATTGTCCTTCTGCTGGCTCAGGACATCATCTGTCAGCTGAATTGCCTGCGACACAAGGGCATGGTCAGGGTATTTATGCCCAGCGTATTTCTTATCCAATTCAGCGTAGTAATCACGCTGCTCACTAAATTTCTTTATAATAAATGCAATCAGCCCGTCCTCATCCTGGGGAACGTCCATCACGTCAAAATATTCCCGTAGGAAGTCCCTCGCGTCACGAATGTTGGCTGCAGAGTTCAGGATACGCTTGGAGATGATGGTCTTCCCAATCTCACTCTTTTTGCGCAGCATATCCGGCAGCTTCGGATTGTTCGGCTGGATGGTGGTGCCAGCATATTTGATGGTGACCTTCTGGTCAACAATCAGCTGTGCGGCTACAGCGGCAATGTCAATCTCGCGCCAGCCATAAGGAATCCCCTGGTACCGGCTCTGCACATCCGCCATAGAAGTCGGGAGATTCCGCTTGTACTGAACCTCCAGATATTCCTCCATCTTTGCCGCCGCATCACGGTTTGGTTCCGTGCCGGGGATCATGGTTTCTTCCTTCCGAAGAATCGAATAGATGTCGGCATCCGTCTCTGCGTTTTTGGTAATCAGGTCGAGGCCGCTGTATACATGGATAACGAGATATTCCAGTGCCTGGTCTATCTTCGATTTTGCGTCGCCACCCTTAATAACCAGATGTTCTCCATCCACGTAAAAGGCTGCGTTTTCGATTGCCTCCTTCAGTTCATCGGCGGAGGATGCCTCATAAGCATCCGCCTCTTCCTGCTGCTTTTTAATAATCGTCTGCATGGAGCCGGGAAGCTGCGACACATTACGCTGTTTCACATACTTCCGAATCTTCATGGCATTTTCTACTGACTCATAATATTTTGCTTCCGGCAGAACTACGAGAGCCTGTCCCTTAGACTGTGTCATAAGGTGCAGCTCATTTTTTTCAGTCGGATCCGTGGCAACCGTCAGGAAACACAGGCGCATCCCGCCGGTGACAGCACCGACTGCCATGCCGTCCACCATTTTGTCGAAGTCAAAGTCATATTTGCCGTAACGGTACTTCTTCGTCTGATAAATATCACCGAAAATCATACGACCAAGCTGTGTCACGATAGCAGAGGTGTCCACGTTCGTGTTGCGAATTTCCCTCGCAATATCCTGCTCCTCGTCGGTCAGGAAGTTATATACTTCACCATTCCGTCCGATATAGTTCTGGCTGAGCAGGCGGTCAAGACTGCCGCGCATCTTTTCACGAAGCTCAATTTTATCCGTGCGAATATCATCCGCCATCAGAATTACAATGTTATCGAGGTTTGCCGGAATGTCGTCCACGTAGCGGATGAGATACAGGAGCTTCAACACGTCCACATCCTGCTGCTCAATGCCGAAACCGCTGTCCGCCGCCTTCTGGCAGCGCTCAATTACCCGGCGGATAGAACCGTCGAGAAAGGTATGTACGGTATCATAAAAGCGGAAGAACGGCACGAGGGCAAACTCGTTCTTTTCCTGCACCTTCTGCGCAGCCTCCTGGAAACCGGAGAGCATGGAACGCTCGCCGCCGGAGAGGTGCTTGCCGGAGTTCCCGTGCTTACGAATCTCTGCGAATACCTTCTGCATGATGATAAACTGGTAAGGCACAAATGGGAAATCATCCGAGAATTCCTGCGGTCCCTCAAATCCCTTGATATCAAGGATGGAATCACGGAAGGTATACAGATTCCGAAGGGTGGAATCGTTTGTATCATAAACCTCCTGCAGGCGCTCCTCGTATTCCGGCTTCTTCTTCAGCACACGCTTCTGGATAACCTCATCCACAGAAGAAGAGGACAGAGAGAGGCGTGTTTTGAAACGTGCCTGAATACGTGAGAACTCGTCCGCACGAACTTTGATAATCTCATCGATGGCTTCCTGCCCGGTGCATACCACCCAGACCTTTCCCTCGCACTCACTGCCGAGCTTCTCGGTCAGGGACTGGAGGTTTAAGAGCATATCGGTGTCCGTACCAACATACTGACCGACCTCATCCACCATGAACAGCAGGCGGAAATTATCCGGCTTAGAATCAACATAAGCCTTGATGTCTTCCACAAGGCTTGAGATGGAATACTCCACGGAAGATTTATCCTGATACCAGTTCCGTGCATCTTCCTCACTCATATCCAGCACTTCCATCAGGGTAGGAATGATGACCTTGCCGTTGAAAGCAAACGCCTTGCGCTGCTCCAGCCACGGCTTTCCCTTTTTCTGCTCGAATACACGCCGGAACTCCTCGGTCTTTCCCTGCTGGTCGATGTACCGCTCCAGCATAGCAACTTTCAAATTCTCGCCGTAAAAGCCGAGATGCTTATAGAACATCTTCGCAAAAACGCGCAGAACAGCGGTCTTATCCTTGTTGATGGAACCTTCAATATCAATGTTAAACAGAATGGTCTCTGTATCAAACCGAGTGGAATTATCAATCAGCATGAATGTCGCCGGATCATCCGCAAACTTGCTGCGGAACATCTCGACAGTCGGCACGCCATTCACACGTTTATTCTCCAGCAGATAGGACAGCATTTTCAGGAAGTGCGATTTACCACTTCCAAAGAATCCCGAAATCCATACGCCAATATCAGAGGTCGGATTCTGAAAACTTTCGCTATAAAAATCAAAGAAGCTGATAAAGTGTTTTTTCAGTTCCTTGGTGATGACATATTCCTGTACTTCCTGCCTTGTGACATCATCCGAATCCTGGTCTACTTTGATGACGCCATTGATAGGACGGTTGATGTCCTCCGCAAACATTTCTCTTGTCTTCATATTGGTGTTCCTCCCTTAAATCACGTTAAACGCTCTGTAATAGTCGTTTGGCTTCAATCTGTCGAAAAGCTTCAAATGCCGCCCGTCAAATTCTCCCGGATACATGACAAGGATAGGAACATCTGAAAAATCGACCTGCATGGATTCCAGCAATGCATGAACCCTCATGAATGGGAACACATCACCGACGCCGGTAAGCAGGATTACATCTCCGTGTTCATGCGGAGCATACAGCATTTTTTCTATAAATTCACCTTCACCGATTGTACCGTGAAGCTGTTCCAGGAGATATTCAGAGCCATCGTTTTCTTCCAACTCTGGTATTTCTTCTGAAATTCCCATATCATCGCACAGGGAAATAAACATCTTATACAGGTCATACTCAATCAAGTGGCAGTTTAAGGACTGGTCTGTCTTCAGCTGCCCGATAAAATGTCGAACCGCCATCTCGTCCGCAGCATCATAACAGAATATCCGTATATTGACTTCATTGCTCAAGCCCTTTCCTTCAAGGAAATCTGGCTCTTGGATTAACGCCCTTAGCTTATCGAGGCGTTCGTTCAGATTTTCCATCTATCAGTTCCTCCTACATCGCAGTTTTGGACTTTCACTGCGTACTTCTTATCCAAAACAATTGAACGCCAGAAGCGCCTGGGTATTACCGCTTTCACGAATGGCACCTTCCAAAATCGGGCTAATCAGCACAGGATTCAGACGCTCCGATTTTGTGCTATCAAGATACTCATTATCTACCAGCAGCTTTACGATGACCTGTTTCAGTTTTTCAATCGTCGAATCGCTCCAGGAAGCCACCCAGTCATCCTGTTCCTGAAGCCGCAGGAAAAATCCGTTCACATCTATTTTACCAAAGGACGTGTCCAATAAACGGTACTTCTCCCCAATGACTGTAATCATAAAATCCCATATCAGACGATACTGCTTCATCATCGCATACAGACATATCTGTTTTGCCGTGTCCTGGGGGCGGTTGGCAATCGCCGTCACAAGCGAATCATCCTCCAGCGCATCCAGCCGCCTAAGACAGGCCAGCGCCATCCGCCGTACAGATTTCTCGGTCGGATACTGGAAAAGGTTGTCCGACACAATCCTCTCAACAACCTCGTCCCTGGACAGCCCTTCCGTCAGCAGCTTCGCTGTCGTTCTTGTCTCATAGAAGAGGAATTGCTCCCGTGTTATCACAGCACTATAGGGGCTGTTTCCTTTTTGTGTTGCCAGTTTTTTAGATGCCATATATCCAACTCCTATTGTTGAGTGCTTCCTTCATCATCTATCGTCTCCATAATATCGGAGATATTACAATCCAGAGCATTGCATATTTTCATTAACACAGCTGTTGTGATGTTTTCTCCCTTTTTCATTTTGGCAAGGGAAGCCGTGCTGATACCACTAATTTCTCTCAAATCCTGACGAGTCATATTTTTATCAATCAGCAGCTTCCATAATTTGTTGTAACTGATTACTTTTGCCATCTCATAATCTCCTTGCTAATAAGTGAAAAAATTACTGTGTGTCTTTTAATACCTTGCGCGTTTTAAGAAAACCATACCGGCCTTCATTGTCATCCATAGTGAATTCTATGATATTTGCCGTACTGTAATCGACATTATCCGGTATTTCGTTTTCCGCTATAATCACCTGATTGGCTCCGCAATTCGCCAGAATACATCTGAACAAAGATTCACGCATACTCGGTGTTGCTTTTTCAGACTCATCCAACTCCATCTTTTTCTCTTTCAGCGATAGAATCGGCGAATCGACAATCAGGAGCCTCAATGTATAAACCGCATTTTCTTCCAGTACCTTCATAAGGCTGAAGAGAACCACTGTATTCAAGTAGGCTCTGTATCCTTTGCCTTCGTATTTCTTCTTCTTGCCATTCACAATTGCATCTGCAGTATCAATCGACATCCTTGCTGCCGTGCAATCTGGATAGGCACATTCTTTTACATAAACCTCAAAGCGGTCACTGAAAATCTTCCACAAATCCTTATCAAAGAATTCCTTCGCGCTGAACGTCTGCGCCTTCTCATCTTCCTCATTTTCCTTTTGAAAGGCATCTGTATTGAATTCCGTGGCCATTGCATCTAAGGCGTAGATTTCGCGCCGCGCAGCAACCAGCCGCTTATAGGACTCCAACTGCTCACGAAGTTTTGCTGCTTTCGGCCTCAGATGGTCGCTGATATGCTGCACGATGGTTTCGTTCTCATGGTTCAGCCTTCGCATCTCATTCTCAAAATGCTGTATATCGCTCTTTACATCAGCAATGGCCTCCTGGAGATCCCGTTGCTGCAGCCGTATTTTCTGAACTTCGGCCTTCGCTGCTGAAATGTAAGAAACGCGCACAGGATGATTCTTCACCTCGCCATCACAAAACGGGCATTTCATAAGCGGCGCTTGGTCTTCTGACTTGTTTTCACCATCAATTATAAATTCCAGACGCTTTATATCTGATGAGTATTGCGACTGTAGGGAGGCGTAGCGATTTTCGAGGAACCGTGCCTCCTCCAGCTTTGCGCTATACTCATACACCTGCTCTAAAATTTTTCTGCTCTTTGCGGAAGCATCAGCAATTTCGCTCTCCACATCCTCAATCTGAGACAAAGTGGCATCCAGTTTTCCTTCGATATCAATGTCATAATCGGCTGCCAGTTGCTGTTCCAGTTCGCCTCTTTTTTCAGTCAGCTCTGCTATCTTTTTGTTCAGATAATTCAGCACGCCGGACTTTTGCGTAGCCCGTCTTTCAACTTCATCCTTGGTTAGCTCAGGAATAATCTCATGATAATCATTCCCTGTCAGCAGAAACAGTAAGCCCATCAAGCTGCCATTTATTTTATTATACTTTGGTACGTCGAGCGGCGTACTTGCGCTGATAATATTCTCCTCATCCAAATAAAACAGATGAAAGATTGACCTCATGGTCAGACTGTTCGTGGCAAAATTCTTATTTGAAATGATTGTTCTGTGAGAATCCAGCCCAATCATCTTAAACAGCATATCGCTATAGGAATTATCGGTTGTAGAATATTCTCCAGATTCAATCCCAGCAATATCACTGACGACCTGAACCTTTGTAGCGCCTGATTCCTCACCGTTTTTCTCAACAATCATGCGCTCCATCTGGATGCTCTGACCATCATCAGACTCCATTCGCATAATTACTTTGTCATACCCGGTCTCTGCTTTTGTAAAAGGAAGCGCACCACCAAACATAAAGTTGATGCACTTTATCATGTATGTTTTTCCGGTGTTAGAGGGACCGCATACAATATTGACCCCATCCGTAAAAACAATCGAAGAAAAATCCACAGTCGGACCGGAGGCGCTTATCTGTTTTATATAAAATCGGCTCATGCTGTGTCTCCTTTCCTGATTGAATCTGCGGATTTTTTGTTAATCATTTCAATCAATTTTACATCTGAAGTATTCTTCACTGCTTTTAATACTTTCCCGGCTGCAATGCGGTACTCTTTGGCATATGTACTTTCCAAGGAAGCCGCAAGCTCCTCACCGTTCGGTGTGATGGTATAGGCAATACCAGTATCCATATTTACCGGCAAAGCCATGTCATAGATGACGAGTTCTTTTAGCGCCTCCATAACAATTTCCCTTCGTGATGCGAACTCACTAAACATATACGGGTTGGTTCCGTTCAGGTTTGACTCTGTGAGTCCGAAAGAGGCTCCATATACAGTCATAAAATCTACAGCATATATCATGTTCAATGACTGCGGCATATCGAACAAATCCAACAGAATAACCAGGCGCAAAGCATTTTCAAAATTTGTATTAAACAATTTATCCGTCATCGTCACGCACCCATCCATTCAGCCGGTCTTCGTTAACCAGGAAGTGGCACACACCTTTTCTTTGCGGGTTGCCAATCCATGCCGTCTCCTTCGTCAACCAACACCCATCCACATTTGTATTGCAAGCCTGTGACATAACTTTGCGAAGTCTCGTCTTTCCATCCTTATATTGCTCTTCCCAGACTTCCTTGACCCCTTCATATATTTCATCTTTTAAATATATGAACTGGTCTTCTCGGTTATTGTAAATGTCCCTTGTGCCTCTGCGAACTGCTTCTGCAGCATAATAATAGGCTCTCTGGTCCCGGAAATCACGTTTATGCTTCGGATACTCCTCAAGAGATTCCTGCGTGAACTGCGTCACACCTTCTAACTGGCCGTAAACCTGTAGCAGCGCATCCACATACCGTCTTTCGGTTCCCGCAACCTTGTCATCGAACTCTATCGCATCCAGAGGCTTCTTCCTATATTCCTTCGCATCCTTCGGCATAATTGTCGAGGCGTGCTTCGATGATGTCGATGCCTTTTCAGTCAGGACATTACTACGTGACAATGAATACAGATAGGCTCTCGCCAGGAAACTGGCCAGAGTCTCTTTTTTTGCCAGTCCGAGCAACTCCTGCTTCTTATCATTTGCAATATTATCTGCTTCAATGTCGCTTTTTAAATGGCAAATCAGGTCATCAATTGCTGATGGAAGTAATCTACGGACTACATTCTTTTGGAAATAGTCATCAATCGTGTTTATGACAACCTCGTCAATCGAATGCTGCCGGATAACCTTTAAGGCATTGCCGCCTCTTTTCCTATTCATAATTGCACTGGCCGTTCCTTTAGAGACGCTGAAGACATCCCCATTTTGATTCGTGATGTTTGCAGGAATGGCAATTCCATCATAGAGCAGCTGAATAAGGTCCGGATCAGACACTGGTTCGGCGAAAGCCGCTTTTATTTCTTTAAGCACCGTTGAAAAAACCAGATCTTCCAACTCTCTACCTCCTGAAAAGTACGAACTTCACCATAACTTATGGGTAACCTCTGGGGAACGACTTCCTGCGAAATGTATGCGATAATTTACGCATAGGACAAGCCGAAGAACCGCACAAGCGGGGTGTGCTTCGCAAATTTTATGTAATCACATTCTATTATAGCACACTATATGCCAGAAATCAAATGAATAATTTGCGAACTCAAACAAAACTTTTGCGTTATTTTCTGGTGACGTCCACACAGTGAGCTTCTGCAGGAGCTTCCGGCACTGTAATGACAATTGAATACCAGCACTCGACCACCGGAGGAAGGGTGCAACACTGAAACGGAGACGTTCAGTTTGCACTCTACTCCAATGGTCTTTTCGTGCGTTTAAGAGAACCTCCGTTTCGCAACAGAAATGGAGGTTTTTTTATGAAGATTAAGTACGAATCAGTCACAGGCGCTGTTGAAGAGATTGATGTCTCCGCTGAGTATGGGGAGTTTATCGTAGCTTCCCGGCGCGAAGAATCCAACTCTGACCGTCGCCACCGTTACCACGCTGCGTTCTCCTTGGATGGCGCACAGTATGAAGGACAGGATTTTGCTGCCGATGAGACACCAGAATCCGAATATCTCACCAGAGAGCGGAACCAGCGTCTCTACGCAGCAATGGACAGGCTCACCAGCGTTCAGCGGCGGCGATTGGAGATGTATGCGGACGGGATGTCGTTTCGGGAGATTGCACGACTTGAAGGTATCGACCATAAGCAGATTAAGAAGTCTGTCGAGCAGGCTCGGAAAAAAATCCGCAACATCTTCTAATTGGAGGGACCCCAAACAGGGGTCCTTTTCTCCGTATTGTGGAAGGGAAAACAATACTACACCTTCCAGATTGGAGGAATTGCAATGAGACACAACTTATCTATTTCAGTCTCAAAAAAGCCAAAGGACGGCATCGTCTCCTGTCGAACTGTAACGGTTCGGGAGCGACTGCTCCGAAGGCTGCTCGGTCTGCCGCAAACGGTAACCATCGTGGTTCCGGGTGATTCCGTAGATACGGTCTCCATCACCGAGGTTCCTGAAGGAGGTGCAACAAGTGAAGCTGTATGAAATCAACCAGACAATCGAGGAAATCTTCGAACAGATGGTAGACCCGGAAACCGGCGAAATCCTATCTGACTCGGAAAGCCTAATGGCTCAGCTGGATTCCCTCCAGATGGAGCGTCAGCGGATTTTGGAGTACCTGGCGAAGCTGGTGTTAAACACCCGTGCGGAGGCTGCTGCCCTGAAGGAGGAAGAAGCCAGACTGAAAGACCGCAGGAGCTGCCTTGCCAGGAAGGAGTCCAGCCTTATGGAGGTTCTCGACCGTGAATGTGGCGGTGAAAAGACAGACCTTGGCATCGCAACACTCAGCTACCGCAAGACTTCCCATGTGGAAGTGTCGGATGCGGAGAAAGCTGTGCGCTGGCTCAAGCGCAACAAGCACACCGACTGCTACCGCATTCCTGCGCCGGAGGTGGCAAAGAACGAAGTAAAGAAGCTCATCAACACAGGAATAAAGGTACCCGGCTGCGCCGTGGTCGAGGACCGTTCCTGCTCACTCAGGTAAGGAGGACGCAATGTTAAACATCAAAAACGGTAAAATCCCTCGCCCACAGAAAGTGGTCATCTATGGTGCCGAGGGTGTTGGAAAGACCACGCTGGCGGCTCAGTTCCCCGACCCGCTGTTCATCGATACGGAAGGCGGCACCGCCCACATGGATGTACGTCGTATTGACAGACCAGCTACATGGGAAGAACTGCTCGCCATTATCAATGAGGTGGCTGCGACAAGGGATGTCTGCAAGACCCTCGTGATCGATACAGCCGACTGGGCGGAGCAGCTTGCCATCGTCTATGTGTGCGGCAAATACAAGAAAGCCGGTATCGAGGAATTTGGATATTCCAAAGGCTATGTGTATCTGGCAGAGGAATTCAATCGGTTCTTCGCATCGCTGGACAAGGTGATTGCTGTAGGTATCCATGTCGTGGTGACGGCACACGCCAAGATGCGCAAGTTCGAACAGCCGGACGAGATGGGTGCTTATGACCGCTGGGAAACAAAGCTCACCAAGCAGGTCGCGCCGCTCTTAAAGGAATGGTGCGATATGCTCTTGTTTTGCAACTATAAAACCTTCATTGTCCAGAGCGACAACGTGATGGAAAAGGCAAAAGTCCAGGGCGGCAAGCGTGTCATGTACACCAGCCATCATCCCTGCTGGGATGCCAAGAACCGTCACGGTCTGCCAGACGAATTGGATTTGGACTTTGCAGGCATCGCCCATATCTTCAATGCCACTCCTGCTGCCCCGGCTGAAAAGCCCATTGATGCACTCCGCTCCCTGATGGCAAAGGACAGTGTATCTGAGGCTGATATCCAGAAGGTGGTGGCTGATAAAGGCCACTACGCAGCTGATATTCCCATCGAGCACTACAGCGACAAGTTCATCTCCGGCTGGCTCATCAAATACTGGCCGCAGATTTTAAATCTTATCAATAACTCAAATCAGATGAAGGAGGACTTCGACAGTGAATGAGAACTACAGAAATTTCCAGGACGGATGCATGGACTGGGATGATGCAATTGAAAACGACGGTCAGGAATTTATCATCCTGCCGGAAGGCGACTACAACTTCACTGTCACCGATTTCGAACGGGGACGTTTCCCCGGCGGTCCCAAGGTGCCGCCCTGCAACAAGGCAACCATCACCATGCAGGTGAAGACGGATGACGGCATCGCCAGCATCCGCACCGACCTGCTGTTGTACCGCTCCCTGGAGTGGAAAATCTCCTCGTTCTTCCGCTGCATCGGCATGAAGAAGCATGGTGAACGGCTGGTCATGGACTGGAACAAGGTGGTCGGCTCCCGTGGCCGCGCCCATTTCAAGCCCCGTACCTATACCAAAGACGGCGAGGAGCGTCAGGCAAATGATGTTGACCGCTTCTACGACTGGGATGAGAAGTATTTCCCCGCAGGCTCTGAGTGGATGGAGATTGATGACGATAGCGGCCTCCCTTTTGAACAAGGGAGGTGCCTATGTACGAATTAAGACCATATCAGACCGAGGCGAAAAATGCAGTCCTGTCCGAGTGGGAGCAGGGGCATAAAAAGACGCTCCTCGTGCTGCCCACAGGATGCGGCAAGACCGTGGTGTTCGCCTCGGTCACCGAAGAACAGGTACACAAGGGACACCGGGCGCTAATCATGGCACATCGCGGAGAACTGCTCACCCAGGTATCGGACAAGCTGAAAGAGGCGTCGGGCTTGGATTCCGTCCTGGAAAAGGCGGAGTCCTCCTCCCTCGGCAGCTTTGTTCCCGTTACGGTAGGTTCCGTACAGTCGCTGTGTCAGGAAAAGCGGCTCGACCGATTCCCGCAGGATTATTTTCAGGACATCGTTGTGGATGAGGCGCATCACGCTTTGTCGGATTCCTATCAGCGTGTACTGGAGCATTTCCCGGACGCCAATGTTTTCGGTGTGACTGCTACCCCGGACCGAGGTGATATGAAAAACCTCGGAGAATACTTCGACACCAAAGCCTATGAATACACCATGTCGGAGGCAATCAGGGACGGTTATCTGTGTCCCATTAAGGCGCAGATGATACCGCTGGAACTGGACATCCAGAATGTTGGACTGTCGAGCGGTGACTTCAGTGCCGGTGATATCGGATGTGCATTGGAGCCTTACCTCGTGCAGATAGCAAACGAGATGGCACATTACTGCGAAGGTCGAAAAACCGTGGTGTTCCTGCCGCTCATCGCTACTTCTCAGAAATTCTGCAAAATGCTAAACGACGTAGGATTACGGGCTGTTGAGGTCAACGGAAACAGCGATGACCGTGCGCAGGTGTTGACGGACTTCGAGAACGGAAAATATGACGTTCTCTGCAACAGTATGCTGCTCACTGAAGGTTGGGACTGCCCCAGCGTGGACTGCATTGTAATCTTACGTCCCACCAAAATCCGCAGCCTTTATCAGCAGATGGTGGGCAGAGGGATGCGGCTTTCACCGGGCAAAGACCATTTGCTCCTGTTGGATTTTCTGTGGATGACGGCAAGGCATGACCTTTGCAGACCGTCAGCACTTATCAGCAAGGATGAGAAAATCGCCTCCATGATTGACGAGCAGATGCAGGCTGATGAGGATGGCGTGGATTTGATTGAAGCCGAGGAACAGGCGGAACGGGATGTGCTGGCGGAGCGTGAACGCGCTCTTGCGGAGGAACTGGCGGGGATGCGGAAACGCAAACGGAAGCTGGTGGACCCGCTCCAGTATGCGCTCTCCATCGCTGCGGAAGACCTGACTAATTATGTGCCGACCTTTGCATGGGAAATGGCACCGCCATCGGAAAAACAGCTTCAATTCCTGGAGCGGCGCGGCATTTTCCCTGACAGCGTGAGCAATGCCGGACTTGCGTCCCTGCTTATCGACCGGCTGAAACGCAGACAGGACATGGGGCTTGCCACACCAAAACAGATACGCTGCTTGGAGCGTTACGGTTTCAGGCAGGTCGGGACATGGCAGTTTGATGATGCCAGCAAGCTCATTTCTCAGCTTGCAGACAATCGCTGGAGGGTGCCTTACGGTATCACTCCGGCATTATACAGACCATAAACGGAGGATTTTCACATGGAAAATAACAATATTTTATCGGCTTTGAAAGCCATAGATGTGGCATCTCTTTCCCGTGCTGACTGGATTGCGGTCGGCATGGCCTTAAAGGAGGAGGGCTACCCCTGCTCCATCTGGGATGACTGGAGCCGTAACGACAGCCGCTACCACCCTGGTGAATGCGAAAAGAAATGGAACAGCTTTCACGGAAGCGGTTCTCCCGTCAAGGGCGGCACCATCGTCCAGATGGCAAAGGACAGAGGCTGGACACTCTTCGGAGAAGACGGCTGCATGAACTGGGATGACACCATCGAATATGACGGTGAGGACGGTTTCAACGGTTTCACTCCTCCCGATGCGTGGAACCCCACGGAAGACCTGATTACTTACCTCGAACTGCTCTTCGATAAGGATGACCGCGTCGGTTATGTCACCGGCGATGTATGGCAGGACGGCGATGGCAAGTGGCTGCCGAGCAAGGGTGTATATGACCGCACTGCCGGTGAGCTTATTGCATCGCTTAAAAAGCACCCTGACGATATTGGAGCTACGGTCGGTGACTGGAAACAGCCAGCTGGTGCATGGATACGTTTTAATCCGCTCGATGGGGACGGTGTCAAAAACGACAACGTGACCAAGTTCCGATATGCCCTGGTGGAATCGGACTCCCTTCCCATCGTGGAGCAGGATGCGGCGTTCCGCAAGCTGGAGCTTCCCATCGTTGCTCTTGTACACAGCGGCGGCAAGTCCCTCCACGCAATCGTCCACATTGATGCAGATGATTATGAGGAATACAGAAAACGGGTGGAATTTCTCTATGATTTTCTGGAGAAAAACGGCGTGTCCATCGACAAGCAGAACCGCAACCCCTCCCGACTTTCCCGTATGCCGGGTATTACGAGGAATGGCAACAGGCAGTATCTTGTGGCGACGAACCTCGGACGGAAGTCATGGAATGACTGGATGGATTATGTGGAGGGTGTGTCTGACGAACTGCCGGACATGGTGTCTCTCGATACTTATAAAGACAATCCTCCCGAACTGCCGGAAGAGCTTATCGAGGGAATCTTGCGCAGAGGTCACAAGATGCTGATTTCCGGCTCATCCAAGGCAGGAAAATCGTTTCTGCTCATGGAGCTTTGCATCGCTATCGCCGAGGGCAGGAAGTGGCTCGGTTTCCCCTGCAAAAAGGGACGGGTGCTGTATGTCAACCTGGAAATCGACCCTGCCAGCGCAATCTGCAGATTTTTGAAGATATATGACGCACTCGGTCTGAAAATGCAGAACACAGAAAACATCGTGGTATGGAACCTGCGCGGCCATGCCGTCCCGCTCGACCAACTTGTTCCGAAGCTCATCCGGCGTGTGCGTGACCAGCACTTTGATGCTATCGTGATCGACCCCATCTACAAGGTCATCACGGGTGATGAGAATAACGCTTCAGAGATGGGCGCGTTCTGTAATCAGTTCGACAAAATCTGTACGGAAACGGGCTGTTCGACTATCTACTGCCACCACCATTCAAAAGGTGCGCAGGGTGCCAAGCGCGCAATGGACAGAGCAAGCGGCTCTGGTGTGTTTGCACGAGACCCGGATGCGCAGCTCGACATGATCCAGTTGGAACTGACAGATGACCTGAAGAACAACGTCCGGGATGGTCACGCCACGGCATGGCGACTGGAATCGAGCCTCAGAGAATTTGAGAATATCGACCCCGTCAACTTCTGGTTCGAGTACCCCATCCACAGGCTGGATACGACCGGCGACTTAAGTGGGTGCGGCGCAGAAGGAAGCTGGCAGGCGAATCTATCTAAAAGCAGCAAGCGTACTACTCCGGAAGAACGGAGACGGTCACTGGATAACGCCTATGATATTTGTGCCGACAATGGAATGGCAAGTATCGCAGATATGGCGGAATATATCGGTCTTTCCGAGAAATCCATCCGTCGATATCTGAAGGAATATGAAGCGGATTATATCTGCAAAGGCGGTGCCGCAATCCGCAGGACAAACTGACGGACAAAGGGATTTTCACCTATGACAGAGCAAGGACAGACACAGGAATATTTATCCTATGTCAAAAGGCGGTCAAAGGCTTTATATATAGAGACTGTCTGTCCCCGCTGTCGCGGGCTGGTACAAGGGCTTGCAAGCCTGCCCTTGTGCCCAGCACCGAACAGTGACTCTGCCTTTGTCAAAATAAAAATATGAGGTGCAGACAATGGAATTTTTTATAGCAATGAACCCGCCGACTGTAACTGCTCAGATGAAGCAGGTGCGAGTTGTCGGAAATAAACCGATATTTTATGACCCACCGAAGGTCAAGGAAGCAAGGCAGTCACTTAACGGACACCTTGCGAAATATAAGCCGCTCTCGCCGATTATGGGTGCCGTTTCTCTCCGTGTGATATGGCTGTTTCCAAAAGGGAAGAGCCACAAAAATGGTGAATGGCGGGTGACCCGTCCCGACACCGATAATCTCGAAAAGCTCTTAAAAGACTGCATGACGGCTGTTGGCTTCTGGAAAGACGATGCCCAGGTAGTCAGGGAGTATGTCGAGAAACGCTGGTCGGACGAGCCGTGCGGCATCTACATCGAAATTGAAGAATTGGAGGATAACAATCATGTATAAAAACGCTGAAGGATATAACGACCCGACCGCTGGCGAGGCAATGGGTAAACTCACAGGTGAGCAGAAAAAGGCACGCTCTGACAGACGCAAGGCGCAGCGAAAAAAAGAACCGCCAAGCTCGTGGCCGGAACACACGGGAGCATAAGGATAAACCGCTCCGTCATAAAGAGGAGGCGGATGAATGACCCCATATGAGAGCTTGGCTAATGCTATTATCATTCAGGCGGTCAAAGATTACCGCACAGCACTGAAAACATTGAAGCGGAACCCGGATAACATGAGCGCCACAGATACAGTCAACGAAGTCGAGCGATTTCTCCGCTCCCAGTGGTATACGGCTCTATCGGACATATCCGGCGAATATCTCATCAGAAAATTGAAGCAGGAGGTGTATGGTTCATGACAGCAAAAGAATATCTGCGGCAGGCGCACAACCTGGACGCACTCATCAACTCCCATATCAGGGAAAAGGAAGAATTGCAGCAGATGGCGTACAGCATCAGCAGTCCGAGCCTTGGTGAACGGGTACAGACCAGCAGAAATACGGACGCGCCATACGTGCGGACGCTGGAAAAGATAATGCTGCTGGAGGATAAAATCACTGCGGAGATTGATAACCTGGTCGATTTAAAAACAGAGATGCTCTCTGCCATCAATGCAATGGACGATTATGAAGAACGGCTGCTTCTGAAATATCGTTATTTTGAGGGATGCACTTGGGAGGAAGTCTGTGCAAGGCTTCATGTCTCCAATCGTACTGTCCATCGTATTCATAGCTCCGCTCTTCAGAATTTTGTTGTGCCGGAATGAAAGTTGGCACACTTTGCCGTGGTTTGGCACAGTCCATAAGAGTATAATGGTAGCATAGGAAACTGTAAGATGAGCCTTGTGGGTAACCCCGCAGGGCTTTTCTTATGCCATAAAGGAGGTGCGGCACCATGCCAAAGATGCCGAAGAAACCATGTTCCTACCCCGGCTGTCCAAGGCTGACGGACGGCACCTATTGTGAGGAGCATGGAAAGCTGGTGGCACAGCAGTACGAACAGAACGGACGGGACTTGAAGCACGGCAAACGCTACGGCCGCAACTGGCAGTCCATCCGCAGAGCCTACGTCCACGCCCACCCGCTGTGTGAGCGGTGCATGAAAGCCGGGCGCTACGTCAAGGTCGAGGAGGTTCATCACATCAAGCCGCTGGCTGACGGCGGCA
>JAJBUT010000142.1 GCA_020860185.1 Lachnospiraceae bacterium | reverse complement strand
AAGTTATATTATCCCTCAAATTCCGGATGTAATTGAACGAGGTTTTACTATTATGGTACTTTGGATTCTTTACTTTTTTATTTTTGCAGCAGAAGGAATTATTTTTCTTCTATATGCTTCTGCTCTCTTTGAAAATAAACATCCAAAATGCCTCTGTATTCTGCTGGTGGTTGCGTTATATGGGGTTCTTTTTCTGCTCTCATTTTTCAATAGCATGGTAATAAATGGCATTGCTTTTATGACCTGCAATTTCCTGTACCTGATTATGGCATACAAAACCAAATGGCAGTCTGCCTTGTTTCATGCAGCTATATCCACTTCTGTTTCTTTTATTGCAGAATTAATTATTGTAAGCATTGTACCTTACCAGATCACGTTTCCCTTCTCAGATATGTCATCCTCCCAGGTCTGGCTGGCAGCAGTACTGACAAAACTTATTTATTTCCTTATTATGCTTCTTTTGATCCATCTCTGGAGTGAAACCGGAAAAACAACCATTCGATTTGACAAATCCTGGTTCATGCTCATCACCACACCAGCAGTATCCATATTCATCATGTATACCCTGGCTATTTTATGTTGTGAAGTATCTATCCCCAAAACACTTGATCTTATGATCTCTATATGTTCCATCCTCTTATTAGTTCTGAATCTGATCATATGGGAGATTTATAACTACGTCCAGATCAAGAGCATCGAAATGACAGACCTGCGTTTATCTCTGCAAAAAGAGTCTGATATCCTAGATTATTACAAAATGATTATCAAGCAGGACGAAAACAAGACCCAGCTAATCCATGACATCAAGAATCATTTTCAATCCATCGCTATACTGAATAAAAATGGTGAACATAAAAAGGTAACCGAATATATAGACTGCATTATAAATTCCGCAGCATTCAAAAAGACTGCACAGATCTGCAACCATGAACTCCTCAATACCATTTTATGCCGTTACCTGAATCTGTGCGAGCAGTCCGGCGTTTCTTTTCATGCAGATATAAGAAATGATTCTATTAGTTTTTTTAAAGAAGACGATATCACTTCCCTGTTTTGCAACCTGCTGGACAATGCTCTGGAAGCATCTATGCAAATATCGGATGCAGTCATTGAATTATCTGCGTCCCGGAAAGAAAACACTGCTTTTTCCATAATCACAATAAAAAATTCCTGCCGAAAAAATCCGTTCTCAGAAAAAAGCAACCGGCTCGTATCTACCAAAAAAGATCCGTTGCTGCACGGGTATGGCATCCGGATCATTGAAAGAATTGTAAAAAAATATGGCGGCGAGATAGAATACTATTACTCTCAGGAAGACCATACATTTCATACGATTATCACACTCAAAAACCCGGGATAATCTTATAAACAGCCAACCATTCCCGACATTAGAAACGGAGAAACATATATGCAGATCGCGATTTGTGACGATGACCAGCTTTTCATCGACCACTTAACAAAATATATTAAAGAATTTTTCAAACGGAGCCGCCTGAACTGTCCGGACATTCGTACCTTTAACAGCGGGGAAGCGCTTTTACACGACTCCTCAGTCAAGGATATCGTGTTCCTGGATGTGGAAATGCCCGGTGTCAGCGGTATTTTTACCGGAAACGAATTAAAAAAAGCTAACCGGAATGTCCTCATAATTATCATTACCGCGTATTCCGAATATCTCGATGAAGCAATGCGTTTTCAGGTATTCCGGTACCTGTCAAAACCTCTGGAAAAACAACGGCTATTCCTCAACCTGAAAGACGCTCTACGGGTGTATAGCACCGCCACGTTCAAAGTACCTGTGGAGACAAAGCATAATGTCTATTCTCTACCGGCAAGTGAAATCATTTATATAGAGGCGGTACAGAAAAAGGTGTTTGTCCATACCATGAAAAAAGATTACGAATCTATCCAGACACTTTCAAAATGGATGCAGATTCTCCCGTCAAACTCTTTTTTCCAGCCGCACCGCAGTTTTATTGTAAATTTCGCTCATGTATCAGATTTCGACCATTCCCTGATACATCTTTGCGGTGATCAGTTTACAGCTTATCTGACCAGGCGGAAATATACAGAGTTTAAATCCGCATACCTTTTTTACCTCGAAAGTATGCGGTAATCAGTAGTCTCAATACGTGCGCTGCCGAGAACACCCGGCAAAAGTGGCAGGACTTAACTTCTGCCGCTTTTCAAAAATTATAAGTTGTTTCTTTTAAACAACCGCTTCTACTAAAACTTTATCGCCCAGTTGAATCTCTCTCACGCCGATTTTTTTCTTTCGATTAAAATTAAAACTAAGCATGTATCCCTGATTCAAATGATAATGTTCCAGGTATTCGATCAGCTGTTTTTCGCCCCTGGTATTATAAGCATTGCCATGCCAGATTTTCATCTCTACCACATACTGTTTTCCACAATAATCTATGATAATATCGGTTCGCTCCTGATTGCGCGTTCTGGACTCAATATAATAATTCCCGGTTCCGTTTATAATGGGTCTCAAATACAGCAGGAAGTATCGCCTGCCATCCTCCTCCAGAAATCTCTGCGGTTGATCGCCATAAAGATCATCAAAACTGATTACAAAACGCTCCAGAATCAATTTCATATCCAGGCTGTCTTTTTTTACAAACTGATATTTATAGCGGTCACCGAGTGTATACATCTTACTGCCCTGCATTTCAGGAGACGTAAGAAACATATTGTATAATCGCGTTTCAAAAATACGATTTGCAATCACCGCTTTTTTATGAACAACTTTAAGGAAACCAAACATTATTGCTATGTCTATAGCTTCATCATCCGGATTATACGAGATTTCTTTTCCGTTCATCAGAAGTGTATATAACAACTCTCTGAGTTCAGGATAAGAGTCCACTTTGTCCTGTAAAGATTCAAACAGCATACTTTTCTCATTCAGAATACGGCTGACAGCCTCCAACACACCTGCCGCAGTCCATGCGGACGCTTCATCAGGAAACTCATTCGTTCCTGTTATCTGTTCATCAATCAGATTGCAAATCCTTGAAACCAAAAACGGATACCCTGACGTATAATCAAAAATAAGTTCAGATACTGCACAAATATCCATCCCGGTCATATGGTCTTTTTCATATTCCCGAAGCATACCGGCAATATCTCCCGCTGAAAAGCTCATATCTACCAGATAGTCCGCCGCAATGTTCCACGGACTATTTGTCTTGTTCTGCTCCTCTGTCACAAACTTTCGTTTCAGATTTTTTATGTCATATACTCCCGCCAGAATAACCGATTGGAATGTCGGAGTAATATCGCGATCAATATATCCCGCTCGTAATTGAGCCAGAAAATCCAGAAAGACCTGATAATTTGAAGCAGTATCCACCTCATCTATAATCAAAACCACTGGTTTGGGCGACTGTTCACACCAATCACTCAGATAGAAAAACAACTTTGAAAGATTCATATCCTCAACCACTGCAAACGCAAGAGATCTCAATACATCACGCACACTGTCCGAAATACCTGCTTCCTTTTTCACACTGTTATAACACGCTCTTGCAAAAGCCTGGGAAAATCGCTCATTGCCGGAAAAATCTACAGAATCCAATTTCTGAAAATCCAGGCTGACAACAACATATCTCTCTTTCAGCCGGTAAGCAAGCGCGCGTAGAGTCGTAGTTTTTCCATATTGACGGGCGCGATTCATGGTAAAATAATCTCCACGGTCTATCATTGCTTCTATCTCTTTCAGACGGTCTGTAATATCAACCATATAATGAAGCTCCGGTCGACATACAGCTGTTACGTTAAATCGTTTAACCATGATTATATCCTCCAATACTGTCCTGAATAGTTACCTCAATTCATTATAACTACTACACTTTCACCGCGCAATATAAAATATTTTTAACCGCTGAAAAGTAACTCGTGCACCACTGAGAAGAAGCAGCCCCATCCATCTGTATACCGATGGGGCTGCTCCTTCTAAAGAGGATATATATAAATACAGGCAATTTTTATAAATCGCGCAACTGTTCCGCATTCTTCACAGTCACGGGGAAATCCATGAAAAACCGCCTCATATCCGGCTCAACATAATGATCATCCGTCCGCAAAAACCAGCGCCTTATTTTGACATATCGATCAGCACCTTGATCGCGGATGCGAACAGTTCTTTCCGCTCAAAGAGATGCTCGCACTCGGAGAGCGGTACCACCTCCATGATCATCTGCTCCACATAGGGGCTGTAGGTCAGGATCTGCTCCATGGCCTTCGGGAATCCTCCGGTGCTTCCGTTGCTGGCATGAATCGTCAGGGATTTCTTTATCACCGTCCCGAAATCAAACTCCATCGGCGCCTGGTGCCCCAGGCAGACGAGATGACCGCACGGGTTGATCACCGTGAGCGACTGCTGCAGGCTCTCGCCGTGCCCGGTCGCCTCCACGATCAGGTCAAATGTCCCGATCCGCTCCTCGCTGATCTCCTGTGTGTTGCAGCACTCTGCCCGTACCTGCGGGAATCCAAATCCCTGCACCCGACTGACCTTGTCGGCAAGTACATCCACCATCACGATCTCCGGAATGCCAGCGTCGAGAAGCGTGAACAGAGACATCAGGCCGATGCCGCCGCAGCCCAGGATCAGCGCCCGCCGCGTTCTTTTCAGGACATCATCGGGAACTCTGTTTCGTATCCCGTTCACCGCGACCGACATGGGCTCCGTCAGCGTCAGCAGCATGGGATGATCCGACGACGGACAGGCATTGACGTGCCGTTCCTTTACCACAATAAAATTCGCCGCGCCTCCGTCCACCGTAATGCCCTTTTTCTCAATCGTCTCACAGTGGTTTTTATTGACGCCGCAGTAATAGCATTCGCCGCAGTACAGCGAGCAGTCGCCCACCACCGTCAATCCAACCGGCAGCTTCACTTCGCTGCCCTTCTGCCGGATGGTTCCCAGCCACTCGTGACCCATGACGACGGGATAACTGTGCGGCGCCGTGTAGGTTCCGGCGTACAGCTTGACGTCGGAACCGCAGACGGCTACATAGTGTACCTCTATGAGAACTTCATCCTCCTTCGGAACCGGGATTTCCTGCGGGACCAGCGCCATCCGTCCCGGTTCCATAATTGTCAATGCAAGATTTTTCTTTTCCATATCCATACTTATCTACCCGCCTGATATTCTCTCAGTCCTTCGACATTTTTCCGATCAGGTAGTCCCTGCTCTCTTTCAGAGCCCGCTCCCACATCTGATCATGATTGTGCAGCTCCACGCACACATAATGCGGATAACCGGAGTCCTCAATGATTTTCACAATCCGGCCGAAATCGATGTCGCCCTCACCGGGAATCTCGTGAAAATGCACCCGGTTTTTGATATCCTCCACATGGATGTGCCGGGTGTACGGCAGGGAACGCTCGACATTGTCATAGCATTCCTCCTCCGGTTCACAGCAGAACACATGCCCGATATCCAGATTGAAGCGCAGCTTCGGCGTGTCAAATTCCTGAATGTATTTCAGGGCAGTCTCTGTGGTTCCCACAAAGAATCCGGGCTCCTGCTCCAGTACCAGCGTGATATCGCCCGCCTCGCCTAAAAGTTCTTCCATCCCCTCCCGGAAATAGGCATCCGCCTGCGCCGCGGTCACGCCCGGCTTCAAAATACCGGAATTGATATTCAGGATCGGAGATCCTACCGTGTGCGCCAGCTCAATCGCACTCTTGTACGCGTCCAGACGCTGTCTGCGTCCGGCGGCATCTGCCCAGATCATGGACGGCTCGTAAGGCGTCTCCGCCAGGAACGTCGGTCCCCCGGCGGCCACGCACGCGATCACCAGTCCGATGTCTTCGCAGTATTTCCGGACATCCCGCAGACGTTCCGGGCTGCTCTTATACGGATGAATATGCGTGTCATTCAGGGCAATCTCCACAGCCTCATAGCCCGCGTCTCTGATGTGGCTGAGCGCCTCAAAAATATCCATATACCGGAGCGTCGTCGCGTTAAAACAAAGCTTAAGCACAGCATTCACTTCCCTTCCCGAGTTTTTGATCAATGATTGAATTGTGTTCGGCCAGAGCCTTTCTCACCAGACCTTCATCCACACATACCTGGAAGTCTCCGTCCGGATTCAGGCACTCGCCGATCTTCTTCAGGATGACATATTTCACACCCTTCACGGTCTTCTTATTATCCGCTAAAATCGTGGACATGATGTTCTCCACAGTGATTCCCGCCGGAATCTTCAGATCCAGGCCCAGGCATTCGCCGAAGAGACGATAGTGCTTATCGACCTCCTCCTGCGTCAGATAGCCGAGCGTATGGGAAATCTCCGCGGCTACGCACATACCCTTCGCGACCGCAATGCCGTGAGGAATCGAACCGCCGGAGTAGAACTCGATGGCATGCCCGAAGGTATGGCCGTATTCCAGCGCCATGGCAAACAGCTTCTCAGAAGGATCCTGCTCCAGAATCGGAAGCTTCGAGCAGATCACGCTGTAGGCCAGCTCCGTCACGGTCAGGATATCCATATGGTCAAAATCCTCGCGCGCCAGCACTTCCTCATAATAGGGAAGCAGGCTCTCATCATTGATAAACGCGTTCTTGATGCCCTCCGCAATCGCGGATTTCCGTCCGGTAATACTCTCGGTGGCCAGATAAGCGGTATCCCCGAAGATAAACTGCGGCGCGTAGTAGACGCCGTACTGGTTCTTGCCCTGCTTGCCGTTCACTGCCTGTTTGTTGCTGAGGCAGCTGTCGGTGATTCCCATGAAGGTCGTCGGCATCTCCACATAACGGATGCCCCGATAGATCATGGCGGCTGACAGCCCCACGATGTTCGTCAGGCATCCGCCTCCGAAGCTGACGATGATCGATCCTTTCGTCACACTCTTCGCCACCAGTGTCTCGCACAGATACTCCAGCGTCTGGAATGTCTTATCATGCTCGGAATCCGGGATCGTCAGCATCTCATTCACGATTCCCGCCGCATCCAGGGAATCCGTCACATCGCTTCCGTACAGTTTCTTCAGCGGCTCAGTCGTCACCACAAACACCTTATCATGCTCATATTCTTTCAAAAGCTTCCCGAGCTCCGGCATGATGCCGCATCCGAAATAATAGCCGGGATCCGGCTTTAAAAACGTATTAAAATGTATCATTTTTCCTTTTTCAAACTTCATAATAACGCTCCTCCTTGTGCTTTCTGCATTGTTTTCAAGTCTTGGCCCAGACATTTTTAATACATTTATACAATATCACAAATGAGGATCGGGATTTATTCTGAAAAAGATTTTATTTTTGCGGGGATTTCATCATCGTATTTTGATTGTACAAGAAATGGTATTTGTAGTCGCAGCCCAGATGTGTGTCTGCGTATGTCATCGTATATAAATGTATCCGCAGGTATTTTTTTGTATGTTATCCGTATCTGTCAGGAGTCTCATGTGAATCCCGGTCGTACACCAGGCATCAGAGGCAAAAAGAACGCGCATATGCTGCTCAAAGATCGCGCCTGCATCTGCGAAAGCGCCGGACATTCACCGTTACTGGTCACTCCCTGTCCACGCACTTGCTGCGGGGGTCCTGCGTGCCAGTGGCACGCGTTTAGGACCGACCGAAGCGGAGCGCAGACCAGGCCGAAAACGTTGTGGTTTCGAGCATCCGTCCCATCGCGAAGCGATTTTGCATGGACGGATGCTGTTGCAAGTCACACCTTGTATAATTGAAAGCATAAATCTGGTGAGGGTGTGACTTGTAACCATTCGTCATTCCGTCAGCACTTCCGGAACCGGTCATACCGCTGGTTCACCAGCTCCTCCGGAGACTTCTCCGCGCAGGCCGCGAAGAAGTTCCGCATATGCCGGTCGATGATCTCACTGATCTGCAACAGATTCGCCGCCGTCGCCGGTTCATCCTCGCAGATGATCCGCTCAATCGTGCCGAGCTTATACAGATCCTCCGCCGTGATTTTCATAACCTTCGCCGCCTCGTCCGCCTTTTTCGCGTCCTTCCAGAGGATGGAGGCAAAGCCCTCCGGGGAGAGGATGGAATAGGTAGCGTTCTCCATCATCCAGACCTCATTCGATACCGCCAGTGCCAGCGCGCCGCCGCTGCCGCCCTGACCGATGATAATGCTCAGAACCGGCACCCGCAGATCAGACATATCAAAAAGATTCCTCGCGATGGCCTCGCCCTGTCCCCGCTCCTCAGCCTCCATGCCCGGATACGCGCCCGGCGTATCCACAAAACATATGATGGGACGGTTGAACTTCTCCGCCTGCTTCATCAGGCGCAGCGCCTTGCGGTAACCCTCCGGGGACGACATGCCGAACTTGCGGTTCACGCTGTCCTGCGAATCGCGCCCCCGCTCCTGCCCGATCACCGTCACCGGCATGCCGCCGAAAAACGCAATGCCTCCGACCACGGCGCCGTCATCTCCGAAATAGCGGTCTCCGTGAAACTCCTGAAAATCCTCAAACAATGTCTCGATATAATCCATGGACGTCGGCCGTCCGCTCTTCCTGGACTGGCGCACCACATCCCACGGCTCCTGATGCCGCCGGTCGATCTTGTCCAGCGTCACCTGGCGCATCGTCCCGGAAAACGGCGCTTTCCGGCTCTTCGGCGGCAGCGCCTCCGGATCCGCCGCCAGCGCGGACGCCGCTTCCGCAAAAAGGTTGACCCGATCGGGCTTCTCTCCGCCCTTCCGGGTCCACTGCTGCCAGCTGTTCTCACCGCTGTGCGCCTTCAGGATCGTTCCCAGAACCTCCTTCTGGTCTCTCCGCTCCACGATCTGATCGACAAAACCGTGCTCCAGCTGAAACTCCGCGCGCTGAAATCCCTCCGGCAGCTTCTGATTGATTGTCTGCTCGATCACCCGCGGCCCGGCAAAACCGATCAGCGCGCCCGGCTCAGCCAGAATGATGTCTCCGAGCATGGCAAAGCTGGCCGTCACGCCGCCCGTCGTCGGCTCCGTCAGGAAGCTGACGAAAAGAAGACCCGCCTTTGCATGGCGTTTCAGCGCCGCCGATGTCTTCGCCATCTGCATCAGAGAGATCATCCCCTCCTGCATCCTCGCGCCGCCGGAAGCCGCATAGATGATCACCGGCAGCCGCTGTGCCGTCGCCCGCTCCACAGCCAGCGCGATCTTCTCGCCCATATTGTGCCCCATACTGCTCATCAGATAGCGGTTATCACAGACCGCGATCACGGTATCATATCCGTAAATCTTTCCCCGCCCGGTGACCACCGCCTCATTCAGATTCGTCTTCTGCCGCGTCTCCTCGACCTTATGCTCATAATCCGGGAAATGCAGCGGATCCACGATCGGCATCTCCTTATTCCACTCCTCAAAGGTACCCTCGTCGATGATCATCTCGATCCGACGGTAGGCGTGTACGCGGTAATATCCGCCGCACACCGGGCAGACATAGTAATTCGCCTTAACGACGCGGCCCAGAAGAGGCGCTTTGCACTTTGGACAGGGACGTTCCTTATTCTTCTCCCTCGCTGAAAGATCCCCACCGCTTTTTGTCTCCTTCGTTTCCTTTGTTTCCTTATCCGTATTTCTTACACGGTCAAAAGCATTCCCCAGCCCGGTTCTCCTTTTAATCTCCTCAAACATTCCTTTTGTATACCTTCTTTCCTGATTACAGACCAAACCCATAACTGCTATAAAGAGTATACTAGAATTTCCAGAATTTTACAATATAAAAGAATACGCCGCGGATGCACATTCTCGCGGAGCGTTTTTTGTTTCACAGGACGAACTTTCCAGAGAAACAAGAAATAAATTACATTTTTATATGGAACCGCAACGAAAAAAGCGGTATAATATCATCGAACAGGATTTACGACATACATTTCCTTTCAAACGAACCATGAAGGGAATCATAAAACGCAGGAAGGGAGCCAGACATATGGGTACCTATTTAAACCCCGGAAATCAGGGTTTTCAGACCATCAGAAACGATATTTACGTTGACAAAACGGGACTGATCGATTATGTGAACAGTACTATTGACACCCCCCGCAAGCTGACCTGTTTTTCCCGTCCCCGCCGGTTCGGAAAATCTTTTGCGGCAAAAATGCTGTGTGCGTATTACGATAAAAGCTGTGATTCACGCGCTCTGTTTGACGGATTGGAAATAGCGGAGAAGAAATCTTTTGAAAAAGGTCTGAATCAGTATGATGTTATATATCTGGATGTAACCTGGTTTATCTCTACTACCAAAGGGATAAAAACCATCATTCCAGACCTGCAGAACAGTATTATTTCAGAACTGAAGCAAAAATTTTCAGATTGCAATCTCACTGAAGACAATTCTTTACCACGTGTTCTGTCAAACATTTCAGAACAAACCGGGAATAAATTCATCATCATCATTGATGAATGGGATGCCCTGTTCCGTGAAGCCAAACACGACGATGCCTTACAGAAAGAATATGTACAGCTGCTGAGAGGACTTTTTAAAGGAGGTCCCGCCACAGACAAGACCATTGCCGCAGCTTATATGACCGGTATTCTTCCAATCAAAAAATATGGGACGGAATCAGCGTTGACCGATTTTCTTGAATTTACGATGACCGATCCCGCCAAACTGGCAAAATATATAGGTTTTACAGAGCAGGAGGTCAGACAGCTCTGTGATGATTATGATATGGATTTTGAAAGAATGAGCGCCTGGTATGACGGATATTCCTTCAACCGTATGCAGCATGTATATAATCCGAACTCCGTCATGAAATCTGTCATAAATGAAGAATACGCAAATTACTGGACCAGTTCTGAGACTTATGAATCGCTGAAGAATTATATCAGCATGAACTTCGACGGACTGAAGGATGACATCGTTGCCATGCTCGGCGGGGAAGAAGTCCGGGTTACCGTCAGCACATTTCAGAATGATGTAATTACATTCAAAAATAAAGATGACGTTCTTACCTTATTAATCCATCTGGGCTATCTGGGGTACCATGCCGGAGAGCGCCGGGCATTCATCCCGAACCAGGAGGTTGCAGACGCTTTCGCAGACGCCGTCCGCGGAGACGGCTGGGGTGATATCGGAGAACTGCTTCAGGACTCGGAGGATTTGCTGGAGGCTACCATCCGCGGCGATTCAGATGCCGTGGCCGGGGCTTTGGAGCGGGTACACAGCGCCAACTCCTCCATACTCAGATATAACAATGAGGCGTCCTTAAGCAGCGCCATCATGATTGCCTACTACACCGCACGACGGTTTTACAAGATTGTTCCGGAGTTTCCGCAGGGAAAAGGATTCGCTGATCTGGTTTTTCTGCCGCGCAAAGCCACAGACAAACCTGTCATGATCATTGAATTAAAATATGATAAGGATGCCGATACCGCCATCCGTCAAATCCACGAAAACCGATATGACGGCGACCTGAAAAAATATTTTGGGAACCTGCTCCTTGTCGGAATAAATTATGATAAGAACGCAGCTGGAACAAACGCAAAAAAGCATACATGTGTAATTGAAACCATATAAAAACAGGAACGGGGCAGAATCCTGCCCCGCATATTTATCAGTCGCCTGTCCCAATCCGAATAATTATTTTAAGGCTTTCTTTATGCCTGCATGGAAACCGCCAGTGCATCGACCAGCCGGTCTATATCCTCCTCCTGATCCGTGCGCAGCGCGGATTTTAGAGAAACACTCTCCTCCAGAACAGTCATATTCTTCATGCTGCCGATGATCTCTCTCATCTGTTTGCCGCTGGTCGCCGCCCAGGAACCGTTCTCAATGAAAGCGACCGTCCGGTTCTGGAGATTATGTGACGCCAGATCCCGCAGCAGCTCGTCCATCGTGATAAAAACACCCGCATTATACGTCGTGGATGCAAACACCAGATGGCTGTATTCAAACGACGCGGCCACAATCCCGGAGGATGCGGTCACGGACACATCGAAGATGGTCGTCCGGATTCCTCTGTCACGAAGCCTGCAGGCCAGAATATTCGCCGCGTTCTCTGTATTCCCATACACGGAAGCATAAGCGATCATCACACCGGACACCTCCGGCTCATAACGGCTCCACTGCTGATATTTCCCGACATAAGCGTCGATATTCTCACGCCATACAAATCCGTGCAGCGGGCAGATCATGCGGATCTCGACCGCTGCCGCCTTTTTCAGAAGCGCCTGCACCTGCATGCCGTATTTCCCGACGATGTTCGTATAATATCGGCGCGCCTCCTTCAGATAATCGGCGAAAAAATCCACTTCATCCGCAAACAGCGCGCCATTCAACGCGCCGAATGTTCCGAAAGCGTCCGCGGAAAACAGAATCTGATCCGTCGTATCATAAGTAACCATGACCTCGGGCCAGTGCACCATCGGCGCCATCAGGAAAGTCAGCTTATGAGCACCCGTCTCCAGAACATCGCCCTCCTTCACGATCTGAACGTTCATCTGCAGACCCGCACCGAAAAACTGATAGATCATCCCCTCCGTCTTCTTATTGCAGACGACGGTCACATCCGGATAGCGCAGGAGAATCCCGCCCAGCGTAGCAGAGTGATCCGGTTCCATATGATGAACGACCAGATAGTCCAGCTTCCGCCCGGCGAGCGCATGCGTGACATTTTCAAAAAACACGGTGTCCACGGCCTTGTCCACCGTATCAAACAAAACCGTCTTCTCATCCAGCAGAAGGTAGGAGTTGTAGGAAACACCGTCCGGAACCGAATAGACGCCCTCGAACATGGCGAGCCTGCGGTCGTCGCCTCCCACCCAGACCAAATCATTCGTTACATTTCTGGTACAATACATAGCATTACCTCATTTCCTTTTTTCTGGAGTACATTCTAATACAATATGCTGTCCGGGTCAAAGGGTTTTTCACTGACAGTCAGGCATTGATGTCTCTACCGGAGGCATATTCTGCAGATAATAGTAAGTCATCGTCGCCTTTGCGATCTCTTTCCCTGTTTCATTTGTAATCACCACATCATAGACGCACATATTTTTCCCGATTTTGATCTCCACGCTCTCACCGATCAGCTTTTCGCAATTCATCGCCGGGCGCAGATAATTCATATTACCCGACACGGTCGTCACAAACCTTCCTCGACTGGTAGCCGCCGTGCCGCCCACGGTATCGGCGATCGTAAAGATCAGACCTCCGTGAACCGAACCGATCGGATTGCCGTGCATAGGACGCAGCACAAGCTCACCCTTTGCATATCCTTCCCGGATCTGTGTGATCCGCAATCCGATCTCCTTTGCAAATCCTGTATTTCTCATCTCTATTAACCGTTCAAAATCCATGCCCTGTCTCCATATCTTTATTTGTTACATGTCACATCCCCACCAGATTTACGCTTTTTAATCCTTACAGGATGTGACTTGCAACAGCATCCGCCATGCAAAATCGCTACGCGATGGGACGGATGCTCGAAATCGCAACGTTTTCGGCCTGGTCTACGCTCCGCTTCGGTCGATCCTAAACGCGTGCCACTGGCACGCAGGACCCCCGCAGCAAGTGCGTGGTCAGGGAGTGACCAGTAACCTTTATTTATACTCAGTCAATGCTTCCTGGTCTTTCCTCTTGATTATACTGTATTTCCGCGATATAATAAAGCAATTCTTTTGATCAAAAGGAGATTTATCATTATGACACGTAAAGAAGCATGGAATCTGCTGACAGAGTTTAATCAGGAAGCGTTTCATTTACAGCACGCACAGATTGTCGAACAGACGATGATGTATTTCGCAGAAAAACTGGGTTACGGAAATGAAAAAGAGTTCTGGGGTATTGTCGGACTTCTGCATGACCTCGACTTCGAACAGTTTCCGGAGCAGCATTGCATCAAAAGCCAGGAAATCATGAGGGCGCGCGGCGTGGACGAACGGATCATCCACGCGACCGCCAGCCACGGCTACGGCATCACTGTCGATATCAAACCGGAGCACGAGATGGAAAAGGTGCTCTATGCCGTAGATGAACTGACCGGTCTGATCGGCGCGGTCGTATTGATGCGTCCCTCAAAAAGCGTGCAGGATCTGGAAGTAAAATCCGTCAAAAAGAAATATAAAGCGAAGGGCTTTGCGGCAGGCTGCGACAGAGCGGTGATCCAACGAGGCGCAGAACTGCTCGGATGGTCACTGGATGATCTGATCCGGCAGACGATCGAGGCATTGAGAACCTTTCAGGACTAAGGAACTGTCGGAAAATAACTTGTGCAGATTGTGCCTCCCATAAAACAGAATCTGATGAAACGACTTAAGTCATCTCCTATGTATTATGATTCAGGCGACAAAGAAATGCAACAAAAAAATCAAAATTTCACTTGACTTTTATGTTGGATAATGATAATATAAACAAGCTGTCGCAGATAAGCGAAATGTGATAGGGACAAGAACGGGGTGTGGCTCAGTTTGGCTAGAGCGTCTGGTTAGGGACCAGGAGGTCGCAGGTTCAAATCCTGTCACTCCGATTTATATAGGGCTATCGCCAAACGGTAAGGCAACGGACTCTGACTCCGTCATTTCCAGGTTCGAATCCTGGTAGCCCTGCTTAAAAACCCTCGGTGAAAAGATCCACTGAGGGTGATTTTTTTGTCTGAAAAAGCCCGGAAACACGGGCTTTTCGCGGTATTTTTACCGAATCGAGTCAAATTATTTCCCCGTCTGGGCAGCCATGCAGCACAGGAACATTTTTCGGATTTTTACGGGAAAAACAGGTCAATTTCGAACGGATAGGTCAATTTACAGGTCAATTATTCCCTTTTCAGCAGCCTGCTGACAATGGTAACAAATAATCTCAAGAGGTTTCGGATAATATGTCGAGTTCAGATGTTTTGCAACGCCAAGGTCTGTAACAGCCAGATCATACCACTCCTTCGTTGCTGACGTTATAGAGCAAGACCCCCTTTCGGTATACTTCGTTCTCAATAGACGGGAAATTTTTTCTTTTTTCGAATCTGCTTCTCGTTCCCACAATGATATCCACTGGACGTTGTTTCACTCTGCGCACTGCCTTATATGCCTTTGATGTCTCTGCGGCAATATCCGATGTTCCATCTTTGACTACAATATAAAAATCAAAATCACTTTCATCTGTATAAGTATTATTTGCATAGGATCCAAACAAATATATCCGCAGCGGAAGCAGCTGATCCACGAAATGATTCTTCAATTCTTCTATTTCCTGTGTAGGCATAATTTTCACCTCCTCTTTGAAATTGTCGTTTCACATATTATAATAGATTCTAGCCTGCGATGGAAAATGGAAACACGTGTCCTTCCACTTTGCTATTTAATATATTATACGAAATGCAGCCATAAAACACAATGTATTTTTAAATCAACAGAAACTACGACGCTGATGTGCGCTTAAACACCAGCGTCGCTTACTGTTCTTTTTCCATGTTATTTTGTCTGTCACTCACGCTTCCCGTCATGCCACAATCGGAACAGAAACCAGAGGAAAGCCCCAGCAAGAGTACCGATCACCACTCTCAACACAACCAACAGCATGTAATCACCTCCTAGTACCGCCTCCAGAACGCCGCTTTCCTTATCATAAAAATACGCGTGATCAGACAGCATCTCATTTTCCTCCACCACCGCGTCATTGACCTCGCAGACCATTTCGCTATATCTCCCGCCATGTTTCCTGTCCTCATCCATGACCAGAATCGTCTCATGGATGCTTGAAGGAAGAAGGAAAAAGTTCCGTCCCTGCAATACCTCATTAAAATAATCCCTCCTCCTGCTGTATAATGGAAAATGGAAAATAAATTTATATAGCGACTTCCATTTTCCATTGTGCTTTGCAGACAAATTTTACCACACTTTTTCTTTTTTGTATACTCTATACAAGTACATCAACACCAGCCAAAAAATGCTGGTTATCCGCAAGTCAGATACACCCACAGATAACCAGCATTTAAACCATACTGTAAAAAATTCATTTTGATTCAGTTCTCTACTTCCCAGTAATATTAAAATTCTGTGATCCTGTCAGCCAATATTCAGGCAAATTACAACCGATAGGTCAATTCATAGGTCAATTTTTAAGCCTCTGAAGTGACACCTGTTCAGGATGATTCGTTTATCTGATTGAGTTGATCTAATAATGCCGGAAAATCTTCTTTCGCAGTTTGATACACATCCTCCATTCTGAGAGTTTGATATTTATGTGCAGTCATATCACGCATTCCAGCTATCGCTCTCCAAGGAATATATGAATACCTCTGTCTGGTTTCCTGCGTGATATTTTTTACCAATTCTCCAATATTAATTACTGTCATCGCTACTGCTCTTTTTAGTTTTTCATCTCGAAGAAAATCCTGTAAAGATATATCACCAAGCATTTCCTGTCCTATATTTATTTCTGAAATCACTTTTTGAATTATAATACGAGCTCTACGCTGCATATATTTCAATCTCCTTATCCACTTCAATCATATCTGTTTCCCGAATTGGTCCGTGTAAAACATCTACATCAAACCCCAACATATCCTGCAGCCTGTATTTTATTTCACATAATGTTATAAGAGAAACGGGAGCGGAAAATTCCATAATCAAGTCAATGTCACTGTCTGTTCTGTTTGAATCATCTGCCCTTGATCCAAATAAAATGACTTTCTTCATCGGATAATCATTTACCATAGTAAGAATTGCCTTTCTAATTTTCTCCTGCATTCTATATCACTCCTTCCTTTTATTTGACAATGCAAAAACAATCAGGAATCAGCATCATCATGAGTTCTCAAATAAGCTTCTAGCGACAAGAACCATTACATCAACATCCGAATTCTCAGTATAATCTCCACGAGCGTAAGATCCATATACAACACCCCTGCTTAAGTCTTTTTGGAAGATATCTTCCATATCATTTGCAAAATCAGTCACTATTTCTTTAATTGATACAGGCATAATTTTCACCTCCTGAAATTACCATTTCACTTATCACGAAAGATTCTATCTTGCAATGGAAAATGGAATTATATGTCCTTCCACTGTCCTGCTTTGCTTTCATTTTATTATACGAAAAGCAGCCATAAAACACAATGTATTTTTAAAAAATACGACGCCGGTGCATAGATAGACACCGACGCCGTTTACCTCTCCTGCTTCCCTGTTGCTTCATCTGTCATTCATCTTTTCCATTACGCCATGCCTGTACCAAAAACCAGAGAGACGTTCCAATAAGGACTGCGATCAGCACTCTTAACGCTATAACCAATATATGTATCATCTCCTCTGCACCGCCTCCAGAACGCCGTTTTCTACATTATAAAAATATGCGTGGTCTGATAAAATCTCATTTTCCGCCACCACCGAATCATTGACCTCGCGGACCATCTCACTGTACCCCTTTTCATGGCTCCTGTTATCATCCATGACCAGTATCGTTTCATGGATGCTTGATGGGAGAAGGTAAAAGCCACCATTTAGCCTCATATCAGGTTTCCGTTCGTAGGCTCATGACTTTGTTACGCGCTTCCTTCACCCCACCATTACTGGCTTCGGCTTGCGTTTAACTACACGAGTGGTAAGTTACCCGTGACTGGACTTTCACCAGTTAGAACTGTGCCATGCCCGGCACACTGAAAAAAGGGAGCCTTTTCAGCTCCCTTCCAATCAATCTCTATTTATTACAGAAACCGATTTATAAATTCTGTCGGTGTCAAAATCTCCGGTTTTTCTATCTCCACAGTTTGGAAATCCTTATCACCGGTGATCAGAATATCCACATCCTCAATAATAGCTGTATAGAGGACTGGATAGTCATTCATATCCCGAATCACAAACAAATCGCCTTTCATTTTATGCGGTGTGTATACCAGCTCATAACTTAGTTTCGCCAAAAATCTGTCAACAGCATCCTTTTTCTCGGGAAATTTCCGTTCTGCCACTGCCTCCAGTACATCGAATAATTAATAACTGGCTATAGCGCGCCGAATGATTTTTCATGTGCAAGGCGGAGGAAGGAGGCGTAGCGGTGGCTACGTCGACTGACGACAACGCGGCACATGGGAAATCAGGCAAGCGATATGGCTAGTTACTTAATATTCGAGGTACTAGTTCTTCTACTACAAAGGAAGATAATACCAAGGTATGATGTCTTGTAATATAATCCAGCAATTCGCCGAATCTCTGAGACGGAAACATAGCCATTGAAATCAATACATTCGTATCGAGCATTATTCGCATACGTAAGTTCCACTCCTATCAGATCGAATCTCCTTAACCATGTCTACCACATCCTGCTCACTTTCTATTCCCAGATCATCTGCAACACCCCGAAAGGAGTCCTGAAATTCCATCAGCGCCTCTACAGATGCATTCATCATAACCACCTTGTTGCCATCCTGAACAAACATCACCTTATCACCGTCTTTTACGCCAAGAAGTCTGCGTATGGCAACCGGAATTGTAATCTGGCCTTTTGAAGTTATTTTCGCGAGTTCCATTCAATCATCTCCTATCATTAATTACCCTTGTTTTCTCCGAATTCCTTACTTATTATAACCTGTCTTTACAGATTATTCAACCTTTTATTTCAATCCATCCAGAGCCAGTTTCTGGAAAAAAAGAAACCTATATCACACACATCATCCATGCCATATAGATTCCCGTATTTCACGGTGATTTCTCGTGTTTTCTTTTTCACCGGCCTTAAGGCAGCCGCGGCGAAGGGGATGCCTGTGATGATCATGGAACCTCTCCTGGGCGGCAAGCTTGCCAAAAACCTGCCGAAAGACGCAGAAGAATGCTTCCGGCAGGCTGACCCGGATCTGTCCCCGGCGGCCTGGGGGTTCCGCTGGCTGTATGACCAGCCGGAAGTCACCGTGGTTCTGAGCGGCATGAATGAGCCGGAACAGCTGGAGGATAACATAAAGATCACGGAACTGGCAGAGCCAGGAAGCATGACTGAGGATGAACAGTCCGTGATCCGTAAGGTGCGTGAGATTTTCAAAGGATCCTATAAAGTCCACTGCACGGGCTGCCGCTACTGTATGCCCTGCCCTGCGGGCGTCGATATCCCGGCGTGCTTTACCGCTTACAACACGCGGTATTCCATCAGCAAAAGCCAGGGAATGATCCAATATTACATGGGCAACCTGATGAGCGACGCGCCAAGCTACGCCGGCCTGTGTAAAAAATGCGGCAAATGTGAGGCGCACTGCCCGCAGAATCTGCCGATACGGGAAAATCTGAGAGAAGTAGCAAAGACATATGAAGGCCCGCTGTTTCAGGTTGCAAAATTGATCTTACCGCTGTTTGTCAGGAAAAAGAAAAGCTGATCCGTTTCCGGAAGAAATCCTGCAATTTTTCTGGTTGCATATATTGCAATTATTGGAGAAATACTAAAAATGTGAAAATCTGATAAAACATTATCAAATCAAATCGCAGTCTCATAAAATGGTTGACAGCCATTATTTTATTGTGTATAATTTAATTGTTCTCAATTTATATCTGCTGAAAGGAAGGTTATTACTATGAGCATTTATGATTTTAAAGTAACAGATGGCAATGGGCGGCAGGTATCTTTGACAGACTACAGCGGAAAGGTTCTCCTTATTGTAAATACTGCTACCGGCTGCGGTTTTACTCCGCAATATGAAGGTCTGCAGGATCTGTATGAAAAATATTCCGATAAGGGTTTTGAGATACTCGATTTTCCCTGTAACCAGTTCGGAAAACAGGCACCTGGAACAGATGAGGAAATCGCAAGCTTTTGCACAGGACGATATGGGATTACATTTCCCCAGTTCCATAAGATAAATGTCAACGGAGAAGATGCGGATCCTCTCTACAAATTTTTAAAATCGCAGGTTGGCGGCGTTGCCGGAGAAGCCATCAAATGGAACTTCACAAAATTTCTGGTGGACCGGAAAGGCAATGTCGTGGCACGCTACGCCCCGATAAAAACCCCAAAATCTTTGGCGGATGAAATCGAAAAATATTTATGAGCTCGCAAGCTGTTCATTCATTGTGTTTTCGTCCTTTCTGAATTTATTTTGTATCAGAATTTAATACCAGTCGTGTTTCTCGTTCCGATCCAGTGCGTTGATCTGTTCCATTTCCTCGTCTGTCAGTTCAAAGCCGAACAGGTCAAGATTTTCCCGGATTCCTCATCCGTCAGGCTGTACGTGCCAAGCCCCATAATGGGCCTTTCATAGCCGCTGTTCAGCAGTACGATTTTCGATTCAAAGTCAAATTCACCCACGTTACGCACCTCGCTTTCCGGTAATCCCAGACTGTCTATCCATTCAACTGCGTCACTTTCTGCTGCTTTGTAAATGGCCGCGTCTGTCCCGGCCGCACAGGTCGGATGCGGATTGGCCGTGTTTACAATAACGTCTGCTTTTACTTTTGTGATGTCGTTGCGGATGATTTTAAAGGGCACAGGCCATCACCTCGTTTTTCTTATTCTTTTCTGTTCTGATTTCCCCATTCGCATAACTGATCCAGTACCCGCACGAGAGAATGGCCTCTTTCCGTCAGGGAGTATTCCACTTTCGGAGGAATTTGCGGGTAGACATTTCGGATGATAAGGTCATCCGCTTCCAGCTCTTTTAAGTTTGCGCTCAATGTTCTGTCTGCGACTTTGATATATCTCTGCATCTCATTAAACCGCACCGGCTCATATTCCATCAGGCAGTAGAGAATGACAGGTTTATATTTTCCTGAAATGAGCGAGAGCGTGTAGCTATAGCCGGTATCCTCAAAGTTCGCATCTTCAATCTGTTTTCTTTCCATAGCTAACCTCCGGATAAGTACCTTACATAAATGTAGGTACTTGCAAAACTGTTTGTGTCATGATACCATAGTTTCAGCTGCAGGGCAAGAAGAATAGTTACGTTTCTTAATCCCTGCAAAAATGAAAACAGGAGGAACTTATCGTGAGAAAAAATATTAAAACGACGGAAGCGATTTTTCCGATGCCGGTACTGATGATTGCGACCTACAACGAGGACGGTAGTGTGGATGTTATGAATGCCGCATGGGGAACCATGCTCGAAAGAGACCAGGTGATTTTGAACCTGACAGAGACACACAAAACGGTAAAGAACATTAAAGCAAGGAAGGCTTTTACCGTAAGTATCGCGGACGCGGCGCATGTGGTGGAAGCTGATTATTTCGGTGTCGTATCCGGAAACAACACACCGGACAAGTTTGAAAAGAGCGGTCTGACCACAACAAAGTCAGAGCATGTGGATGCCCCGATTATCAATGAATTTCCTCTTTGCATGGAGTGCGAATTTATACAGTATCAGGACGGTGAATATGGCTGTGGAGTCATCGGTAAGGTGGTCAACACCACAGCGGATGAGTCAGTCATGAATGGCGATACCGTAGATATCACAAAGGTCGCAGCCATTGCCTTCGATCCATACACGCATGGCTACTATAAGGTCACGGAAAGAGTCGGAAACGCATTTAAAGATGGCCTGCAGTTGAAATAATCAATCAGAACAGACTCATCTGCCGGTCAATCCAGCTTTTCTGTTTCGCCTCGTGAATCTGATCATCCGGATGACCCTCTCCGAATAGGATGGGTACCGCGCCGATAAACTGGAAGTTGTGCCAGATCGGTTCATCAATAGTTACCAGTACATATCCGGCCGCCTTGCTGCTATATATTTTCTTTTCTGACGTGCGTTTGCTGCTTCAGCAAGATCAATATCGCAAGTCAACAGGCATTCCGACACATCCATCCTTATGCGCCTGCAGCGTATCCAAAAGATCCATGGCAACTTGCTTATCCGCTTGCGTAGCCGGTTCCGCTTTCTGTGAAAGGAACAGGACATCCTTCATAATAGGTTTCACACTCATAATCAGTCCTCAATATATTCCAGAATTTCATCTGGTTTACTTAGCACCACCGTGGCTCCGCTCCGAAGCAAAAATTCTTTCTTCCGGAATCCCCATCCTACACAAATACAGTCCATTCCGGCATTGGCCGCTGTCTGGATATCAACCTCCGAATCCCCGATATAAAGAGCGTCTTTCTTCTCCAATCCGAAATGCTCAAGCACAGCGTAAATAGCATCCGGCGCCGGTTTCTTTCGGACATCTTCCCGCTCTCCGACTGCCAGATCAAAGAGCCCGTCAAAATATTGTACACACAGTTGCTGCACTGCAAAATCTACCTTATTGGAGACGACGGCTGTCTGAACCCCTCTGTTCCTCAATGCCGAGAGTACTTCCGGGATCCCATTGTACGGGCGGGTTTTATTAGCACAATTCTGTCGGTAATGTTCGGAAAAGTCTGCCAGCACACGGTTCACGATATCGGTTGGCGTATTTGCAGGCACTGCCCGCTCGATCAGCTTTCGGATTCCGTTACCCACAAACTCGCGAACTTCTGAAAGGAAACGCTCCGGCATGCCTGATTTTTTCAGGGCAAAATTCAGGCTGTCTGTTAAATCCTCCAGCGTATCCAATATCGTTCCGTCCATATCAAAAATAATCAATTTATACTGCATAAATTCTCCAATTTCCTGCCTAATCCGTACTTATCGCAAATCATATTCACTACCCTTTCATTATAAAAACATAGCATATCACTCATATCATGACTCATAAAAGCCTCGCCTCCTTAAAAGCCAAAATCGAAAAGGCGCCCCTCGCATTGTCATAAATTTCAGCAGACATCTCATCATAATCATCCGGCATGGTCACGCCCAGAACAGATGATGTAGTCTCCGCATCCGCGGAATCTTCCGTGTACTCAGAGCTCGCACTGCCGCACGCGGACAGACTCAGAACCATCGTTCCGATCACCAGCAGACAGACCGCTCTCGCCTTCTTCATGTCTGATCTGTACCTCCTTTCATTTCCCGCAAACACCATCAAATAAAATGTATCCTGAATGATTCACGGCAAAATCTGTTATAGCAAAGGAGGGGGGCAAAAATACCTTTGACCCCCACATCGGACTCAGAATAACCGGGAAATTCCATATTGAGTGTTCGGACTTTTAACATCCCCGGTCTATTCTCCATCATAATAAAATCTTTGTACATCAGAGGTTTCAACAAGAATGGAATTCTGATTCAGTTCTTCCAGCACCTCATCCATAATGGATATCAGATCCTCTTCCTTCACGTCCGTGAAGCTGTAGACAAGGGTCTGCTCTTCGGTCAGTGTTCCCGTTTCGTCGACCCAGCCTCCTTCCGCCTCCGTCACCGTATAACCCTCCACATACCGGGCACAGATTGCGTTCACCATATCTTTTGCTTCATCCAGAGAAATCAGCTGTGTATAGGTGTCCTTGTCATTCGTGCCAATGTAAATCGTGTAACAAGTCGTCTGCTCGCTCTCAGTAAAAGCGGTGCCGGACTCCTCCGCGCGGTAATCTCCGGAAAGATAAATGACAACGCCGCATGTAGCGCACAGGTTAGCCACCAGCAAAATCAGGATGATCCATATAAAAGGCTTTCTTCTGTCCTTTGTTTTTTCCATTGTACGAAATCTCTCTTTTTCTGTGTTATTTCTCTGACCTGCGGGATGCAGCCGTATATACAACTCCGAATCCGCCGGCTAACGCGACTGCCAGCCATATCCACAGAGCTCTCTGATCGGCTGTCTGCGGAGAGGTGACGGAACTGCCGGCTGTTGTACTCGTGCCACTGGCTGTGGATGATCCAGAACCTGAACTGTCAGAGCCGCTGTCAGTATCACTGTCTGAACTGCTGTCGGTGTCGGAACCGCTGCCGGTATCACTGTCCGAGTCACTATCGGTATCACTGTCCGAGTCACTCCCGGCATCGCTGTCGGAGCCGCTGCCGGTTGCCGCGATCACCTCTGTCTTTGTCTCGCCGCAGACGGTACAGGTATAGGTCATCACGCCATCCTCTTCATCTGTCGCCTCGACCGTGACCGTACCTTCATCCCATACATGACTGCAGGTAACAGAGATTCTGCCGGATCCGTAACCATCCTCATAATTGAGAAGGTATCCCTCATAGGCGTAAAGAGGGCTGGTTTCCGTAGAAATATCCGCATAACCGTTCCCATCTGAATCTGCAAATGCCTGCGCATACGCAGCCAGCGCCATGTAGTCTTCCACAATGTAGTCCCTGATCAGCTCAACATCGGAGAACATATCGAATCCGCCGCCGCAATTTCGAAGGGTATAATTTGTTCCGCCCACGGAGTAGATCCGATCCAGATCCAGATCCTCGTATTCGCCGGTCTCCTGATTATATACCTGTACATTCTTCACACGATACTCTGAGGGTCCTCCCACCCAGGTTCCGTTCTCATCCTCCTGCACCGTGCTCTCAACAGCCATATCTATCTCATAGGTGAGACCGGCCACATGAAGGAAACCTCCGCTCTCTCCGACCGTGATATACCTGGCGCCGAACTCCAGCGCGTCGAGAATATCCTGTCCGCTGACCTCCACCACACACAATACGTTTCCAAACGGATTGACGGTTTTGCATGTGAGATACGTCCAGTCGCCGGCCGCCACAGAATCGCGAATCCCGCCGCCGTTCATAATCGCAATGTCGCATCCGATGCCATCCGCTTCGTTCATATACCAATAATAGGCATCCGCGTTGAAGTCGCCCAGATTCGTCTCTCCCATACGGACGAGACGATTGCCGTCCTCATCATTCACCGTAAATTCAATGTCCGTTTCCGCAATCTTTTCGCCCAGAGTCTCGTCGATCTCATTGATCCAGTCCTGCTCGATCGCCAAAACATCTGCGTCAGGTGTGACATCCGCCAGATCCTCCGCGGTAAGCAGCTCCGTCGTAATGACACCGTCGGATGAGATCGTCATCTCCCCCAGGGCGCTGAAATAACAGCCTGTCTGTGTCAGCAGCACTTCGTTGCCGTCGAGATCCGTGACATACTCTGCCTCCATCGTCGTGTGAGAATGGCCGTCAATGAAAGCGTCAAGGCCGGTGGTGTTCGCGATCACCTCCTCCGAGGTCCACGGCACAGAGCTGGGATCCACACCCAGATGCCCCAGCGCAATGACATAATCTGCCTCTTCTGCCGCCGCATCAATGGCCTCCTGCACATAAGCATACAGCTCTGATCCGTCTGTGCCGCCGGCTATCCCATAGATGAAATTCCCATCCTCATCCTGAAAATATTTCGGTGTGGATTTGCTGAGGGACTCCGGTGTCGTGATCCCCACAAAAGCGATTCGAACCCCGTTCACCTCAAATACCTGATAGCTGTCCAGCACATTTTCTCCCGCCACACCGTCTTCCACATGGTAAAAATTGCAGGAAACATAGGGAAAATCAGCCCATTCAATGGCATTGAGCGCGCCCTCCATGCCATAGTCAAACTCATGGTTGCCCAGGGTGGCAAGGTCATATCCTGCGGCGTTCATGATCTGAATGATGCTTTCTCCGTTATCCATTCCGCCGTAGGCAGTTCCCTGAAGGTGATCGCCCGCGTCGACCAGCAGCGCGTCATCCAGGGAATCCCGGTAAGCCGCCACCAGGGAATAGGTCAGATCTCCGTCAATATACGTATGTATATCGTTCGTGTAGAGAATCGTCACAGCCGCTTCAGATGTATCCGCCTGTCCCTCCGAATCTACAGCCAACGCTGTAAATGAAAATGAAAAACACAGCAAAACAGTCAGACAAAAAGCAATAACTTTTTTCATTTTACTTCACTCCTTTATTGGTTATCATTTCAACCTTACTTCATTTTTAATACACGACAGATATTTCTTTATGTGGTAGTCTCAACATAGCTCTCCTCCATATCCCGCTGCATATTTCCCGGTAACCATAACGCAATTATACTACAATTTCGTGAGTTCTGTACATACCATTCGCGAAACCAGAAGTACCATTCGGGTAAACTTTGCCGTCAGCGCGGCATCTCTGACCGGCCGCATCGGATACATGGACGCTTGTATCAGGCAAAACTTTCCTCATGCAGTTCTATTATGATTCTGGTGGTGAATGTCCGTTCCACCGCGTCATACCGAAATCCCGCCTCGCCGTCATATTTTTCCGCAATCCGCGCAATACTTTCCAGACCATACCCACTCCCTTTGTTTTGGCTTGCGTACGCCTCCGCCGGAAGAAACTCTCCATTCAGGCGATACCTGCCGGAGGGCCGGACACTCCTGCACGGATTTGTAATCTGGACAATAAAATTACCTCCCAGAACGCCGACCTGAACATTCATCCACCGCTGTTCCGAAATTGCCCCGCAGGCATGAATTGCGTTCTCCATGGCGTTTCCGAACAGAATGGTCAGATCTACCGGAGAGACACAGAGGTCCTCACATTCCGCTTTCACCCTGCAGTGAATATCCTCTTCCTCTGCCAGATGCACATAATATCGCAGCAGTGCATTGACCGCGCTGTCGCGGCAAAAATTTGCGGTTCCCGTCCCGTCGACTGTTTGAATGCCCTCTTCCAGAAATGATATCGCCCGCTCTGTCTCACCGTTCTGAAGCATTTGGTATAATCCGCTGAGAAAATGCCTCATGTCATGGCGCATCCGCCTGGTATTTTCGATGTCCCGCTGAATATCCTTATACTGGATACTCTGAATTTCCATCGTTCTCCGGTATTCTTCATCCCGCCTGCGTCTGACAGACTCCCAGAAAATTCTCCAGTAATATATAAACAGAATCGCGGTGGTAAGCAAAAACGGGGGAATGATCAGCCACCAGTAAATTCCCTCTCTGTTCGACATCCAGGAGCTGTAAAAGACAATCAGGGCAAGGTAAATCACCGTCATCAGCAGCACGGGCATAAACTCCCGCCGGATATTATCCATGCCGATTTCGCAGAGCCATGGGCTTACCACCTTCTCAAAAAACACGGCCATAACCGGAAATAAAACTGCCGCCGTGAGTACAAACAGAAATAGGTATTCCGGCGCATATAATTCCTGAGATTCTGATTCAGAAAGCACCGGTGTAATCAGATTCACCAGAAGATACTGCGTAGCCGCATAAAATATAGTGAGCATGATCACCATCAGCTTTTCTGTAACATCCGCCCGGATCAGCCGAAAATACAGCAGCGCAAACACCAACACGGCCGCCAGCATAAAGAAGTTTCCGAAAACCGCAATATTATTTCCCATCTGCGGAAAAAGCCAGCCGGTCAGTGCGGCAAACACAGTCGAATCAGCCAGTGTCATCACAGCAAAAATAAGAATCATCATCTTTCCCGGAAAACGAAATCCCTTCTTGCGAAACGGAATCAGACATAGGATCACGCATAGTCCGAACTGAATCATAAATCCGAAGAAATGGCGCAAATAAAATTCACAGGTCATACCGTCTCCTCCCCGAAAGCCTCTCTCTGTTCCAGTTTTCTGAACAGATAATCGTGATAGGCAGCACGGATAGCCCGCCGTTCTCTTCGCGACAGTTCAAACTTCATACCATCCTGAAGCAAGCAGTTCTCTGTCCCCAGTCGGCGGATATAATCCATATTGACTATGGTACCGCGGTTCAGCCTCAGGAATCCGTCGCCCAGTTCCTCTGCCAGTTCGCCGAGCGATTTCCAGCAGCGAATCAGGTTCCCGTCAGTGACAGCAATCTCCGTAGCATGATTGCTGCTCTGCAGATAGCAGATCTCATCTACATACACGGAATAATTCTCATAGCCGGAAGTGAAACGGATCATCGGACGTTTCCTCGTATGTAATTCTGTCATACGCCGAAAAGCCTCTGCGATATCCTCCTCCGTCACCGGCTTGACCAGATAGTGCAGGGCATGAAGCGAAAAAGCGTCCACCGCATGCTCCTGACTGGTGGTGACAAACACAATATCCGTCTCCGGCGAAATCCTCTGCAGCTCTTCCGCCACCGTGATACCGTTTTGTCCGGGCATATAAACATCCAGAAATACAATCGAAAACGGTTTCTTCATCGAGGCCGCCTGCAGAAAATCCGCTCCGTTTGTAAAACATTCCGGCTGACGACTCCGATCCCAGCCGCGCACGGCTTCCACTATCTGATTTAATTCCTGCTGATCATCGTCACAAATTGCAATTCTCAATCAATCTCATCCTCTCATAGCATGCGGCGTATTTTATTATGAAAGTGTCGTGAATAGACAGTCAGATGGGCAAGCTTGCTTGCACAGATGACTGGATATTCGACGACCAAGACGGTATGAGCAAGTAGGGCGATAGCCCGGATTGCGAATACCGGCGGCGATTGCGGGAGCAGCTTGCTGCGGAGCAATCGACTTTCATAGATGGTGGCGCGCTGCGACAGCAGCGCATGTGTGTTTGGTTTATGTTGTAATCATAACACACCCGTCCACACTCTGTCGAGTCTTTCGCAGATAATGAAATTGAAAAAAGCGGTGTTCTTCCCCTTTACGATTATTTCAAAATCAATTACAATGAAAGACATAAAAAACCAAACTGATACATAGGAGGTTCCAGATATGCAACCAGATTTTTCCAAAATAAAAGCCGTCGCGTTTGACCTTGATTCAACCATACTGAATGATGATAAGGTTTTATCCGAACGAACCCGGCATACACTGACGAAAATACATGAAAAAGTGATCGCCCTGATTC
>JAJBUT010000006.1 GCA_020860185.1 Lachnospiraceae bacterium | reverse complement strand
GACGAAGTTCCTGTCCTACTGTGTATATTCAGCGGTCATCTCGGGTCTGATCTATCCGATCGAGGCACACTGGATCTGGGGCGGCGGCTGGCTGTCACAGCTCGGATTTCATGATTTCGCGGGTTCCTGCGCGATTCATATGGTCGGCGGTGTCTGCGCTCTGATCGGTGCGGCGATACTTGGCCCCCGAATCGGAAAGTTTAATAAAGATAAAGACGGAAAAGTTTTAAAGGTAAACGCTATTCCGGGCCACAATCTGGCGCTTGGTTGCCTGGGCTGTTTCATCCTCTGGTTCGGCTGGTACGGATTCAACGGCGCAGCTGCGACATCGGTTTCTCAGATGGGTTCCATTTTCCTTACCACGACGATCGCTCCGGCGGTTGCCACAGTGGTGTGCATGATCTTTACCTGGTTGAAATACGGCAAGCCGGATGTTTCCATGTGCCTGAACGCTTCCCTGGCCGGACTGGTTGCTATCACAGCACCCTGTGACGTGACGGACGCGGCTGGAGCTGTTGTGATCGGCGGAGTTGCCGGACTGCTGGTGGTGTTTGGTGTATGGCTTCTTGATTATAAGCTGCATGTTGACGACCCGGTCGGCGCTGTGGCGGTACATATGATGAACGGTATCTGGGGTACAATCGCGGTTGGTCTTTTTGCTACCAACAGCGCACCGGAGTATGCGGTTGCCGATAAAAACGGAGTAGAGATGGTCGGCCTGTTCTATGGCGGAGGTGTGAAACTGCTCGGCATTCAGCTCCTCGGTATTGTCACTGTCATCGCATGGGCGGGAGTCACGATTACAATTGCGTTTCTTCTGATTAAGGCTATCTTCGGCCTGCGTGTGAGCGCAGAGGAGGAGATCACCGGTCTGGATGCGACCGAGCACGGTCTGGCAAGTGCTTATGCGGACTTTGCCCTGACATCCAGCATCAACAACTTCTCATCGCAGGTGCCGGTTGAGCTTCCGAAAGATGCGGTTCCGATCGACGACGCCGTGCCGGTTCAGCTGCGCACGCCGGATCCTTCTATCGCGACGGCAAGCGACGTCAGCATTACAAAGATTACGATCTTTGCGAAGCAGAGTCGGTTTGACGCATTGAATGAAGCAATGTCTCAGATTGGCATCACCGGTCTGACCGTGACCAATGTGCTCGGGTGCGGTATCGAGCGCGGCAGAACCGCTCAGTACCGTGGCGTACCGATGGAGATGAATCTTTTGCCGAAAATTCAGGTGGATATTGTGGTCAGCAAGGTATCCCCGAGACTGGTTATTGATACTGCCAAGAAAGCACTCTACACCGGTCATCCGGGTGACGGTAAGATTTTCGTATACAACGTGGAGAATGCGGTTCGGATCAGCAGCGGAGCCGAGGGCTATGACGCGCTGCAGGATTAGATTTCGAATTGATTTTCAGACATAGCGTTATATTCCCTTCATGCAGCGCCCGGGTTATCCCGGACGCTGCTCAATTTCAGAAACAGGATGAAAATAACCCCCAATCTCGCGAAAACACTGGGATTGAGGGTTATTTCCCATTTATTCATAAATGTATTCAACTGAAAAGCAGACGGTCAGGCAGACATGATACGTTACTCCTGTTTTGAAAAAAAGAGTGTAAGGATGACGGAAGTCTGCTATAATAACTGCCAAAGAAGAATTTACCGGAACATGTGGTGAGGTGATAACGCAGAGTATGATCCCTGCGGGAACTGTTGTCAGACAATATGAGGATTTGAAATGAGAGAAATTGAGATTGAGGATTTGCTGGGACTGGATCCGGCGGGGCGGGTCATACTTGACATTCGCCCGATGGAAACATATCGCCGGGGGACGATTGAGGGAGCCCTGAATATCCCGGTGAATGAGATTCCGGAGCGCATGCAGCAGCTGGAGTCAGAAAAAACCTTCTATGTGCTCTGTCACACCGGCGATCAGAGCATGGATGTCGCTGAAGAGTTATCGGAAGCCGGATTCCGCGCAGTCAATATCAAAGGAGGCTATCGTGCCTTTTTAAAATATCAGCTCGAAAAGCTGATGAAGGCGCAGGATGCACAGAAAGAGGAGCGTGCGAAGATCGAGCGGAGCCTGATTAAAAAGTTCCGAAAAAATATCTGGTGCAAGTTTACGAAGGGTATCAATGAGTATGAGATGATCCGGGACGGCGATAAGATTGCCGTCTGTATTTCAGGCGGCAAGGATTCCATGCTGATGGCGAAGCTGTTTCAGGAGCTGCAGCGGCACGGCAGGGCGAATTTTGAGCTGATATTTCTGATTATGAATCCGGGATATAATGAGGAAAACTGGAAGATGATCCGGGACAATGCCGAGTTGCTGGGGATACCGCTGACTGTTTTCCAGACGGATATTTTTGACACGGTTGCGTCGATTGATAAGAATCCCTGCTATCTTTGTGCCCGGATGCGCAGAGGACATCTGTATTCTCATGCAAAGGAACTGGGGTGCAATAAGATCGCGCTGGGGCACCATTTTGACGATGTGATAGAGACCATTCTCATGGGCATGTTCTACGGCGGGAAGGTCGAGACCATGATGCCGAAGCTTCACAGCAAAAATTTCGAAGGAATGGAGCTGATCCGGCCGATGTATCTGATCCGGGAGGAAGATATCATCGCGTGGAGGGATTATAATCGGTTATGTTTTATCCAGTGTGCCTGTCGTTTTACGGAAAACTGCATAAGCTGCGGCGGAACGCAGGGATCCAAACGGGACGAAATGAAGGAACTGATCACGCAGCTGCGGGAGAAAAGTGAGTTCATTGAGATGAATATTTTCCGCAGTGTCCATAATGTGAATTTAAAGACGATTATCGGTTATAATGTTGACGGAAAAAAGTATAGTTTTCTGGATGATTATGATGAGCAGGGTTGAGGTTTGCAGGATAAGCTGAACATGGTATTCACATCGGTCGGGCATTTAATCACAGTCATTGATGTTTTTGTACATATGACTGTGAATCACGACCCTTTGTCAGCGCTTGGATATGTCTTCTGAGGCGTAAATCCCATTGCCGCCAACATGTCGGGATCTTTCGTTCTGGTATTACGCAATCTCCATTCAGTTCCATCTTGAACCATTCTCATATGGCCTGCTTTTACAAGGATATCGAATGTAGATATATTTGATATTTTAAGCTTTTTTACAGATTCATTCAGCCTTGAGCGAATAAGGTCTGCGATTAGCATGATAAAATAAACACCCCACCATTCGCAATATTTTGCGTAATTCTCCTGTGTGTAATTGTTTTCTCCAAGGTCAATCAGCTGCTTGTAGCTTTTTCGTTTGGAATTGTTCTCGTCCACATCCTTATAAACGATAATTCGTGTCGTTTCGTCGATCTGCTCTTCGTAATACACGATGCGAGCACAATCCCTTTCGCCGGATTTGTACACAAACTCTCCGGTAGTATAAGCAAGGTTTTCCTTAATTCGCTTGAAATTGTTCGAAGGAACTGGAATAATTGTAACAATTATTATTCTGCGACATCATCTCCAAAACATCTCCCGAAAGAACAGATTATGGCCGGCAATAAGGATTACAAAGAGATGCTGGGGAAGCTGGATGAAATGATGGTGGAACTGCAGTATGACCTGACCGGAGAGGAATTTAATAAACCTTCCTTTGACTATCTACAGATATTCTCGTATAATTTCTTTATTAGGTAACAGGAGGTTCATTTTATGCCGACGATTAAATCCAGCACAGATTTAAGGAATAATTACAACGACATCTCTCAGTTTTGCCATACCTACAGGGAACCTGTTTTCATCACCAAAAATGGCCAGGGTGACCTTGCCGTAATGAGTATCGAAACCTATGAACAGCTGGCTGGCCGTCTTGAGCTTTATGGACTGCTGCAGGAAGGACTGGATGATGTGGCAACCGGACAGACACAGTCATTTTCGGAAGCAATGGCAGAGATCAGAGCCATGAGGAAAAGATGAGATACCATATCCATATAACAAAAAAAGCAAAAGAGCGAGCCTGCCGGTAGACGAGTAAAAGGTTATGCAGGGAACTTTGCGGTCTGTTTTATCATTTGATGAAAAAGAGTGTAAGTATGATGAAAATCAATGTCATTTAGTTAACCAAGGAAGCAGCCATATGCTTCTCAGAAGAAGAGGGCTTTTAACAAGTTTGTGTTAAGTTAACCATTCGTCATTAACACGTACTAACCTCATAATGCATTGACAATTGCCAACAAAAGGAGAGTTTGCCTG
>JAJBUT010000148.1 GCA_020860185.1 Lachnospiraceae bacterium | reverse complement strand
CTCCGGCGGCGTGTGGGTGGAACCTTCGTTCCGCAAGCTCATTAACAGGATCGTGGAGCATCAAAACGAGGAAGCGAAAAAAGCCGGCACAGAGCTGTTAGAATCGTTCACTCCCCATGTAGCACGACATTCTTATACGTCACTTGCTTATGAAGCCGGAGCGGACATGAAAGCGGTCTCTGAATATCTGGGACACTCTTCGATTGATACGACACTGAACGTATATACCAGTCTGACGGCAAAGAAAAAGCAGGAGCAGGAGGTTGTCGTGCAGGCAATCATGGTATCCTGATTTCTGAGCCAAAATTGGCACAAAAGGACAAAACAGGATAAACAAAGATAAAAAGAAAAACCGAAAGAGCCCTTGATTTACGGGCTTTTATGGCACATGATGGAACAGGATAAAACATATCCCGTAAAGAAAAAACACTTGACACGCATCTTCATCTGTGCTAATCTACGCAGGGTGATCGATATGGAGAAGATTGGACGTCAGGTTTTTTTATATGATTTTTACGGCGAACTGCTGACAGATCACCAGAAAAGCGTGTATGAGGATGTCGTGCTGAATGATCTGTCTCTGAGTGAGATTGCCGACGAGCGCGGTATCAGCCGACAGGGTGTCCATGATCTGGTGAAGCGATGCGACAGGATTCTGGCATCCTACGAGGAGAAGCTGCATCTGGTTGAACGTTTTTTCAAAAACCGTGAGAATGTTGCCCGCATCCGCGAGTTATCCGCAGGAGGCGATGGTGACAGTTCAGAGGTTCTGGCGGAGATTCACCGGATCTCCGGTCAGATTTTAGAGGAGCTATGATATGGCATTTGACAGTTTATCTGAAAAACTCCAGAATGTATTTAAGAACCTGCGGAGCAAAGGCCGGCTGACTGAGGCAGATGTAAAGGCAGCCCTGAAGGAAGTCAAGATGGCGCTTTTAGAGGCCGATGTGAATTTCCGGGTTGTAAAGCAGTTTGTGAAGGCAGTGCAGGAGCGCGCCATCGGTTCGGACGTTATGAACGGCCTGAATCCCGGCCAGATGGTCATCAAGATCGTGAACGAAGAAATGGTCAAACTGATGGGGTCCGAGACGGCGGAGCTGCGGCTGAATCCGGGTCAGGCCACGACGATCATTATGATGGCAGGCCTGCAGGGTGCCGGCAAGACGACCACGGCCGCGAAGCTTGCCGGGAAGTATAAGCTGAAGGGGAAGAAGCCTCTTCTGGTCGCCTGTGATGTGTATCGTCCGGCAGCGATTCAGCAGCTGCAGATTAACGGCGAGAAACAGGGTGTCGAAGTGTTCTCCATGGGAGACGGACACCGGCCGGTGAATATTGCGAAGGCAGCTGTGGAGCACGCGGCTAAAAACGGAAATAATATCATCATTATAGATACGGCGGGACGTCTTCATATTGATGAGGATATGATGAATGAGCTGATCGAGATCCGGGATCATGTGGATGTAGATCAGACTGTGCTTGTGGTGGACGCCATGACCGGCCAGGATGCAGTTAACGTAGCGAGTACCTTCGATGAAAAGGTTGGTATCGACGGTGTGATTCTGACAAAGCTGGATGGCGATACCAGAGGCGGTGCCGCGCTTTCGATTCGCGCCGTGACAGGCAAGCCGATTTTTTACGCCGGCATGGGTGAGAAACTGTCTGATCTGGAGCAGTTTTATCCGGATCGTATGGCATCACGGATTCTGGGAATGGGAGATGTGCTTTCTCTGATTGAGAAGGCGGAAGCCGAGCTGGATGAAGAGAAGGCCGCTGAGATGGAGCAGCGCATGCGCAGGGCGGAGTTTTCTTTCAACGACTATCTGGAGTCCATGAATCAGATGAAAAAGCTCGGCGGTCTTTCCAGTGTACTCAGCATGATGCCCGGTATGGGCGGTTCCCAGATGAAACAGATCGAGGATGCGATGGATGATAAGAAGATGGCACGCATCGAGGGGATTATTTATTCGATGACGCCGGCGGAGCGGGATAATCCCGACCTGCTGAATCCGGGCAGAAAACGCCGCATCGCGCGGGGCGCCGGGGTTGATATCAGCGAGGTCAACCGTCTGGTGAAGCAGTTCGAGCAGGCGCGCAAGATGATGAAGCAGATGTCCGGCGGCAAAAAAGGACGACGTGGCATGGGTGGATTTGGCGGTCTGGGAGGTAAAATGGGCGGATTTAAAGGTCTGCCGTTTTAAATCCGCCGTACCCGGGCGGACGCAGATGTGTTTCGCATGCATACGACAGAGAGTGATTTTTTCGCAGCTGTTTCATAATTGAACTGTTGCGATTTCTAAATACAGAACAAATAAGATCAGGAGGTGAAGTACGATGGCAGTGAAGATCAGATTGAGAAGAATGGGGCAGAAAAAAGCTCCTTTTTACAGAATTGTTGTTGCTGATTCCAGAAGCCCGCGGGACGGAAGATTTATCGAAGAGATCGGTTACTATGACCCGACCAAAGATCCGTCCGTAATCCGTGTGGATGAGGAAGCAGCAAAAAAATGGCTGGCGAATGGCGCTCAGCCCACACAGACTGTAGACAAGCTTTTAAAGATCGCCGGCGTCGAGAAGTAGTGAATCTATGAGGAAAACGAGATGAAAGAATTAGTAGAGGTTATTGCGAGATCACTTGTCGAATTCCCGGATGAGGTTTCTGTTACAGAGACTGAAAAAGAGCATGTGATTGTTTTGGAACTCCACGTAGCACAGTCTGACATGGGAAAAGTGATCGGAAAGCAGGGGAGAATCGCAAAGGCAATCCGTTCTGTTGTGAAAGCGGCCGCAACGAGAGAAAACAAAAAGGTCGTTGTCGAGATTGTCTGATGTACGATAGCGTCACGATTCACTACATGAGTATTGAAACGGGTCGACCGTACAACGGATGAATAATGCAGGGAGGACATGACGAAAGCCATGTCCTTTGTCGTTCACTATAAAAGGCATAACTCTGGTGGGGTGTGATTTGTAACAAAACTGTTCATGCCGTTCACTGTATTTTCATTTTAAGAAGGAAATGGTATTAAAATATGGAAGACAGATTTCAGGTCGGCATCATTACAAGCCCGCACGGTATAGCGGGAGAGGTGAAGGTTTTCCCGACAACAGATGATATCAGACGTTTTCAGAAGCTGAAGCACGTAATCCTGGATACCGGCAGGGAGGAACTGCATCTGGAGATCGCACAGGTTCGTTTTTCCAAACAGATGGTGATCTTAAAATTCAGAGAATTTCAGAATATCAATGAGGTGGAGCGTTTTCGCGGAAAAAGCCTGTATGTGACAAGAGAAAATGCTGTGAAGCTTGAAAAAGATGAATACTTTATCGCAGACATGATCGGCATGAATGTAGTCGCAACAGACGGGGAGGATCTGGGGATCCTGAAGGATGTCATGCAGACCGGTGCAAATGACGTATACATTGTGGAAGAACCGGATGGAACGGAGCTTCTGCTTCCGGCCATACATGACTGTGTCAGAGATGTGGATATGAACCGAAGGGTGATCACGGTGTTTCTGATGCCTGGCCTGAGGGACTGAAGGAGGAAGGATGCGTTTTCATATTTTAACGCTGTTTCCGGATATGGTACGTCAGTGTCTGGAGACAAGCATCATAGGAAATGCGATTAAAAATGGGATTCTGGAACTGAATCCTGTAAATATCCGTGACTATACCGCGGACCGCCATAAAAAAGTAGATGACTATCCCTACGGAGGCGGTGCCGGTATGGTGATGCAGGCGCAGCCTGTCTATGACGCATGGCGGGCTGTAAACGCATCCTGCAGAGGGAAACCGCGTTGTATCTATCTGACTCCCCAGGGCAGGCGTTTTGACCAGTCTATGGCTAAGGAACTTGCCGGGGAGGAGGATCTGATTCTGCTCTGCGGTCATTATGAGGGCATTGATGAACGGGTTCTTGATGAAATCGTGACAGATCAGGTCTCCATCGGCGATTATGTTCTGACCGGCGGTGAGTTGCCTGCTATGGTGCTGGTGGATGCTGTTTCCAGAATGATTCCCGGCGTGCTCACGAATGACGCATCCGGCAGTACAGAGTCTCTGGAGGGCGGATTGCTGGAATATCCGCAGTACAGCCGTCCGGCCGAGTGGATGGGACGGGAGGTGCCGCAGGTGCTTTTATCCGGCGACCACCAGAAAATCGAAACGTGGCGTCATGAGCAGTCTGTGCTGCGCACATTGCGTCATCGCCCGGATCTTCTGGAGGAGGCGCATCTGTCGTACCGGGATGTAAACC
>JAJBUT010000213.1 GCA_020860185.1 Lachnospiraceae bacterium | reverse complement strand
CAATAATATAATCTACAACTTTTGAAACTTCTGTATCGGACACAAAAGCCCCCTGTACACGCAGCGGCTTCGCGTACCCCTGCGGATAAAAGAGCATATCTCCCTTTCCGAGAAGCTTTTCCGCGCCGTTCATATCCAGAATGGTGCGCGAATCCACACCGGAAGTCACGGAAAAGGCGATCCGTGACGGCATATTTGCCTTGATCAGGCCGGTAATGACATTGACCGAAGGCCGCTGCGTGGCAATGACCAGATGAATGCCTGCCGCTCTCGCCAGCTGCGCCAGCCTGCATATGGCATCCTCGACATCGCCCGCCGCGACCATCATCAGATCCGCCAGCTCATCGACAATGACAACAATCTGAGCCATCTTCTGCGGTTTGTTTTCATCCTCAATATCTGAAACGGATTCTGCCTTTTTATTGTAGCTCTTCATATCACGAACGCCGTACTCCGCGAATTTATTATACCGGTCCGTCATCTCGGCCACCGCCCAGTGAAGAGCGCCCGCTGCTTTTTTCGGATCAGTTACAACCGGAATCAGCAGGTGAGGAATCTGATTGTAAACGCTCAGCTCCACCACCTTCGGGTCAATCATGATCAGCTTCACCTCACTCGGATCCGCTTTGTATAAAATACTCATGATGATCGTATTGATGCAGACAGATTTACCGGATCCGGTCGCGCCGGCAATCAGAAGATGCGGCATTTTTGCGATATCCGCCACAATCACATGACCCGCGATATCCTTTCCGACACAGAAGGAAATTTTAGACGCGTGGCTGCGAAAATCTGCAGATTCAACCAGATCACGGAAAGCCACAGTGACATTTTCCCTGTTCGGCACTTCAATCCCGACGGCAGCTTTCCCCGGAATCGGAGCTTCAATCCGAATATCCGGAACCATCAGGTTCAGCTTTATATCGTCAGCAAGATTTACGATTTTGCTGACCTTTACGCCCATCTCCGGATGAACCTCATACTGCGTCACGGCCGGTCCGCAGACCACATTTGTCACACGCGCATCAACGCCAAAGGTCTGCAGTGTTTTCTGCAGTCTGGCGGACATTTCCTGTAAATGCTGTCTGGAGTCACCCTTTCGGCCCGGATCGCCTTTCTGCAGGAGACGAACGTCCGGATAAACGTAGGATACCGGGTTCTCTCTCTCCGACTGCCGGATCGAACTGTCGATTTCGGAAACCTCAATATCCGTTTCTGCTTCCGGCTGCTTTTTCTTCCTGCTCTTCTTTTTTTCCAGAGGAATGGTTTCCTCTTCATCTTTAAGAAGAGGATTTTTCGATTCCGTATCCTCACACGCAGAGGCATCCCCCAGCGGCCGGTTCTGAAACTCCTCCGACTGCCGGCGCGTCATTTCTTTCTCGTCTGTATCTGCATCCGGCCGCGCGTCCGCATCCGTATATGACAGCTGTGTCAGATCGAGTTCGTTCATCTGATCCGAAGCATTCCGCTCTGTTTCTTTTTTCAATCTGATATCGACCGGGACCTTTTTTCCCCGCCGCTCTGTCTTCCTGGTCTTATTCCCTGCAGATACATCCTCCGCGAATGTATCTCTCTCCTGCCTCTGTTTTTTTTCAGCTGCGGCAATTCTTTTCTTTTCAGCTCCCTCCCTGGCGGAGTCATATGCTTTCCTGCTGCCCCTGGAGATGCCGTCAAACAGAGACCGCTCTGTGATCAGAACCACACAGAGGATCAGTACGATAATATCAATGATATATGTAGCTGCGATACCGAACGCTTTCACCAGCGCGGCAGCAATGACCGCGCCGAGCAGACCGCCTCCCGCCCGCACCGCCGCACATTCAGCGTATATGTGCATGAGATTACCGGAATCCCCTCCCGTATATACCATATGTGCAAACACGCATAAAAACACATAAAAGAGAATTCCGGAGAACGCTTTCAGAATCGCCCGCCCGGAATAAGTGCGCTTTGATCCGCGCCCCGTCCTTCTGTTTGAAATCAGAAACGCACATATCAGAAACAATGCAAAAGGAAACGCGTAGGACAATATTCCGAATAAACCGAAAAAGAAGTGACTGAAAGCATTTCCGACCACTCCGCCTTTTCCGATATTCGCGATAAATAAAATAATGCAAAACGCAAGTACCGCAAATAAAAGTATCTCACTGCCCCAGGAAAACCCGGAGGATCCGTTCTTTCGTGTTCCCTGCTTTGATGATCTCCCGGATGTTTTTCTTCGGGAGGAGGACTTCTTTTTTGATGCCATAGATCATTTACCCTGCTATATAAACCAAAATGTATTTCCAGTCTGTCTGGTCAGAGCCATGCGTCCGCTCCGTTTCCGGGTGAAACGGCTGCGCCGTCATACACCTCTCTATGCCAGATAAAAATGGCCGCCAATTGACAGAATACCGACTGCCAGACAATAAACCGCAAACACCTTAAACTTCTTATTCCGTACAACCAGCAGCATGGTTCTGATACAGATATAGCCCACTGCCGCCGCAACGATCATGCCGATCACATAGTTCCCGGCCTGCGTCGCAGAAACGGTCACTGAACCGATTTCTTTCAATTCCAGAGCCAGAGCGCCCAGTATCGCCGGGATGGAAAGAATAAAGGAATATTCCACTGCGAATCTGCGATCAAATCCGCTGAGCACACAGGCGGTGATCGTCATTCCGGAGCGTGAAATACCCGGAAGCGTCGCTATTCCCTGACAGATGCCGATGATAAACGCATTCGCGCAGGAAGCCTGCTTCGGCCGTTTCTTCCCATCCCTCGCAAAATCGCAGATCAGAAGCAGCCCTGCCGTGATCAGAAGACAGATGCCGGGGATCAGCAGAATCCCGGATGCCATCTCCACAAAATCCTGTGCCACATAGCCGATGATTGCGGTAGGAATCGTGGAAACAATCACCATAACCACAAATTTCCGGTAACTGTTCCGTACAATTCTTCGATAACTCCTGTCCGTCCAGCGCCGCCTTCCAAAAAAAACAGTGCCATTATAAACACAGTCGACAATGATGGAAACCAGTTCCCAAAGCAGACGGATAATGTCCCGCCAGTAAACAACAAACACTGCAATCAGAGTACCGATGTGGAGCAGCACATCAAAAAGAAGACCGGTATCTGCCTCCACACGAAAGAGAATCCTGAACAGAGCCAGATGACCGGAGCTGCTTACCGGGAGAAACTCGGTCAGTCCCTGAATCAATCCCATGAGTATCGATTGCAATAATGACATAATATCCCCTTCATCAAAGCGGCTGTCCGAAAACGGCCAGGTATATCTGCAAATTTTCTTCTGTTTATCGAATCATCTGCCTGAAACAGATATATATTACCACACTTTGATTTTTATGTCATCTGATTTTTACTTTTACTGCCGGGAGTCACTGATCATAAAATGCAGACGCCGCACCGCTTCGGATACACCTCCGACTTCATTGATGATTCCCTCCGCCACCGCTTCATGTCCGACCAGAATCGTTCCGAGATCCTTCGTCAGCATGCTTGTGTTCATCATCATTTCCTCAATACGCTCAGCCTTCACCATACAATGCGCCGCGATAAAGCCTGAAATTCTCTCCTGCATCTGTTTAAAGTAATCATACGTCTGACGCGCGCCGATCACCGTTCCGGACAGGCGAACCGGATGAATGACCATCGTACCGGTCGGAACAATATAAGAATAATCAGCAGCGACCGCCAGCGGGACGCCGATGGAATGGCTTCCGCCCAGCACAAGAGAAACCGTCGGCTTGCTCAGCGATGCGATCATTTCAGCAATAGCAAGCCCGGACTCCACATCTCCGCCCACAGTGTTTAACAGAATCAGCACGCCGTCTATCCCGGCGTCGTCCTCCACCTCCGCCAGCTTCGGGAGAACGTGCTCGTATTTGGTTGTTTTTGTTGAAGAAGACAGGCACTCATGACCCTCGATCTCTCCGATTACGGACAGAAGATATATCGTATGCTGCTGCCGGTTGTGGTTCATCTGAATCTGCCCGTAATCCTGAATTTCCTCCATTTTCTCCACTTTATCCATTTTGTTTTCTGATTCTTTGTCCATAAAAACCTCCGCATCTATCATAAACAGATCATTTTTTCATTCTGAATTAGTATCTGTGATATTTCTTTTTCTATGCACAGAAAGAAGCGGTCCCGAAAGACCGCTTCTCATGTCAGAGTAATATTTCCTGTGTAATTTTGTGACAGTTCCTTAGGAACTGTTAAGAAATAACTTTTAAATAGTGCGCCGGATTTTTCTTCGAGA
>JAJBUT010000169.1 GCA_020860185.1 Lachnospiraceae bacterium | reverse complement strand
GATCTGACGGCAGGGTTCATCCGTGCAATAACCTGTGATCACGGTGGACATATCGCCCGCCTCGATCACCGCCTTCTTCACATTCGGATGCACCACATTTTCGCTCGCCGCCATAAACGCGGTTCCCATCTCAAAGCCTTCCGCGCCCATGGCAATCGCCGCCGCGAAACCTCTGCCGTCCGCCAGACCGCCGCTGGCCACGACCGGAATATCCAGCAGATCAACCGCCTGCGGCACCAGCACCGTCGTCGCCTCGAAGGTCACATGGCCGCCGCCTTCCCAGCCTTTTACGATCATCACATCGCAGCCAGCCTCCGCGGCGATTTTCGCATCTGCAATGAAGGATGCTTTCACCACGATTTTGCAGCCTGCTTCGTGCCAGATATCAAAATACTTTTTGCACAGAGCCGGATCCAGTCCTGCAATCGTATCCGCATACATCACCGGCGGCTTCATGTCCACAACAATCTTTGTCACATGCTCCAGATTCTCCGGCAGCATGATCACATTCATGCCGAACGGTTTATCCGTCATGGAGCGCGTCGCCTCGATCTGCTCACGAATGAACGGCTCCGGCGCGAAGCCGACGCCCAGCACGCCCAGACCGCCCGCGTTGGATACGGCGGATACCAGCGGCGCCGTGGAAATCCATGCCATCGGTCCCTGAATGACCGGTTTTTCGATTCCTAAAATTTCACATACTCTGTTCATAAGTCCCTCCTGTTATAATTATTGAAACCTCGGCGGCTGTACCTGATAGTCTCCGATCGGCACATCCTCCGTAGAGAATTTCATCTCGCCGTTATCATTCTCGCAGACGATCCACTTCAGCCAGTTTTCATTATCCATCTGCGGATAATCTTCTCTCAAAAACCAGCCTCTGGATTCCTTGCGCATGGACGCTCCCCTAAACTGCATCTCCGCGGAAAGTACCATCGCCTCCGCCTCATGACAGGAGAGAAGTCCGTGAAAATCTTCTGCCTTCAACTGATCCACCATCGGTTTGATCTTCTCCAGCTTCCGCAGGCAGACATCCAGACGATGCTGGCTCATGTACACAGAATTCTCCATCGGGCAAACCAGATCCTGAATCTTATCAATGACTTCCTTCGCCGTCACACCATCCTCGCGGAACAGCGGTGCATAAGCGGCTTCTTTCAATTCATCCGTCTTCATCCCGTCAATCGGCTGCTGTTCGTTCGCCGCGGCATATTTTACCGCGGATTGTCCGCTGATCACGCCGGCAAACACCGCGTTCAGGATGCCGGATCCCCTGTTTCTTCCGGGAGGCGCCGGAACCGCGCCCGGTGCGCAGGAACCGTCATAGCAGACATCGCCTGCCGCAAACATGCCGGCAATCGTCGTTTCCATCTCTTCATCCACTTTTACCGGAGACTGCTCACCTACAAATCCGGGAATAACCTCCCACTTGTTCTCATCCTCCGCGCCGTCCACGGTCGCGCCTTTCTCAAAATCAATTTTCCAGAACGGCAGGCCATAAGGGCGATCCCAGATATAGAACATCATCGTGTCATTCTTCGTCGTCTCGCTCTCCATCGGATGCAGGTACACCGGTCCTCTTCCGGCCGACACCTGATTATACCACTCCGCTACAGCGCTTGAGCTGATGTCTGCCTCCGGGAAACGCCGGAAGTTCTTTGTGATATTCTCGCCGTAAGCGTCATACATCACATTTTCACCGAACACACACTCACGGTTGCTGTTGACACGGTAAAGCTGCGCAAAATTGCCGAACTCCAGATTGCGCATCTGTGCGCCCGCACGATATGCCGCCGCGATACCGTCGCCCCTGCCGTTGCTCCACATCGGAGCCACACGGTAATTCTGGCTGCCGGTGCACAGAATCACGGATTTACCCTCAAATACATAAAAGGTTCCGTCGATAATGCTGTAGCCCACCGCCCCGGCGATCTTCCCGTCCGCGGTCAGCAGATCCGAAACCGTGGTCTTATCCATAAAGCGAACCTTCATCTTTGTCGCGGTCTTTCTCATCTGAAGTGTCAGATCCAGATCCACGCCGACCATATAGGTCATGGGGCCGGTCGGAATACGTTTTTTCGGAATCTTCACGCCCCAGGACTCCATCTTGTCCAGGAGCTCATTGTTCATCGCCACATACTTTTTCAACAGGTTCTGATTTGCCAGATAACCGCCCACACAGTTCGCGTGATATTCATTAAACATCTCCGGCGTTGTTTTCTCCAGATCAAAATACTGGAGCACGCCGCCGCCCTTGTTGGCTTTTCCGGAATAGCCGGAGGTCTGTTTCTCCACGATCAGCACATCCACATTCGGATTTTCTTCCTTCGCAGTGATTGCCGCGGTCAGTCCGGCGATACCGCCGCCGATGATCAGAATGTCGGCGGAAACCCTTTCCTGCTTTATTTCTATTTTATTCATTATAATCCTCCATTTTCCTTCCCTTACACCTGTTTTTACAGATGCTTCCCGATTCTGTTTCAGCACATATATATGAGTCTGTAATCGGCGAATTGTCCGGGAACCGTTTCATCCTCTCTTCGCGTAACGGTCAAATGTCTGCCGGAAGCTCTGGCTGGAATAATCCGGAATCACTCTGATCGCGCCCTTCGCACATTTCACTTCACAGTAGTTACAATGCTCACAGTCCTCCACATATTGGAAAATCGGGCGTTTTTTCTCAGCATCCCAACGGATGACATCCACAAAACAGGCTTTGTAGCAGATCTGGCATCCCACACATTTGCTCTCATCGAATTCTATCTTATGATTTGTATAGATCATCTCGTCACCCCCTGTAACCAGTTGTCCTTTTCTTCTGCATAAAGCTGAGGCAGGATGGCCGCCAGATTATGATATTCCTTTGCGCAGTGCAGTGCCAGAGACATGGCCGCCATATCCGGGTAGCGCATACCGTCAGGCAGCACCTTCACATCCTGACCTTTCTCATACGTCCAGCCCATCCAGAAACGGGAGCGAAGTTCAATGCCTCCCTCAATGTCGCGGGCGAAATGCGTCATAAAGGTGGGCGGCACGGCAAACGGCGGCTGTCCCTTCCCGTATCCTTTGCCGCAGATGATCGTCGAACAGGCTTCCGTACCAATGAGATCAGCCTTAAATCCCAGATCGCCCGGATATTTAAAATTGATCACGATCCGGTCCGGACCCATACCGGTATCCTCCAGGATCTCATGCGTCGTATCCCACAGCCTCTCGGAATATGTCAGATCCGGATCAAGCGCCCGCACACGGTTCTGTGTCACTGCCTCATAGTGATCCTCCGGATTCCAGATCTTGTAGCGCAGATTGTCCAGTCCGTGCCATGCGAAAAACCAGTTCAGCATCTCCGCCGTCACACCCGGCATTTTTGTGAGATTTGCCAAATATCCGGTTCCGTCCGGCAGGATCGCCCAGCCAATCTCCCCCTCTGAATAACCCGGCTCAAATAACCGGTTCCTCTCCTGAAACGGAAGCACCTTGTCCGGCGTCAGCGGACCGGCAAGAATTGCCGCATAGCTTTCCTGCGGTGCCGGAGCCATATCCTGCTCGAAGTATTTGTAATAGCTTCTCTGCTTTTCCTCCTCCGTAACCGGTACCCGTTTTTTCGGTACGTTCTCCATAAAAACCTCCTTACCATTTGCCGTACTTTTTTGTGTCAGACAAATTGTAACAGAGGTAAGTGCTAATTTCATTTCCGCTTTATCCAATTTAAGCATTTTTAGATTGCAGGGTTTTTGTAAGATATTACAATATTGTATTTTCCCGGGGGTATGTTATATTGGATGCACAGGGGTGCGTAAGAAATATGACAGCTACGCTGTTCGCACCCCGCGCAGCGAGTAAGAGGCAAAAACCGTCTCCTACTCAATTATAAAAACCCCAATGACACCTTATAGAATTGAAAAGGGAAGAAACATGCCATGAAAATCACATTAGAAATGATCCTGACTCTGTTTTTTCAGGAACATCAGCAACAACCACAAAATGCAGAACTGACATACGCCTCCGGCAATCAGGTCATCTCCGGCATACAGCTTCTGCCGCGCCATCCGAAAGAACTGTCAGCGGAATATCTCTATGTCACGGATGAGAAACCGGAGGAGATCCATATACAATGTCCACAAAACGGAACTATTCTCTGCTTCTGCGATGGCGCACCAAATGATAGTTTCGAACAGGACAATGATGCTGTATCAGGAACTTCCTCCATTCTCCGGATCAACACTGATCTGGAACTGGCCGATGCTTTCAACCAACTACAGAAATGCTACAACACCTTTC